>NZ_CP016777.1:337004-674009 GCF_002288225.1 Candidatus Planktophila dulcis
TTGCTGCGTTCTGCCATATCTTGCAGAACTATGGCGTTGATGTTCGCGTTCTCGATTTCAGCGAGCATGCACTCTCATCAGGTGGAGATGCATCCGCTGCTGCCTATCTGGAGTGCGCTATTGCAGGAGATGTCTTCTGGGGAGTCGGAATCGACCCTAATACAACGACTGCTTCTCTTAAAGCGGTCGTGTCTGCAATCAATCGCGCTATTCGCTAACTATCGTACGCAGTATGTCTGCGCCCCGTTCATCGCTCTATCGCGATGAGGCCATCATCCTGCGCACGCAAAAGCTAGGCGAAGCCGATCGCATCATCACTCTGCTTACCAAAGATCATGGGCGTATCCGTGGTGTGGCAAAGGGAGTTCGTCGCACCATGTCTAAATTTGGTGCACGCCTTGAGCCAGGTAGCCATGTCGATATTCAGATGCACTCAGGTAAGACTTTTGACACGATCACACAGGTTGAAGCGATTATGAATTACGGTGAAGCACTCACCGATGATTACCAGCGCTGGACGATTGCTCACGCCATCCTTGAAACTGCTGAGCGCTTTACACAACAAGAGGAAGAACCAGCTCCTCAAGAATTTCAGTTAGTAGTTGGCGGCATGAAGGCACTTGCAGAGAAGAGATTTGATTCATCCCTAATCCTTGATGCTTTTCTGCTGCGATCACTTTCCATCGGTGGATATGAACCTTCGATGACTTCATGCTCTCGCTGTGAAAAGGCTGGTCCTCACCGTTACTTCTCTTTAGTTGGCGGCGGATCGGTCTGCATGGATTGCAGGCCATCAGCATCGGCGACTGCCTCAAGTGAAGCTCTTGAATTAATGCAGGCGCTACTTAAAGGCGATTGGGAGACGGCAGAGAAAAGCGAACATCGACATCGCCGAGAGGCTAGTGGTTTGGTAACTGCTTACCTACAATGGCACCTTGAACGCGGACTGCGAAGTTTGCCGATGGTCGAGAGGGCTTAGTTAGAACACTGATGGCTAAGAAGATTGAGATTCCCCAACACATCGCAATTGTGATGGATGGCAATGGGCGTTGGGCTAAAGAGCGCGGGCTACCTCGCACAGCAGGTCATCAAGCTGGTGAAAAGGTTCTCTTCGATATCGTCGAAGCTGCTATTGATTTCGGTGTGAAGGAAATTAGCGCATATGCATTCTCCACAGAGAATTGGAAGCGCAGCCCTGAAGAGGTGAAGTTCTTGATGGGTTATAGCCGCGAGATGCTTCGCACCCGTCGTGATCGCCTCAATGAGATGGGCGTGAAGATCAATTGGTTGGGTCGCCCGCAGAAGCTATGGAAATCAGTGATCTCAGAGCTGGAAGAGGCGCAAGAGCTGACGAAGAGGAACAAGAAGCTCACTCTCAATATGTGTGTGAACTATGGGGGCCGTGCTGAGATTGTTGATGCAGCAGCTGAGCTGGCTCGCGATGTGAAGCGTGGCAAAGTAAAAGCAGATGCAATAACTGAGAAGACTTTAGAGAAGTACCTGTATTCACCCAAGATGCGCGATGTGGACATGTTCCTGCGATCATCAGGGGAACAGCGCACTAGCAACTTCTTGCCATGGCAATCTTCCTACGCTGAGTTCGTATTTATGGATGTTCTGTGGCCAGATATGACGCCAAAGTTATTGTGGAAAGCGATTGAGATTTATTCAGAGCGTGAGCGGAGATTCGGCTCAGCTTAATTATTGGCTGCGTAATTGGCGTTAAGCGCTGCTGCAGTGAAGATCCAGATTTGGTAGGGGATGAGCGCAATCCCAACTTTGATTGATTGCGTAAATGTGATGGCGAGAAATGGAATCGTCAGAATCGCTGTTGTGAAAAGCGAGATGGTCGCACCTCGTAAATCGTGGACCTCATAAAACAGGTAAGACCAACGCAGAGCAATAATGACGCTAGTTGCAAAGAGAGTCACAGCGGAGGCAACAACTACTGGTGATGCTTTGCTAGCAATAACCCAGAGCGCGATTCCGATAACAATGAAGTTATAAGGCCAGATCAGACCAAAGACGAAGCCAGGAGGCTGCCATGAAGGTTGGTTCAGAGATTGATACCAACCATCTTGCTTATTCCAATAGTTGGCGCCACCTGCATAGACAAGAACACATGCAATTCCTATGACAGCGCTGATGGTTCGCCAGAGACTCATGTCGTAACTATCTCACTCTTAGCACTTAGCGCAGAGGCCAAAGATTTCTGCGGTGTGGCCTACTTCGCGAAAGCCATGTTCTTCAGCCATTACCCTCGCCCATTTTTCAATAGCGCCGCCTTCGATTTCAACGGTGTCACCGCAGCCCTTGCAGACCAAGTGATGATGGTGTGCTTCCCCGCAGAGGCGATAGATAGCCTCACCATCATCACGTCTGAGCACATCAACAATCTTGTCATTGACCAAACTCTGCAACGAGCGATAGACAGTGGTCAGGCCAATGCTCTCGCCTTCTCGTTGCATGAGTCTGTAAACCTCTTGTGCGCTAGCAAATCCGCCGGCGCGCTCGAGAGTACTTAGGACTCGTGGGTTTGATCGAGACATTTTTAGCCCATACCGTGAAGAAATCCGACAAGTGCCCACATAATTGCAACACCACTGATTGTTGCCAAGATTGTGTATCGGGAGGAATGTCGTGAATGTGCTTCGGGCAAGATATGAGAAGTTGCAAGGTAGATAACAATTCCTGCAAAGAGAGCGAGATAAAGTCCAACAAAGTTATCGTTGACTGCAAAGCTAGAACCAAGTGCAGCACCGCTAATACGTGCAACTGCATCTACACCAAGTAGCCAGACGCCCTTCTTGCCCCAAGAACCGCTCTTGATTAAGAATGAAACAGTATTGAGTCCATCTGAGAATGCGTGGACGAGAAGTGCGATAAAGACTGCGACTCCAAGATTATTGCTGACAGAGAATGCAACACCGAGTGCAACACCATCAAGGAATACGTGGCCACCCATTGCAAGTGCGCCAAAGGCTCCTGCAATGCTGGAGGTATGGTCATGGTCATGGCCGTAATCTGATTCGGCAGGTTCATGGGAACCAAAGATTTGCTCGTAGAAGTGAAGGAGTAAGAAACCTGCAACAAGTGCAATTGAGGCAGCAGGTGCATGGAGAAATTCTTGAGTATTAAGTTCAAAGATTTCAGGCAGAAGATCGAAGGCAACAAGACCGAGAAGCAGGCCGGCTGAGAGCCCCAACACTAAGTGGAGGCGATCCTTTGATTTAATTGCTAGATATCCGCCTGTAGTAGTTGCGATTGCAGTCGATGCTGCCAAGATGATTGCGATGTTCATGGCCAGACCGTATCACAAATGAAAATGATTTTCATTTCCATAGCCCAGCACCCTAGGCTCACCTCATGATCGCCATCGCAAGATTTAATGTTCCTATGAGTGAATCGGCCTCTTTTCGCGCAGAGATTGAGCTAGCTCGCGATGTCTTAGCCCAAGCTGCCGGATATCTCTCAGGCACGGTCGGCCAGAATCTTGATGAGCCAACGCTCTGGGTCTTAAGTACTGAATGGGAGAACGTGGGCTCATATCGCAGAGCTTTAAGTTCTACGCGCGCAAAGTTAGAAGCCATTCCAGTCTTGGCTCGCGCGATCGATGAGCCCGGAGCCTACGAGTAAACTAAGAACACGATTGCAACGACCGTTGTTATTCGCCGACAGCCAGCCGGATGGAGATTTGAAATGGCCGTAGACCGTCTAGAAAATATTGTTTCGCTCTCAAAGCGTCGTGGATTTGTATTCCCCTCTTCAGAGATTTATGGAGGCCTTCGCGCTTCTTGGGATTACGGCCCACTCGGCGTTGAACTCAAAAATAACGTGAAGCGCCAGTGGTGGAAATCCATGGTTATGGGTCGCGAAGATGTCGTCGGTATCGACTCATCAGTGATCTTGGCTCGCGAAGTCTGGGAAGCATCAGGACACGTTGCAACATTTAGCGATCCTCTTACCGAATGTACTTCGTGTCATAAGCGCTATCGCGCAGATCATTTAGAGGAAGCATATGAAGCAAAGCATGGAAAGACGCCAGCATCTCTTGCAGATGTGAACTGTCCTGCCTGTGGCAACAAGGGCCAATTCACAACACCGAAGCAGTTCTCAGGTTTGCTCAAGACCTTCCTTGGACCGGTCGAAGATGAATCAGGACTTGCCTACCTTCGCCCAGAGACTGCGCAAGGAATCTTTATCAACTTTGATCAAGTGATGACAACATCACGTAAGAAGCCACCTTTTGGTATTGGCCAGATTGGTAAGTCATTCCGTAACGAAATTACTCCAGGAAACTTCATCTTCCGTACTCGTGAATTCGAGCAGATGGAGATGGAGTTCTTTGTAGTTCCAGGAACTGATGAAGAGTGGCACCAATATTGGATTGATACACGTCTTGCTTGGTATAAAGATCTTGGAATTAATCCAGATCGCCTTCGTATCTATGATCATCCAAAAGAGAAGTTGTCGCACTATTCAAAGCGCACAGCAGATATCGAATATAAGTTTGAATTTAATGGAACTGAATGGGGCGAGCTCGAAGGTATTGCAAACCGCACCGACTTTGACTTGAAGGCTCACTCAGCAGCATCCGGTAAGGACTTGTCTTACTTTGATCAAGAGAAGAATGAACGCTGGACACCATTTGTGATTGAACCTGCAGCAGGTGTTGATCGTTGCACACTGACATTTATGATGGATGCTTACACAGAAGATGAAGCACCGAATGCAAAGGGTGAGATGGAAAAGCGCGCTGTGATGAAGTTCGATCACCGCCTAGCTCCTGTCAAAGCTGCAGTTCTTCCACTTTCTCGAAATGCTGACCTTTCTCCAAAGGCTCGCGATCTTGCAGCTCAACTGCGTAAGAACTGGAACATTGATTTCGATGATTCAGGTGCCATTGGCCGTCGCTATCGTCGCCAAGATGAAATCGGTACTCCCTACTGCATCACTATCGACTTCGAAACTTTGGAAGATCAAGCAGTGACCATTCGCGATCGCGACACAATGGCGCAAGAGCGCATTGGAATTGATCAGGTAGAAGCATGGCTAGCGCCACGTCTACTCGGCTGCTAGCACCGCTTCAACTCCCGCTCAAAGATGGAGTCCATCTAGTAGATCCACCTGTAGTTCTTGCACCGATGGCAGGAATTACCAATGCAGCTTTTCGCATGCTCTGCCGCGAACAAGGTGCTGGTCTCTTTGTCTCTGAGATGGTGACTGCTCGCGCGCTACTAGAGCGCATTCCAGAAACATTGCGCATGATCGAACCTGGTGCTGGTGAGTGGCCACGATCTGTGCAGCTCTATAGCGTTGATCCTCACCATATGGGGGAGGCGGTGAAGATGATTGGTCGCGAGAATTTAGCCGACCATATCGATATGAACTTTGGTTGCCCAGTTCCTAAGGTGACGCGCAAAGGTGGGGGAGCAGCGCTACCTTTTAAACGCAATCTCTTCCGCGAGATTGTCAAAGCTGCAGTAGAGAATGCAAAGCCATATGGAATTCCTGTTACCGTCAAGATGCGTATCGGCATCGACACAGATCACCACACATATTTAGAGGCTGCAAAGTCGGCTGCAGATCTTGGTGTTGCATGGGTTGCACTGCATGCACGAACTGCGCAGCAGATGTATGAAGGAAAAGCAGATTGGTCTGCCATTAAAAATCTTGTAGAGCACCTGAAACCAACAGGAGTTCCCGTGCTTGGCAATGGTGATATTTGGTCGGGCGCAGATGGTGTTGAGATGGTGCGCCAGACAGGGTGTGCTGGTGTTGTTGTAGGCCGCGGGTGCCTCGGGCGTCCATGGTTATTTGCAGACCTAGTTGATGCATTTAACGGTGGAGATAAGCGCGTATTGCCTACTTTGCATGAAGTGCGCGAAGTGATGTTCCGCCATGGCGAGCTCATCGTTGATTACTTTGAATCTGAAGATCGTGGATGCCGCGACCTACGTAAACATATGGCTTGGTATCTCAAGGGATTTAGTGTTCATTCAGAGTTGCGTCGTCAATTTGGCATGGTGGGTTCCCTCACAGAACTTCGCTCACTTCTTGATCAACTCGATGATCAGCCATATCCGGTCGAAATCGGCGATAAGCCACGTGGTCGCACAAGTAGTGGTCGCCCACCAACTCTGCCTGATGGCTGGCTCAATGATCCCGATGAAATGATTACTCTCGATGTTGAAGATATGTTCTCGGGTGGTTAATGTTTAAATTCATTCGTCGAGTTATCTCACTCATTCTTGTAGTTATCGTCATCATTCCAACGTATGCACTCTTTGTGACATGGAATTCTGCGAAGAATCCATCTTTTCGCACATCAGCTGAAGTCATTGTGGTTCCAGGTGCTGCGCAACTCAATGGTGCACCTGGTGAAGTACTTCTGGCCCGATTAATTGAAGCAAAGAGATTACGAGATAAGGGTTATGCGCCCTTCATCATTACCGTCGGCGCAGGTGCTCCGGGAGATCGCACAACTGAGGCTGCTGCAGGAAAGTATTGGCTCACCCGTCACGGCATTGCAAAGAGCAGAGTGATTGCACTTCCTGTTGGCCGCGATACTTTGAGTCAGACACGGGCATACATCAAGGAGATGCGTTCACTGAAGATTTATAACGTCATCATTGCAACTGATGCCTATCACTGCCAACGAGCAATGACGATGGCAAATGATTTAGGCGCCGTTGCAACCTGTTCACCAACGCAGAGCGGGCCTAATACTCTGGAGAATTCACGCTATCGCTATCTCATCCGTGAAGCAGGTGCCTATCTGGCATACATCACCTTGGGACGCAGGGGCATTCACATCTCAGATCATCTGAGCAATAGTGGACTTGTAAGGTATGTGCATGAGCTCATCCAGTAACTACAGCGCCGCAGATCAAGAGCGCTTCCTGGATGAACCAGCAAAGCGCCCAGGTCGCACAGAATTTATGCGCGATCGCGCGCGTGTTATTCACTCGGCAGCACTTCGCCGACTTGCTGCAAAGACTCAAGTAGCAGTTCCTTGGGAGAATGATTTCCAGCGCACCCGTCTTTCACATTCACTGGAGTGCGCACAGATTGGTCGCGAACTCGGTGAATCATTGGGCGCAGATCCAGATCTTCTTGAGACTGCTTGTCTATCACACGATATGGGCCATCCACCTTTTGGTCATAATGGTGAAGAAGCACTTGCAGAAGTTGCAGCACCGTGTGGTGGATTTGAAGGTAATGCGCAATCATTTAGATTGCTCACTCGTATTGAAGCAAAGACTGTGGATGGCAATGGCAAGAGTCTTGGACTTAATCTGACTCGTGCATCGCTCGATGCTGCAACAAAATATCCATGGGCTCGCGCGGAGAATCCTCGCAAGTTTGGTGTGTATGACGATGACACAGAAATCTTTCATTGGGTTCGAGAAGCAGCCCCTGTGGGCCGCAAATGTATTGAAGCCCAGATCATGGATTGGTCTGATGATTGCGCTTACTCAGTGCATGATCTAGAAGATGCGATATTTGCCGGGCAAGTCACTGTGAAGAACTTTGATAGAGATTTCGACATTCTCTATACAGAGATGGTCAGCGGTTATGGCAGTGATGCAAGCAAATCAGAAGTTGAAGCAGCCCTTACTCGACTCCAGAATCTTTCATGTTGGCCCGTTTCATTCGATCGCACACACCAAGCCCTTGCTCGCTTGAAAGATACGACTTCTCAACTCATCGGCCGCTTTGTATTGGCTGCAGAACTTGAAACTCGCAAAGTCCATGGAGATGGACCTCTTACGCGTTATAGCGCGAACCTTGAAATTCCACGTGAGCAGAAGATTGAAGTTGATTTCCTTAAAGCTATTGCAGGTCACTACCTGATTAATGCAGCAGCATCACAAGAGCGTTATGCAAAGCAGCAGGTAGTAATTCACGAACTCGTGGAGATGCTCTTTCAGGCTGCTCCCAAGGAACTTGACCCCATCTTTGAAGATGATTGGAAAGTTGCTACCAATGACTCAGAGCGGCTACGCGTAGTAGTCGACCAGATTGCCAGCCTGACCGACCCTGGTGCATATGCACTCCATGCACACCTTTCGGCACGTCGGTAAGGTAGGAACATGAGCGGTCGCATTAGGGCAGATGACATTGTTTATGTGCGCGAACATGCACATATCGATGAGGTAGTCACTGCAGCTGGTGTTGCTCTCAAGAATGCTGGTGGGGGACAGAAGAAGGGACTGTGTCCTTTCCATGATGAGAAGTCACCTTCATTTCATGTGACACCATCAAAGAATTACTACCACTGCTTTGGTTGCGGTGTGGGCGGTGATGTCATCGACTTTATGATGAAGACAGATCACCTTTCCTTTACTGAAACCATTGAACGCCTAGCATCCCAAATTGGTTACACGCTTCGCTATGAAGAAGGTGGGCCAGCACAACCCACATCACAGCGCTCACGTCTCTATGCTGCACATGTTGCAGCTGCAAAGTTTTATCAGGAGTTACTGAACTCATCTCCTGATGCATCCCATGCTCGTGATCTTCTGACCAAACGAGGATTTGATAAGGCTGCGTGTGATTCATTTGGCGTTGGCTATGCACCTAATGGGTGGGATGGACTCACAAAACATCTGCGCGCAGCAGGATTTACGATTGAAGAGTTAGAAGAGGCAGGGCTATCAAAGATGGGTGAACGTGGCCCCATTGATAAGTTCCGCAATCGCATCATGTGGCCGATTAAAGATATTTCAGGAGACATCGTTGGTTTCGGTGCTCGTAAGTTAGCTAGCGATGAAGAAGATCAAGGACCTAAGTATCTCAATACCTCTGAGACACCTATCTATAAGAAGTCACAAGTGCTTTATGGCCTTGATATGGCAAAGAAAGATATTGCTAAAAATCGCCAGGTAGTAGTCGTTGAGGGCTATACCGATGTGATGGCATGTCATATAGCCGGCATTACAACAGCAGTTGCCACATGTGGCACAGCATTTGGAGATGATCACATCCGCATTATTCGTCGCTTACTCATGGATGCCGATACTTTCCGCGGTGAAGTGATTTTCACATTCGATGGCGATGCTGCAGGACAGAAAGCTGCGATGAAAGCCTTTGGCGATGATCAGAAGTTTGTCACGCAGACATTTGTAGCCGTTGAACCAGATGGCCTAGATCCGTGCGATCTGCGTCAACATAAGGGAGATCTTGCTCTGCGTGATCTCATTGCAAAGCGAGTTCCACTCTTTGAATTTGCTATTCGCACAGAGCTTAAAAAACATGACCTGACAACTGCAGAAGGTCGCGTGAATGCTCTCAATACCGCGGCTCCCTTAGTTGCCGCCATCCGCGATAAATCACTACGTCCCGAATACATTAAATCTTTATCGGGCTGGCTTGGAACAGAGACTGAAGTGGTGAATGCAGCTGTCAACACTGCGCTGAAGAAAGTCACCACAAGTGCGGCACCTGTTGAAGTGCCGACTTCAGATACTGCATGGCGTCCCAATCCCAATGAACCTACTTTGATGCTTGAGCGCGAAGTATTGAAGGCAAAGCTGCAGATGCCTGGACTTGTCCTTGATTGGAAGACTATTGAAGAGGATGCATTTACTCATCCTGCTTATCGTGAACTTCGCCGCATCATTGATTCATTTGGAACAGAACCTGTTCTTCTTGAAAATGTGAGCGATGAGAGAATGCGTCAGCTCTTTACAGAGCTCTCTGTTGAACCCGTGCGCACAGATGGTGCAGTCTCTGATAAATATGTTGCAAGTATTGTCGCTCGTCTTCGCGAAGTACTTGTCAGTCGCAAGATTGCAGATCTCAAATCGAGTTTGCAGCGCTTAAATCCCGTTGAAAACCAAGAGCAATACAACGGTGCATTTGCTGATTTGGTAGCCCTTGAAACCCAGAAACGTGGGCTTCATGAGCTATCGATTGGTTCGCTCTAACGTCGCGTATTTCTCCCTAATTTTGGCAGGGGTTAGAGCCTGCGGTAGAGTTGCGCCCGTTACATTCCCTGATAGCTCAACGGCAGAGCAGTCGACTGTTAATCGACAGGTTCTTGGTTCGAATCCAAGTCAGGGAGCCATTTAGGCGGGGGTGCTTTACCCTAACTTTATGAATTCGCTCCGCAGCATCTCCCGTGGCGCGCTCTCTTCATGGCGCTCACAATCCAACGCCCTTCGCATCATGCGTCTCTTTCTTGGGCTCACATGGATCTACGCGGGCTGGCATAAGGCAAGTGATCCCGGATTTCTTACGCAAGGTTCACCTACCTATATCGGAACGCAACTGGCTGCCTTCGCACAAAATTCACCTATTGGTTTCTTGCTTGACTACACGATTGAACGCGCAGCCCTTGTTGGCGCCTTCGTTATGTTTGCAGAGTTCGCAATTGGATTTGCAACACTCTTATCTGTTGCACCCAACAGCGCTGCTTTCGGTGGCTTTGCCATGGCAACAGGGCTCTGGCTCTCCAGTTCTTTCAACACAACTCCATACTTCTTAGCCGGTGATAGCGCCTACGCAATATTGTGGCTGGCCTACTTATTACTACTGATTGGAAATCGTCGCATGCCATCTTTTAATATCGAGCGCCGTGGCGCTATTCGCACCGGTGTTGTCGCATCACTTGCTGTGCTTGCATCCTTCGCAGGTCGGGCATTTCCCGTGGCAACTGCTGCATCAAATTCTGCAAAATCAACAGCGAAGGCAACTGGAAAGCAGATTATCAAGTTGGCAGATATGAAAGTTGGAAAGACTTATAACTTCATCCATTCGTCACAAGGTGTTCCAGCGATTCTCTTTCGCACCAAAGCTGGTGTCTTTGCCTACTCTGCAATCTGCACCCACCAAGGCTGCACAGTTTCGTATAACGCATCTTCAAAGCGATTGCAGTGTCCGTGCCACGCCGCCGAATTTGATCCACTCAAGAGTGCTAGCCCTGTGAGTGGACCTGCCGAGACCCCGCTTGCAAGGGTCAAAGTTGCAGTCAAGGGTGCATGGATTGTTGAAGCCTAAAGGTCTACACATTTACATTACAGGGAACTCTCAGGAAGTAGAGGCAGGATTACGGGTATGAGAAAAATCAAGTTAAACGTCAGAGTAGTTGCGGCATTTATCGTAGGCGCAGCCCTTGCAGGATCTATTGCAACTGCTGCAATAACCCCAACAACAGGCACTCTTAAAGCATGTGCCGACAATCGCACCCAAGCTCTCTTTCTTTCAACGACAGGCACCTGCGCATCAAGTCGCACACTGGTTGAAATAGGTGGCAATGGAATGAACACCAAAGCCATTTCATCTCTTGTGACTCCATCCGTTGTTTCAATCTCTGTGACTGCCTCAAGTGGTAGTGGAACAGGGTCAGGCTCTATCTATAAGAGCAACTCAACATCGAGCTACATCATCACCAACAACCACGTTGTGAACACTTCAGGTGCTGCGGCAACAATCAAGGTTGAACTCTCTAATGGTGATCAATACACAGCAAAGATTGTTGGGCAAGATCCCGGTTATGACATTGCAGTTCTTCAAATTCAGATGGGTAACTTGCCAGCTGTCACACTTGGGGACTCAAGCAAGGTCAGCGTTGGAGATCCTGTTCTTGCAATCGGTTCACCTCTTGGCCTTGCAAGTACTGTCACAAGCGGAATTATCTCTGCGCTTAATCGCCCTGTTTCAACGGGAACCGGTGATGCGCAGTCATATGTCAATGCAATTCAGACCGATGCTGCAATTAATCCTGGTAACTCAGGTGGCGCCCTCATTGATTCTCAAGGTCGCATCATTGGAGTGAACTCAGCTATTGCAACTCTTTCCAGCGGATCTGCAAGTGGATCTATTGGACTTGGCTTTTCCATTCCTATCAATGAGGCAAAGCGCGTCATTGATGAAATTATTGCAACCGGAAAATCAACGCGACCAGTTCTTGGCGTCTACTTTGATCCCACATACACAGCAGGTGGGGCAAAGATTTCTCGTCTGAGCGCCAATGAAGGTGCAGAGAAAGCTGGCATTCCAGTGGGAGCAATTATTCGAAGCATCGATGGATTTAAGATTGTTGATACAGATACAGCAATCGTTCGCATCCGTTCCTATAAACCAGGTGCGGTTGTCACGATTGTGGCAGACCTACCGACAGGTGGAAGTAAGACATTTAAAGTGACTTTAGGCTCAGCACCATCGATCTAAATCTTCCTTAAGAGATATACCCGTTACCTAAAGTTCATAGGTAGCGGGTATCTTTCTTCCATGGCTCTCTTTACTTTGCAGGTTTCTCTTCCTGATCGCCCTGGATCACTGGGCATGCTCGCATCTGCAATCGGTAGCGCAGGTGCTGATATTCGTGGCGTTCAGGTACTTAAAAGTGAAGCTGGAACAGGTTATGACGAGATTACCGTCGCTGTTCCTGGAACAGATCCAACAGATTTGGTAGAAATACTTAACTCCATCGGCGGCGTTGAAGTTCTCTCGATTGAGCCAGCAACCAACTAAAGCTAGTTGATAAGGCTTGCACTAGCTCCAGCACTCGGTAGTGATGTAAAAAAGCGTGGCTTCTTATATCCCTTAGCTTCAAATGCTGCTAGAACTGCATCTTTAGTCTTCTGAACATCACTTGCTTTAATCAGTGCGATTGCACTTCCACCAAAGCCGCCACCGACCATACGTGAGCCCATCGCACCTGCTGCAAGGGATGCATCCACTGCAACATCAAGCTCAGGACATGAAACTGCGTAATCATCACGCAGTGATGCGTGAGATGCGTTAATCAGTTGTCCAAGCGTTGCAAAATCAGAGGCACGAAGTGCTGTGACCGCCTCAAGGACGCGAGCAATTTCAGTCACGGCATGGCGAGCTCGGATGAATTCAGTGGCAGTTAACTTCTCACGGTGAGCCTCTAGGACTTTAAGGGTGAGATGGCGCATTGATGGAATACCTAATTTACTAGCAACAGATTCACAGGCAGCGCGTCGCTCTGCGTATCCTCCATCGACGAGTGCATGGTGGGCTTGCGTATCAATAATGAGAAGTTCTAAACCAGCAGATGCGACATCAAAAGGAATGCTCTCTGTCGTGAGGTCGCGGCAATCAAGTAAGAGCGCGCTACCTGCTTGGCCCATGAGTGAGACAGATTGATCCATGATGCCGCAGGGCATTCCCACGTAATCATTTTCTGCCTTCTGTGTGGCCCGCGCTAAATCTTGCTTACTCATCTCAAGCGAGAAGAGCGCGTTCAGCCCCACCGCTACAGAACATTCCAGCGCTGCAGATGAAGATAGTCCAGCACCTGATGGAACGCTTCCATCGACCAAGATATCTACGCCTGTTGTAATTCCTAGGCTCCAGAGAACTCCGAGAACATATTTCTCCCAGTCACCTTTGCTGCCCGGCTTCACATCACTGATATCGATAGAGAAAATCTTCTCTTTACGTTGATGCGATGCGATACGCACTAATCCATCTGGGCGAGCTGCAATAGCTGCATAGGCACGATCTGCGATGGCGAAGGGCAGTACGAAACCTTCGCTGTAATCAATATGTTCACCAATGAGGTTGACGCGACCTGGAGCTTCTGCGAATACTTCTGGTTTACGACCATAGAGCTCTTCAAAGCTACGTGCAATTGATGCCATTGCTTAGAGCTTTACATCTTTTAACTGTTGCGCAGATTGCTCAGGCTTCATATCCATGATGAATGCGCCCATTGCAGACTCTGAACCAGCGAGATATTTAAGTTTTCCTGGAGCGCGGCGCACGCTCGTAATCTGCCAGTGCAGACGAAGAAGGTCACGGCCTTCGCGCACAGGTGCTTGATGCCATGCAGCGATATAAGCCATATCGATGCCAAATACTCCATCAAGGCGTTGCATCACTTCGATTGCAATCGATGGGAATGAATCACAGGCAGCAGGTGCTAGGTCGGTCAGATCTGCAACCGGCTGCAATGGAACAACATGAATTTCAAATGGATAGCGTGATGCATAAGGCGTGTAGGCAACCCAATGTTCATTGCGAGCGATGATGCGCACGCCATCACGGAGTTCGCGAGCAAGGACATCATCGAATAAGACGCGTCCTGTCTTTGTGTGGTGTGCACGTGCCACATCAAGCATCTTTGTCACACGGGGTGGTAGGTATGAATAGGCGTAGATCTGGCCATGTGGGTGAGCAAGGGTCACACCAATCTCTTCGCCACGGTTTTCAAAAGGTGCGATGTGAGAAATGAAAGGAAGTTGTGAGAGTTCTGCTGTGCGATCGCGCCATGCTTCAAGAAGTGTGCGCACACGTTGTGGGGAAAGTGATTTAAATGCGCCACCGTGATCTGCAGTAAAGCAGATGACTTCACATTTACCAGCAGCTGCGCCTTCATCAGTATCTGAGCCGACCATATCGGGAAGTGCAAAATCTCCATCAGGTGGGCGAAGTGAAGGGGAGCGGTTATCAAAGACAACTACTTCAAAATCATTTTCAGGAATTTCAGTAAGGAGATCTCCCGTTGTTGGGCACAGTGGGCAGAGCTCTTTCGGCGGTAAGAAGATGCGTCCTTGGCGATGAGCTGCCATAGCAACCCATTCATTGACCAGTGGATCAAGGCGAAGTTCACCGATTCCAGGTTGTTCTTCTTGCGGACGTTGATCGGCAACGGTGCGAGTTTGTCCTGCAGTGTCGTAATAGCGAATGGTTCGGCCATCGTTCATGGTGCGGCTTGTGCGCACAACGCCAGCGGAAAGTTCGACTATCTCATCCATGATGTGCCTACTCTACCGTGCGAGTAGCTATTTTTCGTTAAGCCCAGTTAAGCGTGCGTTCAATCGCTTTCTTCCATCCGGCGTAACCAGTTGCACGATCTTCAGCGCTTGTTGTTGCGCTCCAGCGACGAGATTGTTTCCACTGCTTCTTCAATTCATCTGTGTTCTTCCAGAATCCAACTGCTAGCCCTGCAGCATATGCAGCACCTAGTGCGGTGGTCTCAGTAATCAAGGGACGAGTGATATCGATTCCCATGATGTCTGCCTGCATCTGCATACAGAGAGAGTTAGCAGTGATGCCACCATCAACGCGCATCTCAGTCATGGGAACACCGCTATCTGCAACCATCGCATCCATCACATCGCGTGTTTGGTAGCAGATTGCTTCAAGGGCAGCCCGCGCAAGATGTGCTTTGGTGGCAGCACGCGTGAGACCGACAATGACACCACGTGCATCTGTACGCCAATATGGTGCAAAGAGCCCGGAGAATGCAGGAACAAAATAAACACCTGCTGTGTCAGTAACTGATGAAGCAAGTGCTTCAGTCTCGGCAGCGTTTGAAATGATTCCTAGTTGATCGCGCAGCCATTGAATAGCAGAGCCGGTAACAGCAACTGAACCTTCCAGCGCATACATCGCAGGTTGATCACCGAATTTGTAACAGACGGTCGAGAGAAGACCATTCTTCGAGCGGACTATCTCTGTTCCAGTATTGAGAAGTGCGAAATTACCCGTTCCATATGTGGTCTTGGATTCACCGCGTTCAAAGCAGACCTGGCCAACCATTGCTGCATGTTGGTCCCCAAGAATTCCTGCAATAGGAACTGCTGAGCCGAGAGGTCCATGGGGATTAGTCATCGCATAAATCTCTGATGAAGATTTGATTTCCGGTAGAACGGCGCGAGGGATATCGAAGTAACCAAGTAGTTCATCATCCCATTGCAGAGTTTCAAGGTTCATTAGCAAGGTGCGGCTTGCATTGGTCACATCGGTGAAGTGCACACCACCTTGCACCCCGCCAGATAAGTTCCAGAGAAGCCATGAATCCACAGTTCCAAAACGTGCTGTGCCAGATGCAATTGCGCTCTTGACCTCTGCAGAATTTTCAATAAGCCAATGCATTTTGCTACCGGCAAAGTAAGGTGCAATCGGTAGCCCTGATTTATGGGTGATTGCCTTCGAAATTTCGGGGGAGAAGGTAGATAAATATTCAGCAGTACGGGTGTCCTGCCAGACGATGGCGTTATGAAGTGGGCGACCTGAGGTGACATCCCATGCAACAGTTGTTTCACGCTGATTAGTGATTCCAATAGCAGCTAGATCTGAGCCCAAAATATCTGCTTGCTTCAGAGCGCCCGCAATAACTTCCTTGGTTCGATCCCAAATTTCAGCGGCATCATGTTCAACCCACCCTGCGTGCGGAAGTATTTGGCGGTGTTCTAATTGATGCTGGCCAACAACTTTTCCATCACCATCGAAAATCATGAAACGGGTGCTACTGGTTCCCTGGTCCAAACTTGCGATGTATGCCATATAGTTAAGACTACTAAAGACCGTGAAAACTACTCAAGCACACAGGAATTGGTAGCCCTCCAAAAGATGTTTACTTCACAGCTCAATCCACTGCAACGCCAGAAGGCTCTTACCTCTCTGGCCAGTGAAGAGTTCGACATCCTCATTATCGGTGGCGGAGTCAACGGAGTAGGTGCAGCCCTTGATGCTGTTTCTCGTGGATTAAAGGTCGCCCTCGTTGAAGCCCATGATTATGCAGCCGGAACTTCAAGTCGATCCAGCAAACTTATTCACGGTGGCCTTCGATACCTTGAGCAATATGATTTCAAATTAGTACGCGAGGCTCTGCATGAGCGCGAACTCATGGTTTCAACACAATGTCCGCACTTAGTAAAGCCGGTCAGTTTTCTCTATCCATTGACGGAAAAAGTAAAAGAGCGCACATATGTAGGTGCAGGACTTGCTCTCTATGACGCACTTCGTGGATTTAAGCGCGCACTTCCTTCTCACAAGCATTTAACGGGTAAGACAATTGCAAATATCTCACCATCACTGAGACAAGACATTATTACTGGTGCTATTCGTTACTTCGATGCACAGGTAGACGATGCTCGCCACACGATGATGATTGCTCGAACGGCAGCTCGGCACGGCGCAGTCATGGCAACAGGTGTGCGCGTTGATGACCTGACTCGCTCTGGCAAGAAAGTAATAGGCGTTGTTGCAATCGATACTGCAACTAATAAGAAATTCACCATCTCTGCAAAGGCAACAATCATGTGTGCTGGTGTGTGGAGCGATGAACTCCACGAGAAGTTTGGTCTCACACCTGGTTATTCAGTAGCAATGTCTAAGGGTGTTCATATCGTTGTTCCAGGAGATGCCATCCACTCCAAAGATGGAATTATTCTGAAGACCCCAGTCTCTGTGCTCTTTCTTATCCCTTGGGCAGATAAGTGGATTGTTGGAACCACAGATACTCCCTATGAAGGAGATCGCTCTAAGCCGCTTGCCACACAAGAAGATGTGCAATACATCCTTGATCAGGCAAACCGAGTGCTCGATCCGCAACTGAACGCTGAAGACATCATCGGAGTATTTGCAGGTCTTCGCCCATTGGTTGCGAATAAGACTGGCTCTGCAACAACAAAACTTTCCCGTGAACATACAGTCGATCGACCAGCACCTGGCTTTGTCAGTATTGCTGGTGGTAAATACACCACCTATCGCGTGATGGCTAAAGATGCCGTTGATCTTGCCGTGCTTGATCTTCGTCGACTAGTCAATGATTCAGTCACTGAGAAACTTCCTCTTATTGGCGCAGATGGCTACTTTGCACTTAAGCAACAGGTTGCCAAGATTGCAGAAGAGAATGCAATCTCTGAGGCAACTGTGACCCACCTTCTTGATCGCTACGGCTCACTGATTGAAGAGATTCTTGAACTTATTGCGCAAGATTCATCTCTTTCTGAACGCATCATTCCTGAACTTCCTTATCTCAAGGCAGAGATTCTTCATGCTGTCACCCATGAAGGTGCGCTCTCAGTTGAAGATGTTCTCCTTCGTCGCACGCGCATCTCATTTGAAGCCTTCGATGGTGGCGCAGATGCAGCGAAAGAGGTGGCAAAGATTATTGGTGATGCACTTGGATGGGGCGCGAAAGAACGTAACGCTTCAGTTAGCGACTTCCTTGCTGTGATAGAGAAAGAAGAAGAAGCTCTCGTTGAGCTGATTAATTCTTAATCTGATTCCTGCAGCTATCGGTTGCAGGTTTTGCTGAAGGCTTTTTAGTCGGTGTTGGTGGGGGAGTTGGTCCCTGTTCGATTGTGAGAACTAGTGGCTGCTTAATCTCAGCGTGAGTACCTGATGCATCCTTAAATCCAACGTTACCGGTCCACGTTCCCGCAGGGAGTCCTGCAATAGATAGTTTCCATGAACCACTTGTCTCTCGAGCGATCGTTTGTGTGACCTTTGGAACTACTTGATTGGTTGAGTTGAAGTAGTACTTCACCGAGCCTGTAACAACAGGTGAGTTATCTGGTCGCTTAACCTCAACGGAAATCACTGCATTCTTATTTGTGGTGGAGGCAAATACAGATGTAATCGCCATCGTGGTGGTCTCACCCTGAGGCATAAAATCTGCAGGATCAGGCAGCCATGTACCCGTGAGCAAACTTTGGAATTTCTCTGGAGTGCCGGCAAAAACATTGAGATCTAATCGATTTCCAGGCACGCCGTACTTAGGTGCAATTCCACATGATGTGTATTGCCATACAGTCCAATTGGCAGAGCATTGCGCTGTTGTCCATGAGTGAACAAAACAGCCCGCAGCCTTCACATTGGGCTTGGCGCCTTCCTTGGCTGGATCGATTGCATACTGCGCAATCCAAAGAGGATAAGTGCTCAGCTCTTTATCTCGAACGAGTGAGTTTTCAAGGAAGTGAGGGGAAGAGTAGATAAATGGTGTGCGACCTGTCTTCTCTTTGACGGTCTTCAGAAATGTCTTTGCCCAGAGCGTTGCAGCACTACGTGTCGCATATTTTTTGCAGACTCTCGTTAAACTCACTCTCACGCAGTTATTTTCAAGGTCGAGGGCGATAGGTAAATCCATCTCGTTATATCCACCAAGGGATGCGATTCTCCACACAACTTTCTGGCCTTGGATACGAGCATCACGCGCTATTGCAGATGGTGATGTCACATCAGGAAGGAGTGCATAGTGATAGAAACCGGTGTAGATACCAGCCTCTTGTGCTCCTGTGCGATCCATCTTGAGATACTTTGCTGCGAGAAGATCTGCATCATCTCGAGTATCTGATGCCTTGATCATGACAAATGACAGACCTGCATCATGCATCTTCTGAAAATTAATGGGTTTGCCATCGGGATGTTGCCAGCGACTGATATCTGCCCCATGGATTCGTGCACCGGGACCAATCAGGTTGAGGTCAGTGGCGCCTGCAGGTGAAATTGATTGAATAGATAGAGAGAGAAAAACTATGGAGGAGAGAAGTACAAGTAGCTTCTTCACTTTTCGACCACCACAATTGTTTGGCCGAATACATCAAAAATTGCACTTTGCAGAAGTGAGCGATGACGCAATCGTGCCTCTTGATAATCATGGCCCGTGGCAAGTTTGTTGCTATCTCTGAAATCGAGAGCTAAGCGTCCATTTTCAAATGAGTCTAGACGAGCATCAAAGTATGCAATCCACACAACTCGGTCACGACTTTCAACAAGATCGAGAACTTCATTCCAGCGCTGACGTAGGTCAGCAAGGGTAAGTTCTGCGGGCATGCCGCGACTTTACCCCACGGGAGTTAATGTCTAGGTGCGCCGAGCCACTTGAAGTATTCGCCAGCCAAAATCACACGAAGATTACGACTACGATCTGGAGATATTGCAAGGTGTTGTGCGATGCGCGCAACTATTTGTTCCACAGACTTTTCTGAAACAAAACGGACGCGGGCTATCTCAGAGTTACTCAGGCCTTGTGCAACAAGGCGCAACGTCTCAATTTGAATATCAGTAAGGTCACTCAAAATACTGATGAATGAATTCTCATGAATATCAGCGTGGATACTGATCCATTTCATGCCGGAACCATCACTGGCGGACTCCATACTCTCTGTCAGCGCGAAAGTAATGATAGATAGATCTGAGACGGAGCGCTTGAGAATAATTTTGCTCCCAAGCGGGATGTTCTTTTCAAGGAGTCCAAAGAGTCTTAAGTCTGGGCAAGATGTAATGATGACGATTCCAAGCTCAGGATCCACTTTTCTAAAGCGTTGCAGTAATCCAACTGCTTCTTCACCTGAGAATTGCAGGTCAATCATGACAATTTCTGGTTGAAGAGAGTGAAAGAGATTCTCGGCTACGAAGATATTGGAGGCTTCTCCGACAATATTGGTGCTGTGCAATCGAAGGGATGCAGACATTGTGGCGAGTTCGAATGCATCATCGTTGATGAGCAAGACTCGCGCTGGATTCGCGAGAGTTTTAACCATAGATAAGGGTAGTTCCCGTTTAATGGTTTATACGAGAAGGGATATCCCTAGAGTGAAGCTATGCCTCGAATTTATAGCCTAATCCACGGATTGTTTGAATGAGAACAGGATTAGCTGGGTCTACCTCAATCTTTGAGCGCAAACGCTTGATGTGAACATCGAGAGTCTTTGTATCACCGTAGTAATCGCCGCCCCACACCCGATCGATGAGTTGTCCGCGAGTAAGAACACGTCCTTCATTACGAAGTAGGAATTCAAGTAGTTCAAACTCTTTTAATGGCAGAGGAATCAAATTGCCATTGACAGTTACTTGATGGCGTTCGATATCCATGCGGATACCAGCTGCTGTGTGGATTCCACTTGATTCTGATCCAGATGACTCTTCAGGAGTTCCACGTCGCAATACAGCTTTGATGCGGGCTACAAGTTCGCGAGCAGAATATGGCTTTGTTACATAGTCATCTGCGCCAAGTTCTAATCCAACAACCTTATCCACCTCAGAGTCTTTTGCAGTGAGCATGATGATGGGAACTTGTGAGGTTGTGCGAATAGTTCTGCAGACATCGATACCTGAAATCTCAGGAATCATGAGATCAAGGAGAACTAAGTCGAATGTGCTCTTATTAAAGGAGGCGATACCTGCCTTGCCTGTCTCGGCAACTTCAGTCTGGAAGCCTTCTTTTTCGAGAAGGAAGCTCAGCGCCTCAGAGAAGGAGATTTCATCTTCGATAATTAGAATTCTTGTCATTCTCGAGTTTCTCCATTTGCGTTGTTATATACGGGCAGGCGAAGTGCAAAGGTCGATCCAACGTTCTGTGAGCTCCATACTTTGATCTCGCCGCCGTGTTTAGCAGCGACATGTTTAACGATGGAAAGTCCCAGTCCTGTTCCACCTGTTTCGCGTGAGCGGGCAGGGTCTACTCGATAAAAGCGCTCAAAGATTCGCTCGAGATCAGACTCAGGGATACCAATTCCTTGATCGGCCACAGAGATTGTCACGATTTCATCTTCAAGACTTGTCGAGATGGAAACCTTTGTATTTTCAGGGGAGTAGTTGATGGCATTCTCAATAAGGTTGTGAATGGCCATAAGAAGTTGATCCCTGTCACCAAATACGGTTACTTGAACTTGCTCAGATACTGCCAAGCCAATATTTCGTGCCTCTGATGTTGTCTGGCATTGATCGACTGCTTCTGCAATCAGATCACCGAGAACAAGTGGTTCTGCCACTTGAAGTGGATCCGAATCTTGTAAGCGAGAAAGATTAATGATTTCTTGGACAAGGTCAGTCAATCGCTTTGCTTCTTGCTGCATGCGTGAGGCAAATTTCTCAACAGCATCAGGCTCATGCTTGGCAGAGAGGACTGCCTCACTTAACAGTGACAGTGCACCGATTGGGGTTTTAAGTTCATGCGAAATATTTGCAACGAAATCGCGACGGACTTCATGGACGCGCTCTGCTTCACTCTCATCACTGAGTAGGACAAGAATTTGCAACTCTTTCTTAAGTGAAATTACCTTGACAGTTAATTCACGTAAGCCTTCACCGATGGGACCGCGAGGAACTTCGATTTTTCCACTTTGGGTAAAACCAGTTCTGCGGACAACGCGAATGATTGCAAGGAGCTCAGGGCTAAGTAATCGCCCATCTTTCATTACATTGAGGGTATCTAATCCAGATGTTGCAAAGAGTGGAACATCACCCGGGGCTAGAAGAAGTGCATCTTGATCTAGCTGTTCAAGGACTTCAAAGAGAATTGCAGGGTCTTCGATGCGGGTCGTTTCCTCAGATCTCCGAAGCCACATGCCGTAAGAGTAATGGCTGAAAAGGCCTGTTTACCGTCCGTTCATTCCTATGACTTTCATTATTCACCGAACCCCCCTAGTTTTGCCCCATGGCACTTATTCGTTCAGTCTTCCAAGATGAGTTAGATGGCGTCTCTCAGTCACTTGTTGACCTCTCAAAGATGGTCGCCGAATCCATGAAGAAGGCAACGGAGGCGCTACTAGGTGCCGAGCTTCGAGTCGCAGAAGAAGTTATCTCTACAGATGAAAAAATTGATGATTTTCAACATGAACTAGATAGTCGCATCATTGACATCATTGCGCGTCAGCAACCTGTTGCATCTGATCTTCGTGCACTCATCACAGCTCTTCGTATGAGCGCTGACCTTGAGCGAATGGGCGATCTTTCGCACCACATCGCCAAGATTGCACGTCTTCGCCATCCAGAGGTCGCTGTCCCTCAAGATCTTCATGACATCGTGCGTCACATGGGTGATGCCACAACAAAGATTGCTGAAAAAGTGGGAACAGTTATTGAAACTCGCAACACAAATATGGCTCTGGAACTTGAACAAGATGATGACGTCATCGACACATTGCATCGCGAACTAATCGGAAAATTGACTTCAGGGTCATGGGATAAGGGCGTTGCCGCTGCTGTGGATATGACTCTGCTAGGTCGCTACTACGAGCGTTTTGCAGACCATGCGGTCTCTGTCTCGCGTCGTGTCTACTTCCTTGTTACCGGCGAATTCGCAAAGCACTAAACCTTTCATTCTTCACCGCGCTCAAGTAGAGTCGCGCCCATGACGTACACACCCACACCTGCAGATAAATTCACATTCGGACTCTGGACTGTCGGTTGGCAAGCACGCGATCCATTCGGAGATCCAACCCGTGAAGCGTTAGACCCAGTGCGCACAGTCAATGAACTCGCAGCCCGTGGTGCATACGGTGTGACATTCCATGATGATGACTTGTTCCCATTTGGTTCTGATGATTCAACTCGCCAAGGACATATCGATCGCTTTAAGAAGGCACTGGCTGAGACTGGAATGAAAGTTCCGATGGCCACAACAAACCTCTTTAGCCATCCCGTCTTTAAAGATGGAGCGCTGACCAGTAACGATCGCGATATTCGCCGCTTTGCCATTCGCAAGGCGATGCGCAATATTGATTTGGCTGTTGATTTGGGCGCAAAGATTTATGTTTGCTGGGGTGGACGTGAAGGCGCTGAATCTGAAAGCTCAAAGGATGCCTACGTTGCCCTTGAGCGTTATGCAGAAGGCTTTAACATCCTTGGTCAATATGTGATTGATAAGGGTTATGACATCAAGTTTGCAATCGAACCTAAGCCCAATGAGCCACGTGGAGATATCTTCCTTCCAACTATTGGCCACGCTCTTGGCTTTATTGAGATGCTCGATCATCCAGAGATGGTGGGACTTAATCCTGAAGTTGGCCACGAGCAGATGGCTAACCTGAACTTTGTTCACGGAATTGCACAAGCGCTCTGGCAGAAGAAGTTATTTCATATCGACCTCAACGGTCAGCGCGGACCAAAGTATGACCAAGACTTTGTCTTCGGCCATGGCGATGTGAAGAGCGCCTTCTTCCTCGTCGATCTTCTTGAGAGATACGGATATTCGGGGCCTAAACACTTTGATTACAAGCCTGTGCGCACCGATGGTGATTCAGGTGTCTGGGCATCTGCAACATCGAATATGCGTATGTACTTGGTCCTTAAGGAGCGCGCAGCTGCATTCCGCAAGGATCCACGAGTCATCGCAGCGATGAAGGAATCTAATATTCCAGGTCTTTCAGAGCCAACTCTTGCAAAGGGTGAGACCTGGAAGGATCTTGCAAAGGATTCATTTGATGCAGATGCTGCTGGAAAGCGTGGTTATGGATATGAAATCCTCGACCAACTCGCTATGGAGCATTTGATGGGCGTCACTGCTTAATCTCGTTACACTTCGAAAATGCGTTTAGGTGTGCTTGATGTTGGTTCCAATACCATTCATCTACAGGTTATTGATGGCTACTTGGGTGGACCACCAATCCCTAATTCATCTCATAAATCAATTATTCGTCTGACGGAATATCTTGATGAGGCAGGTTCGATTACAGAAATTGGTGTTGATCGAATCACAGATGCGATTGCAGCAAATATCAAGAGTGCTGAGCATTTAGAAATTGATGAGCTATTAGCCTTTGCAACATCGGCAATCCGTGAAGCAAATAACTCGGATGAAGTTATTGCGCATGTGAATAAGACCTGCAATATCGATTTGCAAGTTTTAAGCGGTGAAGAGGAAGCCCGCTTTACATTCCTTGCAGCGCGTCGATGGTTGGGCTGGTCATCTGGAGATCTCCTTGTGCTCGATATTGGTGGTGGATCTCTAGAAATAGCACGCGGTGCTGAGGAAGATCCCGTTTTTAAGACTTCGATGCAACTCGGTGCTGGACGACTTACTCGCACATTCCTAAAAGGTGACCCATTTACCTCTAAATCTTTGAAGGCGCTAGAAGAATACCTGGAAGTGAAAATTGATCCACTTGCTGCATCTTTGTCTACTTTTGAGAAAGATAATGCAGCCGGCACAAGTAAGACATTTAGAACGCTAGCTAAACTCTCGCAGAATTACTATCCGAAGTTTGGGCCACACCTGACTTTAAACGCCCTTGAAGAGTTGGTTCCAAAGTTGCAGGCACTAAACGTTGATGGACGTATGGAGCTTCAATCTGTTTCAGCAGAACGTGCGCCCCAGATAGTTGCTGGTGCGATGGTGGCTAGACAACTCATGCAAACTCTGGAATTGAAAGAGATTCGTATCTGCCCATGGGCGCTACGAGAGGGAATAGTTCTACACAGACTCGATTGGATCGAGCGCTAATTCTTAATGCTTAAGTAATCCAAACCAACAATTTCGCCTTGCACGCGGTGAACAATCCACGCGTCCCCTGGCTCAAGTTTGATGAGATCCTTATTCTTAAGCTTTGTATTAAGGATTCCACGTAGCATTGTTGGAATTACTGGATTATGACTACATATCAATATGTTCTTCTCATCTTGCTTCAGAGCATTGGCAAATGCAACCGCTCGCTGTGGGTCATTCTCAAATGTCTCTTCATTCAAGCTCGGCACCTGAGTAATGGTTAACCCTCGAGAGTGAGAAAGGGGAGTCACCGTCTGAACGCACCGCGTGTAATTGGAGGTGTAGACCTCATCGATAGCAAAAGGCTCTAAGTGTTTGATGAGCAATTGTGCTTGATCAAAACCAACTTCATTAAGAGTGCGTTCTGAGTCAACTTCATCCCAGTCACCTCGCTCGAGTGCTTTTGTGTGGCGAAGGATAATCAAAGTATCGGTACGCGGTTCCTCCGATTGGAAATTTGCAATCATCTGACGATCTGAGTCATACGTTGCTTTTGCCAAAGCTTCTTCCGGCGTAAGCCACTCGAGTTGATCCACTTCCTCATTGGAAACAAATGTGCTGGCATGAAGTGGGCATTGAGCTGCCCAGAAAAGCACTCGCTTTTTCTCACCACTCTCTTCATAGTCAACCGATCCCAGTTGACGTGTAAACCTCGCCTTGATGCCAGTCTCTTCAATCAGTTCACGATACGCACATTCAAGAGCTGTCTCACCCTCTTCTATCTTGCCCTTAGGCAAAGTCCAATCGTCATACTTTGGGCGATGAATGAGAGCAATCTCAATATTTCGGGGATCTATTTCTCGCCAAAGTAGGGCGCCAGCTGCTCTAATCATGCTCGGTTGTGCTTATCGATGAAGTGATCTTGGAAATTGACCAAGTAATTTCCATCAGTATCAGTCACATTTCTTACCCACTGGTTATCCTCAGTGAGCTTCCATGTTGAATATTGATCAGAAAGTGAATCATCCAAAATTCCCTTAAGGCGTTCCTTGTGTTTTTCAGAATCAATTCTGACAAGTGACTCAACGCGTCTATCCAAATTTCTTTGCATCATGTCAGCGCTTCCGATGAAGTAATCCTCAGCACCGTCATTGCGGAAGTAGTAGATGCGAGAGTGCTCCAAGAATCGCCCGAGAATGGAGCGAACCTTGATATTTTCGCGTCGTGCTTGGTTATTGAGCTGGAGTGAACAAATACCGCGGACGATAACTTCTACTTTGACGCCTGCATCGGCAGCCTCATAGATTGAAGCAACAATTTCTTCATCTAGAAGTGAGTTCAGTTTCAAGCGAATCCAAGATGGCTTGCCATCGAGGTGATTCTTCGTCTCACGCTTGATGCGCATTAGCAAACCTTTACGCAAGCTATGAGGTGCTACAAGCAAACGAGAATAATCATGTTTTGTTGAGTGACCTGAGAGTTCATTAAATAGACGCGAGAGATCTTCGCCAAGAACTGGGTCCGAACTCAGTAACCCAAGGTCGTCATAGAAACGTGCTGTCTTTGGGTTGTAGTTACCTGTTCCAACGTGGCAGTAGCGGCGAAGTACATCGCCTTCTTCACGCACTACAAGAGATAACTTTGCGTGGGTTTTTAGGCCCATCAACCCATAAACAACGTGTACACCGACTTCTTCAAGCTTTCTTGCCCAACGTACGTTTGCCATTTCATCAAAGCGTGCTCGGATTTCAATGACAGCAAGTACTTGCTTTCCTGCTTCTGCTGCCTCAATAAGCGCCTCGATTATGGGTGAATCACCTGATGTGCGATACAAAGTTTGTTTGATTGCAAGAACTTGAGGGTCGCGAGCGGCATTTTCAAGAAACTTAACAACTGAAGTTGTAAATGATTGGTAAGGGTGGTGAAGCAAGATTTCACCCTTACGTAGTGCCGCAAAGTAAGAATCAGCGGAGTCGGGATCCACATCTCGAAGTTCTGGTGCTGTCTCACTTCGAAATGGCTTGTATTTCAAATCTGGGAAGTCAAGATCTGCAATCTGATTCAAGCTTCGAAGGTCAAGAGGGCTGTCATATTTAATGACATCTTGAGGTTCAATTTCTAGCTCATCCATAAGTTCATTGAGAACTTGGGTATTGATCACCTTATCCACCTCAAGGCGCACGGGAGGTCCGAAGCGGCGGCGAGTAAGTTCCCTCTCCATTGTTTGAAGGATGTCATCAGTTTCATCTTCATCAAGGTCAAGATCTTGGTTTCGAGTTACGCGGAAGAAGAAGTGATCTTTTAGCGTTACGCCTGGAAAGAGTTCCGATAGGTGCTCTGCAATCAATTCATCAAGAAGCACAAACCTAAATTTTGAATTATCCGATGTGCGAATGAAACGAGGAAGATTTGAAGGAACCTTTACGCGAGCAAAGCTAATATCAAAGTCATCTGTTGACTCGATATTGATTCCGATATTTAACGATAAGCCAGAGATATATGGAAAGGGGTGAGACGGATCAACGACAAGTGGTGTGAGAACCGGGAAGACGCGCTTATTGTAATAATCTTTGAGATGATCGCGCTCATCTTGTGATAGCTCGCTAATCTTGAGAAATTCAATTCCATGTTGCGCCAATTCTGGAACTATGACATCTCTAAATCGTTCTGCCTGAATTCCGACTAACTCCTGAGTTCGCTGTAAAACAATCTTGAGCAACTCTTTAGGTGTATATCCGGCACTATTCGGAGCAGTTACTCCACGTTCAATTTTTGCTTTTAGTGATGCCACGCGGACCATGAAGAATTCATCAAGATTCGAAGAGAAGATGGCAAGGAATCGGACTCGTTCCAGCAAGGGGATTGTTGGGTCTTCTGTGAGCTCAAGGACCCGGGTATCGAAATCGAGCCAGGTGAGTTCACGATCCTGAAATGTTGCCGCTAAATCTTTCACTGACTAAGAATGTCGCAAAAGGGTGAATAACAGGTAATCGGTCCATGAACGGAACACTTTTGAAGTGAGGCGGGTCGGGCTCGAACCGACGACGACCGAATTATGAGTTCGGGGCTCTAACCAACTGAGCTACCGCCTCGTCCTGAGCAATCTTACGGGGTGGCTCATTAGGATAACGCCATGATTCATCTGAGCCAGGCGCGATCCTCAATCATCTTCGAGCAAGATGGGGATTCACTTGCCGTTCTTTATTGGGGTAAGAAGCTAGGTTCAATAAATGAGAAATCAGCGGATGCAATTCGTTCTGCGCTGACTAAACCAGCATTTCATGGCGGCCTTGATGTCTCTTCCAGCAATCTAATTCTTCGCGAACATTCTCGTGGATGGATTGGCCACCCAGCACTACGTGGTCATCGCGGTGGAGTAGGCGCTTCAAATTCTTTTACGGTAAAGAGTGCCGTACAGAAAGATCAATCAATGATTGCAGTTTTTGCTGATGCAATTGCAGGACTTGAAATTGAGATTACCTACACCCTGACTCCTTCAGATATTTTATTGATGGATGCAAAAGTGACCAATACTGCCGAAGGTGATTACTTCCTTGATCATTTCCTCTACTGGCTTCCACTTGCTGAACAAGCTAATGAAGTTCTTGATTTCTATGGCCACTGGACGAAAGAGCGTCAACCTCAGCGCAGATCTATTGATTATGGACTTCTAACCCGTGAAGGTTTTGAAGGTCGATCTGGTCACGATTACACAATCACTCAGGTAGCGCTGAACCATGCAACAGGATTCCGTCACGGTGAAGCATGGTCACTTGCTATGGCATGGTCTGGAAATAACATCCACCACGTTGAACGTTTGATTGATGGACATAAATCAATTGGTGCGGGTGAATACTTATTGCCGGGTGAAGTAATTTTGAAGAAGGGCGAGAGCTATGTAGCACCTCGTGCGATTGCCACCTTTAGCGATCGTGGCCTTGATGGCGTTACCAACAATCACTACTCATGGATTCGCTCCCGTAGTAATCACATTACAAAGGTTCGCCCTCGTCCATTAACGCTCAATATGTGGGAGGCGGTCTACTTCAATCACAATGAAGAAGGCATCCGCACGATGGTTGATAAAGCTGCTGACATTGGAGTCGAGCGCGTTGTATTAGATGATGGCTGGTTTGGTTCTCGCCGCAATGATCGCGCCGGCCTTGGTGATTGGGTTGTCTCAAAGGATGCATGGCCTAATGGACTTGGCCCCATCATCAAATACATCAACGATAAGGGCATTGAATTTGGTCTCTGGTTTGAAGGAGAGATGGTTAACCGCGATTCAGATCTCTATCGCGCCCACCCTGATTGGATTCTGCAAGAGCCAGGTCGCTTGCCTATCGAAGGACGTTGGCAGCAAGTACTAGATCTGACTAAGGAAGGCGCATATAACCATGTGCTGAATCAAGTAGATGCCGTTCTCTCCGAATACAACATTGCCTATATCAAGTGGGATCACAACCGTCACTTAACAGATCCGATTTCTGATGGTCGCCCAGTTGTTCGTAAACAGACGCAAGCTATCTATCGCCTGTTTGATGAGCTTAAGAAGCGTCATCCAGGCCTTGAGATTGAATCCTGTTCATCAGGCGGCGGCCGTATTGACCTAGGAATGATTGAACATGCAGATCGTTTCTGGACATCAGATCAAAATGATCCACTAGAGCGCCAGCAGATTCAGCGTTGGACAGGACTTGTTATTCCACCTGAGTTCCTCGGTACTCACGTTGGACCAACAGTGGGCCATCAGATGCATCGCACGCATTCGATTTCTTTCCGCGCGCTGAATGCACTCTTTGGCCATGCAGGTATCGAATGGAATATCTCTGAGGCAGATGCGAAAGAGACTCAAACGCTCAAGGCATACATCGCCTTCTATAAGAATCACCGTGACTTACTGCATTCAGGAACAGTTGTTCGAAGCGATGAGATTGTTGGTAACGCGCAGCTCTATGGCACTGTTGCACTCGATAAAAAGGAAGCAATCTTTACCTATATGCAGCTGACTTCTCTCGATAACTTTGGACCACTATTAACTACATTTGATGGACTTGATAAGGAAACTACCTATCGCATCACCGTTGTTGAGGATTTGAGCGCAGATGACTTTATCCAAAAGCGAGCACCAGGTTGGTGGCCAGCACTCAATCTGACCGGTGATCAACTTGCCCACGTTGGATTGCAACTTCCGGTCTTAAAGCCTGAGAGTGGTTTGTTGTTTCATATCCAAGCTCTTTAGGAGTAGCATGCTTTAAGTCCAGTCAACGTCGACTATAGGAGTTAATTGTGCTTGTCGGTATCCCAAAAGAAGTTAAGAACAATGAATTTAGAGTTTCAACTACACCGGCAGGAGTTCACTCTCTCGTCATTGCAGGCCACACTGTTTTTGTTGAAAAGAGCGCAGGATTAGGCTCATCCATTACAGATGGTGAATATGTAAAAGCTGGAGCAACAATCCTTGATACCGCCGATGAAGTATGGGCGAAGTCCGAGATGATCATTAAGGTCAAAGAGCCTGTTGCTGAGGAATACCACCGAATGCGTAAGGGGCAGATTCTCTTTACCTATCTTCACCTTGCAGCATCCCGCGAATGCACAGATGCACTCATCAAATCTGGTGTCACAGCAATCGCCTATGAAACTGTTGAAGTAAATCGCTTCCTTCCACTCCTTGCTCCGATGTCAGAAGTTGCAGGTCGAATGTCTATTCAAGTTGGAGCAGCTGCGCTGCAGCGCCCAGCTGGTGGGCGCGGAGTCTTGCTCGGGGGAGTTCCCGGAGTTGCACCTGGCAAGGTAGTTATTCTGGGCGGCGGAAGTGTTGGTGTGTCAGCTGCTGCCATGGCTATTGGATTACGTGCAGATGTCACACTGCTTGATATCAACCTTAAGCGTCTTGTTGAAATAGATGAGATGTTCCACGGCCAAGTGAAAACCGTTGCATCCTCAGCCTTTGCCATTGAGGAGTACTGCACTCAAGCTGATCTCGTTATCGGTGGAGTATTGATTCCAGGTGCTGCTGCGCCAAAGCTTGTCACCGATGCGATGGTTGCAAAGATGAAGCCAGGATCAGTTCTCGTCGATGTTGCCATCGATCAAGGTGGATGCTTTGAAGGCTCTCATGCAACAACACATGCCGAGCCCACATTTAAGGTGCACAACTCACTCTATTACTGCGTGGCAAATATGCCGGGTGCAGTTCCTGCAACATCTACTGCAGCACTTTCCAATGCAACGCTGAAGTATTCACTTGCACTTGCCAATAAGGGCTGGGAGCAAGCGATGAATGATGATGCAGGGCTTGCTGCGGGGTTAAATGTGCACGATGGAAAGATCATGTACGCCGCGGTTGCTGCAGCGCACGGCTAATCATTTAGTGGCGCTGGTAGCCCTTACGTCCCCAGACTTCCCACAACCCCATCACACTTAACAAGAGCGCGAAGCCGAAGAGAACATCTTCGGCTGGGGCGGAGAAGAGTCGTAGCCCCATAATTGCATCGGGGTTATACATAACGATATTTCTTGAGGTGAGCCACCAATTCGTTAAGAATTGAAATGGCAAGATGATTGCATACGATGTCCAGAAGGCAGGGCGTGTGAGCATTGATGTTTTAAAGATAAAGAGGTCGACCATAACCGCTATGGAAAAAGCGGTAATTGCAATATCTGAATAGATCATTCGCCGAACTCATCCTTTCGCCAATGAGGCTTTACCGTGGTCACGCCTTCGATTGTGAAGATAGCTGCCATAGGGATAACCATGAAGAACAGGTACTCCTCGAGTGGAATACCGAAGGGGCCGAAAATTCCCAAGATTTGTTCACGATCAAAGAACCAATGACCCTGCGCAATCGCATAGGCATCCCATGCAAGAAAGAGAACGCTGATGGGAAGAACGCTTATTGCGACTCGTTTGATTCGGCGCAGCACACCAGTCTTGAGGTAAATCTCAAGCCATGCAGAACCGCAGAAGGTGAAAATCAGCATCGCCATATATGACCACTGTTTCATCTTCGTATTTTTGCATACATCTCCACGAATCTTGCTACTGTGGCGTTTATGGAGATGGCCAAGTTAAAGACATTTTCGAGAGTGCGCACCTTCTCTAGCGCTATCGTCGCTATGGCAATCGCTGCCTCCATCGCATTCTCCTCCTGGTTAGGTGCTGATTCACTGAATTGGCAGGTTGTGATGGCTGTCGTTGCACTTGCAATAGGGATTCCGCATGGCGCCCTCGATCATCTTGTGACTCTTCCAAAATCTGCACCATGGAAGATGGCGCTATTTGTTGTGATCTATGTGGCTATTGCACTTGCTGCAATTTGGGCAATCTTGCAATGGAATGTGTGGGGATTTATTGCAGTGGTCATTATGAGTGCAACTCACTTTGGTATTGGAGATAGTGCATTTATCTCTGAACTCAATCATCTCAAGGGCAATACATCTTCGAAGTTACCTGTGTGGGCATATGCACCAGCTGCAGGACTTTTGCCTGTGGTGATTCCACTAGTTAATAGTCGAAGCACTGAGGCGCTGACCAAAGTCAATGCAGAGTTAATCAATTGGCACTATGGCTATACCTCTGAGATTCAGATTGCAGTTGCTGCCATCGCAACTCTTTCAGCAATGGCGCTCATAACTCGAAAGCGATATCGCGATCTTCTAGACCTCGCACTCCTTGCAGCCCTTGCCTCCGTTGCACCACCACTTGTCGCATTTGCTGTCTACTTCGGATGCTGGCATGCCATGCGCCACACAGCACGCCTGACATCTCTGCTTCCTCGCTCTATCGCCTCATATGAAGGTGGTAATTCACGTGGCGCATTTACTCATGCAGTAATTCCTGGGCTTCCAGCACTTGCGGGAACTCTGATCTTTGTTGCCCTCCTTGCTGGATTTTCACAAAGCAATGTCAGCGACACATTCTTATGGCTGACGCTGGTCACAATCTGGGCTCTAACAGTTCCTCACATGATTGTCACAGCCAAGTTAGACCGCGCCGCACTCAAGAATTAATCGTAGTTTCGTTAGGCTAAGGCATATGTTGAGAAAACTTATTATCCTTACGCTTGTTTTCACTGCGATACCAAGTGCACAAGCAGCACCTATCTACACATTTCCGGTAGCAAACTGCGAAGTGAACTATGCAAGAGCGCATCACGATTACGCTGCCACAGATATTTTGGCTAAAGCTGGTTGCCGATTTGTAGCACCTATTGATGGTGTAGTCGATGAGGTCAATCGCACTGATATGTGGAGTGGAAAGACAAACCTTGGAATAGATCGTGGCGGGCTCTATGTCTCTATCATCGGTATAGATGGAGTGCGTTACTACGGCTCTCACCTTCGCTCAATTCCAGCAAGCATTCAACCTGGAGTAGAAGTTAAGGGTGGAAGGTTATTAGGTACGATCGGATCCACGGGAAGTGCACGAGGCACTGCGCCACATCTTCACTTTGGAATTTCATGGCCCACACCTGCTGACACATGGTGGGTCAGACGCGGTGAAGTTCTGCCGTGGAAATATCTAGATGCGTGGAAGAGTGGAAAAGATTTATCTCCAGCAAGCGCTGTTGCTGCGCTCAAAGCTAAAGTGGGAGAGATTCCACCACTTCCTAAGAAGTAGTTCTAAACTTTTTGGCAAAAAAATAAGGCCCACTGATTTCTCAGCGGGCCTTATTTATAAGTGAAATTAGTTAGCGTTCACTGCGTCTGCCTGAGGACCCTTAGGACCCTGGACAACCTCGAATGAAACTGCCTGACCCTCTTCAAGGCTCTTGTAACCGTTTCCCTGAATTGCTGAGTAGTGAACGAATACATCTTGTCCGCCACCATCAACTGCAATGAAACCGAATCCCTTTTCAGAGTTGAACCACTTAACTGTACCTGTTGCCATATTTTTTACTATTCCTTCGATATGTGTAGGAGTTCGAGAATTCCTCGAGCTTCCAGTCTTCGTCTTGCGTTCAGCCATACCGAGTAAAGAAGTAAATCTAACAACGGGTACTGATAAAGCGTCCGACTAGGGAAAATCGTACCTGCTACCTACCCGTATGCCTATTCCCAATTCCTGCCATCCACGCTCAAATGGCCTCTCAAAGAGGGCAGATATTCACAAAGTCAGTAGAAAGTTGTATAAATAGAGCACTCACTAGTAATTGGTAGTCGTTGTGGATCGGGGAAGGTCGCACAAAGCGAGCCTTGCTAGGAGTATTTAGATGCACGAAAAAAACCTCGCTGGTTTGGTTGTTATCCATTCCGCGCCTACTGCCCTGCGCCAACATATTGAGTGGGGGCTGAATTCACTCCTTGGTGCGCCACAGAATATTTTCTGGCGCGATCAACCACTAGCAGCCGGCACCGTGCGCACAACTCTTGAATTTCGCGCTCCGCTCGGTACTGCATCAAAGATTGCAACAGCTCTTAAGAACTGGCATTACCTTCGCTTTGAGGTCAGTGAACTGGCAAGCCATGGCGGTGAGATCTTCCGCTGCACACCAGAACTTGGAATTCACCGTGCAACTCTGGATGAGGTGGGCACAATCCTCGTGAGTGAAGATGTGATCCGCAAAGCTCTATCTCACTTCGATGATTTAGAAATTCGTGAGAATTTAGGGACAGCACTCGGAAGTGCGTGGGATCAAGCACTGGAACCGTATCGAGGTGTAGACCTACAGGAAGTTCAAAGACTTCGCGCGATATGATGCGCTCATGACATCACAAGCTCCCATGACTTCAACAGAACGACGCCAATCCATTCTCTATATTGGAATCGCTCTCATTCTTGCCGTCGCACTTGGTGGCGGACTTGTGAAAGTCGGTGCGGGTTTTGCAGCTCGTAATACAAATGGAATTACAGTCACAGGATCTGCAAAGACAGAAGCAACAGCCGATAACGTTGTCTGGACACTTAATGTCTCACTCACTCGCCCTACTGTTGCAGAAGCTGTGACAAAGGTCGGTAACGATGTGGCATCTGTAAGCAAATATCTCACCGATGGTGGAATTCCTGCTGATGCGCTGACATTAGGTTCAGTTTCCACCTATGCCAATGAGCAGTGGGTCAATGGAAATAACACAGGCAAGATTCTTAACTACCGTGCATCACGCGATGTTGTTGTTCGCTCCAAAGATGTGCAGCTTGTCTCTAAACTTTCTCAAGGAATAGGAACCATCTTGCAGCAGGGTGTGACTGTAAATAACTACGGTCCTCAGTACTACCTCTCCACTCTTCCCAAGCTTCGCCCACAACTTCTTGAAGAGGCGATGAAGGATGCCAAGATCCGTGCAGAAGCAATCACTAAGGCAGTGGGCGGCAAAGTTGGTTCAGTGCAATCAGTTCGCTCAGGCGTATTCCAGGTGACAACACCGGATTCAACGATGACGCAAGATACTGGCGCATATGACACTTCCAGTATTGAAAAGACCGTGACATCAACAGTCTCAGTTACTTTCTCCGTTAAGTAGTTCCTACTAAAGAGGAATATTGCCGTGTGATCCACGGCGGTATTCAGTTGCTGCAAGAACCTTTGCAATAGCGCTACGAGTCTTATCGGGCTCGATCATTTCATCGACTGCGCCAATTTCAATGGCGCGAGCAACACCGCCTGAAGCTTTCTCATGCTCGGCAGCAAGCTCAAGCTCCATGCCCTCTCGTTGTTCAGCAGGAAGATCTGCAAGAAGTCTGCGGTGCAGAACGCGCACAGCGGCAACTGCGCCCATGACTGAAACTTCTGCTTGAGGCCAAGCAAATACGCGAGTGGCACCGAGTGACTTTGAATTCATCGCAACAAAGGCTCCACCGTATGCCTTGCGGGTAATGACGGTAACGCGAGGAACAACAGCTTCAGCAAATGCGTGAAGCAACTTCGCACCGCGGCGCACAGCGCCTTCCCACTCTTGGCCGATGCCAGGCAAGAAGCCAGTCACATCGGCAATAACAACAAGTGGAATTCCAAAGGCATCGCAGGTGCGAACAAAGCGAGCTGCCTTTTCACCGGCTGCAGAGTCAAGGACTCCACCGATCACTTGTGGGTTATTTGCGATAACTCCCACTGTCCGACCACCGAGTCGGCCAATAACAGTTGTCATGTTCTCAGCCCACATATCAAGGAGCTCTAACTTTTCGCCATCCTTATCGAGAATCGCATCAACAAGTGGATGTACTTCATAAATACGCTTTGCAGAATCTGGAACTAAATGGGCAAGCTTCACATCTTCTACGTGCGGCGACATTAAGCTTTGATTAGCAAAGAGGGATACAAGATCTTGAATCTCGCTATAGGCAATATCTTCAGAAGGCGCGATGACGTGTGCAACACCTGAATTCTTACTATGCGCCTCTGGCCCACCGAGCAGTGCCATATCGACGATATCTCCGGTTACAGATTTCACGACATCGGGTCCTGTAACAAAGATCCGTCCTTCAGGTGCAAGGACCACGATGTCGGTGAGGGCTGGACCGTAAGCGCCGCCTCCAGCTGTGGGACCAAGAACTAATGAGAGTTGTGGGATGCGACCACTTGCTGTGACCATCGCTTGGAAGACTTCACCAAAAGCGTTGAGGGATGCAACACCATCACTTAATCGCGCACCGCCTGAATGCCAAATTCCAATGATCGGAACTTGTGCTCCCATCGCTGCGCGATATGCCTGCACAATAACTTGCGAGCCTTCAATGCCGAGTGCGCCACCTTTAATAGTGGGGTCAGATGCGAAGACAACAACTTTGTTTCCCTTAATTAATCCTGTTGCTGCAACCATTCCACAATCAGTGCGAGGAAGGAGTAGCTCAAAATTGCCGTCATCAAGTAATTTGGCGATACGGGCTTCAGGATCGAGCACCTTCTCTGGTGTTGCCATGGCTTTAGATTAGAGCGATTTAAATGCAAGTACTACGTTGTGGCCGCCAAATCCGAAAGAATCATTGAGCGCAGCAATATCTCCCGCTGGAAGTTGGCGTGGTGTGTCGCGAACGACATCGACAGTCACAGCTGGGTCTAAGTTTTCGATGTTGATAGTTGGGGGAGCAAGGCGATCTTGAAGAGCTTTGACAATAAAGACAGATTCGATTGCACCAGCACCACCGAGTAGGTGTCCTGTCATTGACTTTGTTGCAGATACTGCAACGTGATCAGCATCTGCGCCCAGTGCTTTGCGCAGTGCATTTGCTTCAGCAACATCTCCTGCAGGAGTTGATGTTGCATGTGCATTCAGGTGCACGATGTCCTTCGTGGAAAGTCCAGAATTTTCTAGTGCAAATTTAATTGCGCGCTGCACGCCACTGCCATCAGGGTCTGGGGCTGCGATGTGATAACCATCTGATGAAAGACCTTGTCCGCCGATTTCGCAGTAGATCTTTGCACCGCGCGCTTTAGCGTGTTCATACTCTTCAATAACAAGGATTCCGCCGCCTTCACCGAGGACGAAACCATCGCGATCAACGTCATAAGGTCGTGAGGCACGAGCTGGTGCATCGTTGCGCGTTGAAAGTGCCTTCATCGCGGCAAAGCCAGCCATCGGCAATTGGTGAATCGCAGCTTCAACGCCACCGGTGACGATGATGTCGGCGCGATTGTTCTTAATCATTTCAAAGGCATAACCGATTGCTTCGGCACCTGATGCACATGCGCTCACCGGGGTGTGAACACCCGCCTTTGCTTGAAGTTCAAGACCGACATTTGCAGCTGGTCCATTAGGCATCAACATCGGAACAGTGTGTGGACTGACTGCGCGTGCACCCTTTTCATTTAAGTTCACAAATTGATCAAGGAGAGTAATGACTCCGCCAATACCGGATGCGATAACTACGCCAAGGCGTTCCTTATCAACCTCATCAGGAGAGCCTGCATCTTTCCAGGCTTCACGGGATGCAACGAGTGCGAATTGTTCTGAGCGATCAAGACGGCGCATCTCAACGCGCTCCATCTGATCTGCAGGTTCCGTCGCAACGCGCGCAGCGAAGTGCACAGGTAGGAGCTCTCGCCAATCTTCAGTAAGAAGTCTGACTCCAGATTGGCCGGCAAGTAGCGCCTTCCACGTTGAATCGACATCTCCACCGAGAGGCGTTGTGGCACCAAGGCCTGTAACGACTACGCGACGTTGTGACATACCGCTATAAATTTTCTACTTATGCAGCAGCGTTAACGATGAAGTTGACTGCATCGCCGACTGTAGCGAGCTCAGTTACCTTCTCATCAGGAATCTTCACGCCAAAGCGCTCCTCGCAAGCGACTACAACTTCAACCATGCTGAGTGAGTCAACTTCGAGATCTTCTGTGAAGTTCTTACCAAGTTCGATGGATGCAGCTGGGATACCCGCTACTTCTTCAACGATCTCTTTAATTCCTGCAAGTACATCTGCTGGTGATAACGCCATTATTTTTTCCTTTGCTATATCTGTATTCGTGGGGACAGGTGTGTAATTGTGTACGAAAGAAGTGCTTACTTCCCAGTAAATGGGTGGGTATTCCCAAGAAAATTATGGTTTAGGGGGTAATTTCACAACCTGACCCGCATAAACGAGACCTGCGCCATAGCCAATGAGCAGAGCCAATTTTCCATGGAGCTCAGGGTGTTTCTGCAAAAGAGCATCCATAGCAAGTGGAATGGATGCAGCTGATGTATTTCCATTCTTACGGATGTCATCAGCGATGATCACTGAATCAGGCATTTTCATCTCTTTCGCCATTGTTTCAATGATGCGCACATTTGCTTGGTGTGGAATAAATGCATCAATGTCATTGACACTAAGGCCTGCAGATTCAAGTGCTTTGAGAGCTGCCTTGCTCATCGAAAATACAGCCCAGCGGAAAACTTTTTGACCTTCTTGAGAAATATTTGGCCACTTACTTCCAGCCTTCGTTAATTGTGTCTCCACATCACGCACTTCAATCCATGATGGATTCATCTGAATGGCGTCGCGCTCATCAGCATCTGAGCCCCACTCAACAGGACCGATTCCAGCTTCTTGCGATGCACCGATAACAACTGCGCCTGCGCCATCTGCGAAGATAAATGCCGTTGCGCGATCATCAGGATCTGTGAAATCTGAGATCTTCTCTGCGCCAATGACTAAGACGGTCTTAGAGGTTCCAGACTTAATGAAGTCATGGGCCATAGCCACGCCATAAGAAAATCCAGCACATGCTGCATTGATATCAAAGGCTGCAGCTTTGGGATGGCCTAGGCGTTGCAGGATTGCAGTTGCGGCAGATGGTGCCTGGAAAGGAAAGGTAATCGTTGCAACGATGATGGTGTCGATATCTGTAATGGAAAGCTTTGCTTTCTTGAGCGCATCCTGCGCAGCCCAAGTGGCCATATCGAGAACCGTCTCTGTCTCATCTGCAAAGCGACGAGTTTCAATACCTGTGCGTTGCTGAATCCACTCATCACTGGAGTCAATACGCACTGCAACTTCATCATTAGTGACGATGCGCTTAGGACGGTATGAACCAACAGAAAGAATCTGGCTCTCACTACCTGTCTTTGATGCAATTGTTGCCATTACTTGCCTCCATGAGTTGCAACGAATGCACGCGCTGCATCGAGATCTGCAGGGCTCTTTAAAGCGAACTGTTTAATACTAGGAGCAGCGCGCTTGATAAGTCCAACAAGGGTTCCAGCAGGGGCAACTTCAATAACCCCAGTAACGCCTAGGGAGAGAAGAGTCTCCATACATAAATCCCAGCGAACAGGGTTAGCAATCTGATTGACGATGCGATCTAGTACTTCTGCACCATCTGTCACCACAGCTCCATCTTTATTGGAGAGAACTCCGACTGCAGGAGTCGATGTGGACATCGTTGCGGCAAGTGTGCGCAGTGGCTCAACTGCCGGCTGCATATAAGAGGTGTGAAATGCGCCTGCAACTGCCAAGGGGCGAACACGAGCACCATCAGGTGCAAGTTGCGCAAGAGCATCAAGATCTCCTGCAGCAACAATCTGCCCACCACCATTGTCATTGGCTGCAACAAGACCTAAATCGGAAATTGCGCGAAGAACTACTTGGCGATCACCACCTAATACAGCTGCCATTCCTGAAGGAGTAACTCCTGCAGCCTTTGCCATTTCAGCACCGCGAGTGGTCACAAGCTTCATCGCATCTATAGGTGAAAGTGCTCCTGCGATAGCAGCTGCAGTAATTTCCCCAACAGAGTGGCCAGCAACAAAAGAGAATGAACCGGTAGCACCTAAGGCATGAGCACTGATCACACCTGCAGCAACGATGAGTGGTTGCGCGTTGGCAGTATCTTTAATTTCATCAGCATCAGCAGTTGTGCCAAGGCGAATGACATCAATGCCGATGGCATTAGAGAATTCCTTGGCCAAGGAGTGCAACTGTGGATCTTCAAGCCAGGCGCTGAGCATTCCGGGAGTTTGTGAACCTTGTCCCGGAGCGATGATTGCGAGCATGAAGTTAATATATTGGATTACGAACGAGTAACAAGCCATATCCGAGCGCTCGGGCTCAGAAAAAGAAGAATTATGAAATCTCTTACTTACTATGTATGCGAAGAGTTAACCACGCTGAATCAGCGATTAGTGTTGATGGTGTGGAGAATTCTGGAGTTGGGCGAATCTCCTGATCGACAATCTCTTCGATCTGACGGATGTTCATTAAGAAACCTTCTCATTCTGAAGTCGATTGATATGAATATCTGCATGTGCTGCAAAATCTGGATAGTAGATATTGGATTCTGCTCTTTCATTTCTATGACGTGCCATATAGATCAACTCATAAATTGAGAGGATGAGAATTGCTGGGAGAAGATCGACGCTTCTCTTAAGAAACCATGGTGTGCCATTTTTAAGCATCCAGATAATGGAATCTTTGCGACTTCTATTGTTCTTAAAGGTGAAGATGACGGGATCAACTTCAAATCCACGCATACGAAGGAGATGGGCAAAGTTATCGGCAATAAATTGATGTCCATGGCGACTTGGATGCATGCGATCCACATGCCACTTATTGCGATCATAGATTTTTTCGAGTGATCTTGTTTCAAGAAGTATCGCGCTATAGCGCTTGGCCATCTTTCTTGTGATGCGATTTACTGCATCAACGCGGCGGCGGCAGACTCGAGCAACTAGGTATGGCATCGGAACAATCTCAGTTGGGTCGTGAAGTTCAAGCAACATCGCTGTCGCTCCCATCTCCTCAATCTGTCGCAGAGTCTCATTGAGGTTCACCTCAAAGACTTCAGGTGAGAATCCATTACGCAAGAGATCATTTCCACCCACGATCACTGCCACAAGCTCAGGCTCGTGAATGAGAATCTTGGGAAGTTGTTCATGGAGAACTTCTTTAGATTGAGCACCTGGACGAGATGCGTTGATATAGATAAGTGGTTCAGTGAAGGCTTGCGCTAGGTGATAGCCCCATCCGAAGTGGTTGCCATGTAAATCTGAATCACCAACACCTGATGCTGCGCTATCGCCAATGATTGCAAGGGTCAGAGGCTTTTGCATATTAGGCCACTTTCTCTGGGTGCAGGGTGTCGAGTCTGTGAATAGTTGCAGACCATGGAAAGCGCTCTGCTTGCACTCTGCATCGCGCAGATAGCGTTGGATCTTCTTTAATCTCTTCCAGAATAATCTCAACTGCATCAGCAAAGGCGGCGCCGTTATTAGCTGCCGTGAGACCCACAAAGTCACCGTTATCTTCATAGAGGAACTCACCAACAGCACTTGTTTCTGATGCAACTACAGGAGTTCCGCTGGCAAGTGATTCAAGGGCTGCAAGGCAGAATGTCTCGATTGGTCCTGGTGCAAGTGAAACATCGGCAGATGCAATCATTTGAGCAAGGAGATTCTTATTTGCAACGTATCCCCAGAAAGTAACCGGGATATCGCGAGATGAGTCATAGAGCTTCTTATGAAGAGGACCGCTACCAATATAGACAAGGCGTGCATTGATTCCACGATTGAGAAGTTCTCGCAGAGTCTGCAATGAGCGTTCAGGCTTCTTCTCAGGAGAGAGTCGCCCACAATGTACGAGGAGAACATCTCCGCCCTTGATCATCTTTGCACGAAGTTCTTCATTGCGATGATCTGGCGAGAAAGTATTGAGATCAACGCCAAGTGGAACTCGGACAACATTTGTTGTGCCAATGTCGTTGAATTCAGCAGCAGCAAAGTTAGTTGTCGTAACAACAAAATCGAACTTTCCCGCAAGTCGTGAATTGTGCCAACCTACAAAGGGCTTGAGTGAGACTCCGAAGAAGTTCTTCACAAGTCCACGCAGAGTCTCGTGGCTAAAGACAATCGCAGGAATATCACGGCGCTTAGCCCAGTTGCCAAGGCACGAGAGAGTGAATCGATCAGAGACTTCAAGTCGATCTGGCTTAAGAGATTGCAAAATTGTCTTGACCTGTCGCGTTGAGCGAATCACTCGGTAGCCGCCGCTGAAAGGAATCGTCCATGAAGGCAAGGTGATGCAGCCACCATGTTCTGTCTTCTCGCGTGAGAACTTTTTGCCAGGGACTACATAGATGAATTCATGACCAATCTTCTGATATTCAGTTCCAAGGTTGTGAAGCGTTGTCTTGATGCCACCAGATTTTGGGCCATAGAAGTTGGCGATATGAATAATCTTCATGCGACCAGCTCACGATGCTTGGTTGTTCCTAAAATTGCATCTGAGTAATGCAACATCAGCTGGCTATTGATGTAATCCCATGTGCGGTGCTCGACTGCTTTTCGTGCTGCCAGTTGCATTAAATCAAAGGATGAGTGGGAGCGAAGTGTTTCAACCGCTTCAAGAAGGGAATGTGAATCTGAAGTATCAATGAGTAGCCCTGTCACACCATGGTCGATGAGGTCTACAGGACCGCCTGAATCAGGACCAATGACTGGCACACCTGATGCGAGTGCCTCTTGGATTGCTTGGCAGAAAGTCTCGTGTTTTCCTGTGTGAACAAAGATGTCAAAGGATGCAACATAGCGAGCTAGCTCTGTTCCCGATTGATATCCAACAAATCGCGCATTCGGAAGTTCTTTCTTAAAGCGAGCTGCCGCAGGGCCATCGCCAACAATCACAAGTTGAATATGTGGTTGTTGATCTAGGATTGCAAGATCTTCAATGCGTTTTTCATTGGCAAGTCGACCAACATAACCCACGATAAATTTCTCTTTGCCACCCGTTATGTTCTTGCGGAGTGATTCATCACGTCGTGACGGATCGAAATTAACGAGATCTACTCCGCGCTTCCAAATACGAACATTGTGAACACCGCTGCTCTCAAGATCTCGACTTGCCCACTTGGATGGAGCCAAGGTGATGTCGGATGCTTGGTGAATTCTTGAGACCCACTTCTTTAAGGTGGTGTGTGCAATCGTCAATCCGTAGTGACGAGCAAAGCCTGCTATGTCAGTCTGATAGACAGAGACGGTTGGAATTCCCATCTTCTTTGCAATGCGCGCAACGTAATGACCGAGAAAGATGGGGGATGCTAGGTGAATGACATCGGGTGCGAATCCTTCAAGAAGTGGCTCGAGAAATTTGCGCGGAACTCCCATGGGAATGAGCTTCTTCATTGAAATACTAGGAACGTGCTTGATCTTGTAATCCAGGTAACGAGTAGGAGCGCCTTCGCTCTCGGGAGCGATGATCAAAACTTCATGGCCTTGTGACTTGCAGTATTCAAGGAGTCGAAGAACTGAGTTGGTCACGCCATTGACCTGGGGTAGAAAAGCCTCAGTGACGACTGCGATACGCAGCTTTGGAGAAGTCTGTGAATCCATCATGAAGATAATGTGAGCGATGAAGCCATCTACATGTGCCCCGAGAGGTTACGTGTTCCTGAATAGAAGGTGAAGTATTAGTTGAGGGTTCTGCGCTTCACAAAGTACCTACCCGTCAGTAACATATGCCCCATGAAGATTGCTGTCTGCGTCAAGCAGGTTCCCGATTCATGGGCTGAGAAGAAGATGGTCAACGGAGTTCTCGATCGTGAGAACGTTGATGCAGTTCTCAATGACCTAGATGAATATGCCGTTGAAGAAGCTCTTCGCATTGCTGAAGCTCATGGCGGCAATGAAGAAGGTGGAGCACACACGGTCACTGTTATTTCTATGGGACCAGATCGCGCAACTGAGGCAGTGCGTAAAGCACTTTCCATGGGTGCAAACGATGCAATCTTGGTCAGCGATAGCGCACTCGCTGGCTCTGATGCCCTTGCAACATCATCTGTTCTTGCCAAGGTAATTGCAGATGGGGGGTATGACCTTGTTATCTGTGGAACTGAATCTACCGATGCTCGTATGAGCGTTGTGCCGGCGATGATCAGCGCTCGCCTTGGCTGGGCGCAACTGACCTTTGCATCTAAAGTCACTGTAGATCCTGCAGGAAAAGTCTCCATTACTCGCGTCACCGAAGCTGGCGTCGATGAAATCTCTGCAGCATTTCCTGTTGTCATCAGCGTTGTTGAAAAAATCAATGAGCCTCGCTACCCATCCTTTAAAGGAATCATGGCTGCAAAGAAGAAGGTTATTGATCAAAAAGATTTAGCTGCAGTGGGCGCATCAGCGCAGAGTGCGTGGTCACAAGTCAATGATGCAACACCACGTCCTGCACGAGCAGCCGGTGTCAAAGTCACTGATGAAGGCAATGGCGGACAAGACCTCGTGAACTTCCTAGCAGAGAAGAAATTGATATGAGCACCGTATTTATCCTGGCTGATTTTTCAAGTGATAAGGCCACTAAGACCACAGCAGAGCTTGCAACAGCAGGTGCTCGAATTGGCGCTGTCACTGCAGTAGTTCTAGCAGGTAGTGGAAAAGGTGCAGCACTTGCTGCAACTGTGAACCAAGGACCTATTGCAAGTGTTCTTGTTATTGAATCTGATGACTTTGCATCCCACGGCGTTGCAGCATCTGCCGATGCGCTTGCAAGCCTTGTGAAAGAGAAGTCACCTGCTGCCGTTCTTATTGCATCGCATGCATTTGGTAAAGAAGTTGCAGCTCGCGTTGCGGTACTGACTGAATCTGGAATTATCACTGACGCCGTTGATGTTGCAGCAGATTGCACAGCAACTCAGCTTGTCTTTGGTGGATCAACAACAGTGCACTCTAAGGTCTCACATGGCGTTGCAATCATTACTGTTCGCCCCAATAGCGTTGAAGCAGATTTATCTGCATCATCTCCTGCAATTACTAATGGCACAGCGAATATTGGAAATGATGCAAAGAAAGCAACTATTTCTTCATCACAACCACCTGTAAAGGGTGGCCGTCCTGAATTAACGGAGGCCAATGTGGTTGTCTCGGGTGGACGTGGAACTGATGGAAACTTTGCACCTGTTGAAGCATTCGCTGATTCACTGGGCGCAGCAGTTGGTGCATCACGCGCAGCAACTGATGCAGGGTGGTATCCACACTCACACCAAGTTGGTCAGACAGGAAAGACAGTGAGCCCACAGCTCTATGTCGCATGCGGAATCTCTGGCGCAATCCAACACCGCGCAGGAATGCAGACTTCAAAGACAATCGTCGTGGTCAATAAAGATCCTGAAGCACCGCTCTTTGATATTGCAGATTTCGGCGTCATCGGAGACCTCTTTAACGTGCTGCCCAAGGCCACAGAAGGCATCACAGCCCGCACGAACTAGACTGCTCCCATGAGCGTCTATCTCGACCATGCGGCTACTACGCCGATGTTCGATATCGCCATTGATGCGATGAATACTTCACTTCGCAAACTCGGTAACCCTTCATCTCTTCACACAGAAGGTCGCTCAACTCGTAAAGATGTTGAAGATGCGAGAGAGAAGATTGCTAAGGGCGTTGGCTGTTTATCGAGTGAAGTCATCTTCACCGGCTCAGGCACAGAAGCCAATAACGCAGCTATCAAGGGTCTGTTCTGGCATAGCGATAAGAAAGTCATTCTCATCTCCAGCATCGAACACCATGCTGTTCTTGACCCAGCACATTGGCTTGTAGAACATGAGGGCGCTGAGCTCTTTGAGATTCCAGTTGATGCTGATGGAGTCATTGATCTTGTATTCCTCAAGAAGACCGTTGCAGAGCGCGCATCAGAGATTGCGCTCATTTCTGTGATGCATAGCAATAATGAGACTGGTGTGATTCAACCGATTGCAGAAGTTGTAAAGATTGCAGGCGATATCCCTGTCCATTGTGATGCGGTGCAGAGCTTTACTAAGGTGGCACTCTCCTTTAAAGATCTAGGCCTCTTTGCGATGACAATCAGTGGACATAAAGTTGGTGGACCACTTGGTATCGGCGCGCTAATTCTGCGCCGCGCAGTAGAAATTCCAGCTCTCTTACATGGCGGGGGACAAGAGCGCGATATTCGAAGTGGCACACTCAATGCTCCATCGATTGTGGCACTTGCTGCAGCTGTTGAAGCAAAGCTCTATGACGCAAGCAAAGTTGCAGAGCTACGTGATTCATTTGAAGCAGGCGTTCTTGCATCTCGTCCTGATGCTGTCATTAACGGCAAAAGTGCACCGCGCCTTCCAGGAATTTCCAACATTACATTTCCAGGAACACAGAGTGATTCACTATTACTTCTTATGGACTCACAGAAAGTTTCCTGTTCCACAGGTGCTGCCTGCACAGCAGGAGTTCACCGCCCCAGCCATGTATTGATGGCGATGGGCCTTACTGATGTGGTTTCTCAATCATCACTGCGCTTCTCATTTGGAACGACCAATACCGCTAGCGATGTTGCCTATGCACTCTCTGTTTTGCCTGATGTGATTGAACGCGGTTTAGCTGCCAATGCAGTGGGTAGAAAATGAAGATCATTGCAGCGATGAGCGGTGGCGTTGATTCAGCAGTTGCTGCAGCGCGTGCTGTGGAGGCAGGTCATGAAGTTATTGGCGTGCACTTAGCGCTTTCATCTAATCCTCAGAAGTACCGCAGTGGTGCGCGTGGGTGTTGCACCATTGAAGATTCACATGATGCGCGTCGTGCTGCCGATGTCATCGGTATTCCTTTCTATATCTGGGATATGGCAGATGAATTTCATGAAGGTGTTGTTGAAAACTTTATGAGTGAATACAAGGCAGGGCGCACACCTAATCCATGCCTTCGATGTAATGAGAAGATAAAATTTGCTGCAGTTCTAGATCGCGCAAAGGCGATGGGCTTTGATGGCGTTGTTACTGGCCACTATGCGCGCACACAAGAATCATCCGATGGTCGCACACTTCATCGCGCAGTAGATCCACTCAAAGATCAGTCCTATGTTCTTGCCGTTCTCAATCGCGAACAGATCAACGGCGCAATATTTCCATTGGGAGATACAGAAAAAGTTGATATTCGTATTGAGGCAGAAGCGCGAGGACTTGCAGTTGCACAAAAGCCCGATAGCCATGACATCTGCTTTGTTCCATCAGGAGATAACGCTGGATGGCTACGCGATCGTATGGGCAGTGAAGTTGGCCCAATCGTGGATCAAGATGGCAATAAGTTAGGTGAACATAAAGGCGCCTATACCTACACAATCGGCCAGCGCAAAGGTCTAGGCCTAACCATTCCCAGTGAAGATGGTTCCCCACGCTTTGTCTTAAAGATTGAACCTGTCACCAACACTGTTGTCGTAGGTGCGCGAGAAGATTTAGCTGTGACTTCTATGCGCGGTGAGCGTCCTATCTTCTGTGGTCCAGAAGTGGGTGCTGCACCTCTTCGCGGCTTTGTTCAGGTGCGAGCACATGGCGCAGCACTTGATTGCACCTATTACATGGATGGGCAGGAGTTAGTGGCAGAACTTGATGCGCCACTACTGGGTCTTGCAACAGGACAGGCAATGGTTATCTATGACGGCGATCGTGTTGTTGGTTCGGCAACAATCTGCGAGACAGCATGAGTAACGAAGCTCGCCATCGCATCACAGAACTCACCCAAGAGATCCGCGATCACCAATTTAAATATTATGTTCTAGATGCCCCATCCATAACTGATGCTGCATTCGACAAATTACTGAAAGAGTTAGAAGCGCTTGAGGCAAAGCATCCGCAACTCCTAGAGCCAGATTCTCCATCTCTTGGTGTTGGTGGGGGATTTGCCACCACCTTTGATCAGCATGATCACATCGAGAAGATGATGAGCCTTGATAACGTCTTTGATAACGATGAATTAGCCACCTGGTTTGATCGTGTGGAGAAGGAATCTCCTTCTCCTGAATATTTGTGTGAGCTCAAAGTCGATGGCCTTGCCATCAATCTGCTCTATGAGAATGGACAGCTCACTCGTGCACTTACTCGGGGTAATGGTGTGACGGGTGAAGATGTGACGCTGAATGTGAAGACCATCAAGGGATTGCCCCACACGCTAAGTGGCAAAAACATTCCTTCACTGATTGAAGTCCGTGGTGAAGTGTTCTTACCGGTTGCAGCTTTTAATCAACTCAATGAAGAGTTAGAGGAAGCTGGCAAGCCTCTCTTTGCCAATCCGCGCAACTGCGCAGCAGGTTCTCTTCGACAGAAAGATCCTCGCATTACAGCATCTCGCGCACTCGATGTTGTTGTTCACGGTGTTGGTGCAAGTGAAGGTATTTCCTTCTCTTCGCAATCTGATGCCTACGCGCAGCTCAAATCTTTGGGCTTGCCAACATCAAATCGCTTTAAGGTCTGCACGAGCCGCAAGGAAGTTCTTGATTTCATTGAGAATTACAACATTCATCGCCACGATGTCGAACATGAAATTGATGGAGTGGTTATCAAGGTGGATGCAATTGCTGAGCAGAAGAAGCTCGGCTTTACATCGCGCGCACCAAAGTGGGCAATTGCCTATAAGTATCCACCTGAAGAAGTCACTACAAAGCTACTTGATATCAAAGTCAGCGTTGGTCGCACAGGGCGCGTGACCCCCTTCGCATTTATGGAGCCTGTCAAAGTTGCAGGTTCGACAGTTACCAATGCAACACTTCACAACCAAGAAGAGATTGAACGCAAAGGCGTCCTCATCGGTGACACTGTCATCATCCGCAAGGCCGGTGATGTCATCCCTGAAGTATTGGGACCAGTTCTTGATAAGCGCACAGGTAAAGAGACGGCATTTGTGATGCCGACGCAGTGTCCAGAATGTGCCTCCGATCTTCGCGCAATCACTGAAGGCGATGTGGATATTCGTTGTCCCAATACACGAAGCTGTCCTGCACAGCTGCGCGAGCGTATTTACTACATCGGCTCACGTGCAGCCCTCGATATTGATGTACTGGGATATGAAGCAGCAGTTGCACTATTGCACGATGCGATCATTGTCGATGAAGCAGATATCTTCTCACTCACCGAAAATGAGTTGATGAAGTCATCTTTCTTTACTAAGAAAGATGGCGGCAAGGGTAAGAACCTTGAGAAGTTACTGGAAGCTTTGGAAGAGGCAAAGAACCGACCACTGTGGCGCACCATCGTTGCTCTCTCTATTCGCCATGTGGGGCCAACTGCGGCGCAAGCACTTGCTACCAATTTTGGAAGTATGGATGCAATTTCCAAAGCTTCAGTTGCAGAACTTGCAGATATTGATGGCCTGGGTGATGTCATTGCCCAATCTGTTGTTGAATGGTTTGAGATTGATTGGCATCGCAACATCATCAAGAAGTGGTCTGATGCAGGTGTTGCAATGGTCAATGCAACAGGGGAGGCCAAGCCACAGACACTTGCAGGGCTCACCTTTGTTGTGACAGGCGGCCTTGAAGGATTCACGCGAGATTCCATCGCTGAAACGATTACCGCTTATGGCGGAAAGCCTTCATCTTCTGTTTCAAAGAAGACCGATTATGTATTAGTAGGCAGCGACCCTGGATCAAAGCTGGCTAAAGCTCAAGAGTTAGGCGTCACAGTCATCGATGAAGCGCGCTTTTTAGAACTTCTTGCAGGTAAGTAGTAATCTTCACTCATGATGATGCTCAACGCCGAAGTTGTTCGTGAACTTCCCCTTCCTCCCTATGCATTCGGTCTTATTGCATTCGGAGTCTTTGCATTCCTTCTGTATATCGTTCTTCGCTTCGATAAGTAGTAGACCTTGCGCGTAGGGCTTTACGGCGGCACATTCGACCCCATTCATAACGGTCACATGCACGTTATCCAGGAGTTAATCTCTCGAAAGATTGTGGATCACTTACTTGTTCTTCCAGCTGGCCAACCGCGTCTGCGCGATAACGAGCCACATGCAACTGGTGCCCAGCGCCGTGCCATGTGTCAGTTAGCGGTGAGTGAACTCCCTGCTGAGATAAGTAAGTGCGTTGAAGTAAATCCCATTGAAGTATTACGAGAAGGACCTAGCTTCACGATCGATACCGTTGAGGCTGTGGCGCAGAACTATGAAGGCGACACCATTGTTCTCATTGTCGGCACTGATGCCTACGAAAAGATTGATCAATGGCATCGCGCTGATGAGCTTAAAGAGATGGTTGAGTTTGTTGTCATTGACCGCCCTGAATTTTCTGGACAGCACAACACAAGCGTGGATGCGATTGCAGTCTCTGCAACTGATATCCGAGCACATAAATCTGATGCAGTACCGGCGGCAGTCGCCGCCTATATAAAGGAGCACAACCTCTATGCCAGCAAGTAAAGCCTGCGTCGAACGCACACAGATTGCAGCACGCGCTGCCGTTGATAAGTTCGGTACCGAACTCGTTGCACTCGACCTCTCAGATCAGAGTGTGCTCAGTGAGGTATTCCTTATTGTTACTGCAACCAATGCAAAGATGATTGGCAGTATTGCAGACGAAGTAGAAGAGCAGCTTCGCCTTGTGGGGGATAAGCCACTACGCCGTGAAGGTACGGATGAATGGGTGCTCATTGATTACTCAGATCTCGTCATTCATATCCAATCGACAGAGCTTCGTCGTTATTACATGCTCGATCGCTTGTGGAATGACTGCCCAAAGATTGAACTCGATATCGTTAAAGAGGAAGCAGCTCGTGGGTAATCAGATCATTTTGTGGCGCCACGGACAGACCGAATGGAATGTTGCCAATAAGTTTCAAGGCCACACAGATATTCCACTCAATGAGGTGGGAAAGTTTCAAGCATCCCATGCAGCGCCCATGATCGCTGCAATGGATCCCACAATGATTATTGCAAGTGATTTGGTTCGAGCGCAGAGCACAGCCCATGAGTTAGTCAAGCTCACAGGACTTGAAGTACTTACCGACCCACGCCTTCGCGAGACAAATTGCGGAAACTGGGAAGGCTTAACCGGTGATGAGATTCGAAAAGTAGATCTAGCTAACTTACGTGAATGGTCGATGGGTGGAGATAACCCAGCTGGCACAGTGGGTGAAAGACGTAGCGAAGTTGGAGCACGTGGAGTTGCAGCGATTACGGAAGCACTCGCAGGTAAAGAGAATCAGCGACTTGTCGTTGCAACACATGGTGGAACATCTCGAACAATTATTGGTTCTTTTCTTGATTTGCCGATTCCATACTGGTCTCGCGTTGGTGGGTTATCAAATGCGCAATGGTCGATTCTTGAAGAGTCGCCTAAAGGTTGGTTATTGGTCGAACATAACGCCGGATCTATTCCAGAGCCTGTCTATGGCGAAGAATCCGGCGCAGTGATACCTGATTCAGTACGGTAAAGTTCGCTTTTTAACAGCGGGGATATGGCGCAATTGGTAGCGCGCTTCCATGGCATGGAAGAGGTTAGGGGTTCGATTCCCCTTATCTCCACGTGAGTACAGAACGCGAACACGCGGCATACGATTTTGCATACGTGCAAGAGAAGTGGCTGCCGATTTGGGATGCGCTCGAGCCATTTAAATCTGGTCGAGCCGATGATGTGCGCCCGAAGAAGTATGTACTCGATATGTTCCCTTATCCATCAGGTGATCTACATATGGGCCATGCCGAGGCATATGCACTCGGGGATGTAATTGCTCGTTACTGGATTCAAAAAGGTTTCAACGTCATGCACCCGATCGGTTGGGATGCATTTGGATTACCTGCAGAAAATGCTGCAATCAAGCGCAATGAAGATCCACGTATTTGGACCTATGAAAACATAGCAACGCAGAAAGCTTCGATGCGACGCTATGCATGTTCATTCGACTGGGATCGCGTCTTTAACACATGCGATCCTGAGTACTACAAGTGGAACCAATGGCTCTTTACCAAACTTCATGACCGTGGCTTGGCATATCGCAAGGACTCTGCAGTTAACTGGTGCCCAGGGTGTCAGACAGTATTGGCTAATGAACAAGTAGTAGCTGGACTCTGTGAACGATGTGACACAGCTGTCACCAAGAAGAAGCTCAACCAGTGGTATTTCAAGATTACTGATTACGCAGATCGCTTACTCGATGACATGTCAGAGCTAGAAGGCAAGTGGCCTGAAAAAGTCTTGCTCATGCAGCGCAACTGGATTGGTCGCTCACAAGGTGCCAACGTTAACTTTGTCATCGAAGGTCGCACAGAACCTGTCACAATTTACACAACTCGCCCCGATACTTTATACGGTGCAACATTTATGGTTGTTGCAGCTGACTCAGCACTGGCTGCTGAACTTGCAGCTGGCACACCCGTTGAAGCTGAATTCAAATCATATTTAGAGAAGATTAAGGCTGCATCAGATATCGATCGCCTTGCAACAGATCGCCCGAAATCTGGCGTTGATTTGCAGCGCTTTGCAATCAATCCAGTTAATGGCGAAAAGCTTCCTATCTGGGCATCTGATTATGTACTCGCAGATTATGGAACAGGTGCCATCATGGCTGTTCCGGCTCACGATCAGCGCGACCTTGATTTTGCAAAGGCGATGGGACTTTCTGTTCGCGTAGTTGTTGAAACAGGCGAGGAAGATCCCAATGAAACCGGTATTGCCACAACTGGTGATGGAAAGCTTGTTAACTCTGGATCTCTTAACGGTTTAACAAAGAGTGATGCGATTGCCGCAATTAATAAGCAGCTTGAAGCAGATGGACTTGGAAAGTCAGCTCGTAACTATCGCTTGCGCGATTGGCTTGTATCTCGCCAGCGTTATTGGGGCACGCCTATCCCAATCGTTCACTGCGACAAGTGCGGTGAGGTAGCTGTTCCAGATTCAGAACTTCCATTGTTGTTACCTGATGCAAAGGGCTTAGATCTCAAGCCAAAGGGACAATCACCACTTGCTGCAGCAACTGAGTGGGTTAATACCAAGTGCCCTAAGTGTGCAGGCCCTGCCATGCGCGATACCGACACGATGGATACCTTCGTTGACTCATCTTGGTACTACTTGCGTTACCCATCATCGACGAATTCGACTGAACCATTTAATCGCGCAGAGATTGATACATGGCTACCCGTTGATCAATATGTGGGTGGCGTTACCCACGCAATTCTGCACTTGCTCTACTCGCGCTTCTTCACCAAAGTCTTATATGACATGAAGATGCTCTCATTTACTGAGCCTTTCACGCGTCTTCTCAACCAAGGAATGGTTGTCATGGATGGCTCTGCGATGTCTAAATCTCGTGGCAACCTCGTGCGCCTATCTGATGAACTTGAAAACCACGGCGTTGATGCAATTCGTTTATCTATGGTCTTCTCAGGTCCGCCTGAAGATGATGTGGATTGGTCAGATGTTTCACCATCAGGCTCTGTGAAGTTCCTGAGTCGTGCATGGCGTCTATCAGGTGATGTCACATCAGCACCTGGTGTTGATTTCGGTAAGGGCGAGCTTTCACTTCGCAAGGCAACACATAAAGCACTTCATGATGCAGGTTTTGCCGTTGAATCTTTTAGATTTAACGTAGCCATTGCTCGTGTGATGGAGCTTGTGAATGCAACACGTAAGGCAATTGATTCAGGTTGTGGCGCGGCAGATCCTGCAGTGCGTGAGGCAACGGAAGCAACCGCAATTATGTTATCCCTTGTTGCACCATTTACAGCAGAGGAAATGTGGGAGCGCTTAGGCCATAAGCCCGCTATCGCACTTGCTGGCTGGCCCGCAGTAGATCCAGCCCTGCTTGTGGATGACGAAGTAGAGGCTGTTATTCAGATTAACGGCAAGATTGTTGGACGCATCAATGTCTCACCAACGATTTCAGATGCTGATTTTGAAGCAGCCGCCCTAGCTCTTCCTGCGATTGTCGCAGAGCTCAAGGGCGCAACGCCTAAGAAGGTTATTGCTCGCGCTCCAAAGCTTGTCAACATCGTTCTGTAATCAACAGAGCTCACTTTTTTGCGCTAATACTCGCGCTCCATCTAGCACCATCCGCGGATGGAAAATGAATATCTCTCTAATCTAAGAAATTGGTGGGGCGATCTCCACTACTCGTCCCTTCAAAAACGAGGCCTTGCAATCATTGCCTGCCTTGTCATCATCATCTCTGCACTCTTTGTTCTCCGTGGTTCTTCACAAGAAGTTATTGCAGCCCCTGCTCCCCTTGAGATGGAAAGCATTTCGCAGCAAAGATTGATGGTCGATGTTGCAGGCGCCGTTGTGAACCCTGGTGTGTATTCCCTTCCCCTGAATGCACGCGTCTTTGAAGCAATTAAAGCTGCAGGCGGGCTCAAGAAAGGTGCTGATACTTCCGATATCAATCAGGCACGAATACTCAGAGATGGTGAACAGATATATGTCTATCCCACCACAACAAGTTCTGGGGGAGTTGCAAGGCCTGCAATGCGAAAGAACGGCCCCGTCATGATTAATAGAGCTACTGTGAAAGATTTCGAATCACTCGATGGCATAGGTCCTGTGCTCGCCAATCGCATCGTGAGCTATCGAAAGATTAATGGACCTTTTGCAGCAGTTGAAGATCTCTTAAAAGTTCCTGGTATCGGGCAGAGCAAATTCGCACAGTTCAAAGAGAAGCTGCGCGTGTAATCGACAGTCGCGCCCTCGCATTAGGGGGTGCGATCTGGGTTGGCGCACTCATACAAAGTTGGAGCGCACCGTGGGCTATCTCTGCGGTAGCGCTCCTTCTGGCTCTTATCTCAACGCGCAAGAGACGATTTGTCGTACTCATCGTGGCACTTCTTCTTGGTGCATCCATCATGTCGATTCGTATGACAGCGCTGGAATCAAGTGCCATTCATCAATATCGGGATAGAAGCACCGAAGTCATCGTTCAAGTAACTACCGATCCAGTACGTGTTGCTCCCAAGATTATGGGAACAGCTTTTGCGCCAACATCTTTTAGCTTTATAGGCCAGGCACTTGAAGTAGATAACCGCTACAAACTTCGCATACCTGTTCGAGTCTTTGCCTCAACGTATAGCGTTGAAGGTTTGCTTCCGGGTCAAAAGATAAGCGTGCAGGCTAAGGTTCTAAAGAGTAAAGAGCGACGGGTTGCAGCGCTGCTAATAGTTAAGCAGAGAGTGAAGGTATTAACGCCACCATCTCGATGGGCCCAATCACTTGCAACTATTCGCCTTGGGCTTCGACAGGCAACGGGCACAGGAGATGCGGGTGCGTTGATTCCCGGAATGGTTATTGGAGATGTGAGTAAACAGAGCGCTGATTTCAAAAACGATATGCGCAGATCAGGGCTTACCCATCTTGTTGCAGTCAGTGGCGCAAACTTTGCCATTGTTTCAACCTTTGTCTTGTGGGGGATGCAATTCATCTTTCGAAGGCTCAATCACCGCCTTATTGCAACTGCGATATTTCTAGCTGCATTTATCGCACTTGTGCGTCCATCACCATCAGTGCTTCGCGCAGCTGCCATGGCTGCAGTTCTTCTCTTCGCATATGGAAGACGACAAGGTCGCGATTCATTGCCAGCGCTTGGCTTTGCCATAGGAGCAGTGGTGATTGCCGATCCTTTTCAGGCGCGTGATCCAGGTTTTGCACTCTCTGTTCTTGCAACCGCAGGGCTGCTGCTCCTTGCACCAAAGATAAAACCAAAGTTCTTAGCTCCACCGATTGCTGCAATGGTTTTTTGTGCACCCATCATCGTCTCCCTCTCTGGATATATCAGCCCCATGAGCGTTCTCGCCAACTTACTTGCCGCCCCTGCCGTCACACCTATCACCATTGTGGGATTTATTGCAGCACTCATCTCTCCTATTGCACCTGTGATATCAGCAGGGTTGATATTTCTTGTGAAGCCACTTGCTACATGGATTGCTTGGGTTGCCGAGTGGATTGCACAATTTCCCGTCTTCACACTAATAACAGGACTCTATGGCTTCCTTGCGGCAGCGTTGATAGTTGCTGCTATCTACTTTGGCCGTGCAAAGTTTGCAATCGGCTTATTGATTCTTGTCATCGCCTTCTCCTGGATACAGCGATTTCCAGCAGGAGATTGGCAGATTGCCAATTGTGATATCGGTCAAGGTGATGCGATGGTGATTAACTTAAAGAACAATCGAGGGATAGTCATTGATGTGGGACCAGATCCACAAGCCATGGATAGATGTTTACATCAACTAGGAATCAAAGAGATTCCACTACTTATTCTGACTCACGTGCATGCAGATCATGTGGGTGGGTTGCAAGGAGCTAAGAAGAACCGAAAAGTTGGCACAACATGGTTTGGCAATATCAGCGCAGGAGCAAAGGCACGTATTGATGGAATAGATATCGAAGTAATCTGGCCAGAGCAAGGTGATTTCGATGGCAACCCCAATAACGCAAGTATTGCGGCAACCTTTCGCTCCAAAGATTTCACACTCTTTGCAGCCGGTGATATTGAACCTCCGGTGCAGAGCCTGCTCAGATCACGAGTTGGTAAGGTCGATATCTATAAAGTTGCACATCACGGCTCCAAATATCAAGACCTCGATTTAATGCGAGAGCTCGCACCGGCACTGGCCATCATCAGCGTTGGCGCTGAAAATAGCTATGGACATCCTGCACCGAGCACTATCTCGGCCTTGACCGACTTACACGCTAAGGTATTGCGTACCGATATTGGTGGGGCAGTTGCCATCCGAGCAGAGCGCCATCGCTTATCAATCCAGCGCAGCAAGCGCTGGTTAAGGATTTTCTTCTGGAGTTAGGGGGTGTGATGAACGCGTTCTATCTCCTGCTTGGTTCAGAAGGCGCCCTTGCAGATCGCGCCCTTGCAAAGCTACAAGCAGAGTTTAAAGAAGAGAGCGCAGAAATCACCACCATCGATGCATCTGATGCACTGGTGGGAGATATCGCAGATGCTTTAGCGCCCTCACTTTTTTCTGAGCGCCGCGGCCTGATCATTAAAGATTTGCAGGATCTGCCTGAAGATTCCAAAGCTGAAGTCACTCGCTATTTAGAGCAACCAGATCCCACGATGACTGTTGTCTTTGTCCATAAAGGTGGCGTTAAAGGAAAAGCTCTCCTTGATGCGATTAAGAAGGTAAAGCCTGAAATCGTGCCATGTGATGCAATCAAGAAAGAATCTGAGAAAGAAGATTTTGTTAAAGGTTTATTCCAAGATGCAGGTCGCAAGGCAACACCGGGTGCAATCAAGGCAATGGTTGGAGCCCTGGGTAATGATTTACGCGAGCTGCAATCGGCAGTCTCACAGATTGCACTCGATGCTCCTGCCGGTGCTATCGATGAAGCGATGGTGGATAAATTCCATCAAGGTCGCATTGAAACAACTGGCTTTGATGTTGCTGATGCAACGATTGATGGCAACTTACCTGTTGCGCTAATTACCTTGCGCAGCGCACTGGAGACTGGCACAGATCCTGTCATGGTGACATCTGCGATTGCATCATCACTGCGATCTCTTGCAAAGGTCTCTGGAACAAATCGTGGAACAAAATCATTTGAATTAGCTGGACAACTTGGAATGGCTCCATGGCAGATTGATAAAGCTCGTCGCCAGCTGCAATCGTGGACACCTCGTGGAATTGCATCTGCCGTTGAGGCGATCGCCAAGGCCGATGCCGATGTGAAGGGGGCCTCATCTGACCCCATCTTCGCGCTTGAAAAAGCCCTGCAGACCATCGCTGCAGCCCGCGCCCAACGTTGATTCCAGCGATAAATCTCGATTTTGGGCTCGCCCCCTTGCGCTGATAACCTACGCCTCTGCACAAATCACAAGGTTTGGCTAAAAAGAGATAAATCGGAGCAATACACGTGGCAAATATCAAGTCGCAGATCAAGCGTATTAAGACAAACGAGAAGGCATACCTTCGCAACAAGTCTGTCTCATCATCTATCAAGACTGCAGTTCGCAAGTTTCGCGAGGCTGTCGCTAAGGGTGATGCTGCAACAACTACGACTGAACTCCGCGCAGCTTCAAAGGCTCTCGATATCGCAGTTGCAAAGGGCGTTATCCATAAGAACGCTGCAGCTAATAAGAAGTCTTCAATGGCTAAGGCTGCTGCTAAAGCCGGCGTTCGTTAATTTTCGCCGAACCAGCAGAATAAAGGTCTCTTAAGTGCCTGCAATATCCATTGCTAAGGCGCCACAACCAGCATCGACAAATCCGGCGCAGATTCGCAATTTCTGCATCATCGCCCATATCGATCACGGCAAATCAACTCTTGCCGATCGCATGCTCCAAATTACTGAAGTTGTAGAGGCACGCAATATGCGCGCGCAGTATCTAGACCGCATGGATATTGAACGCGAACGCGGAATCACTATTAAGTCTCAGGCAGTTCGCCTTCCTTGGCGCAGCGGCCTTGATAACCAGGAATACATCCTGAACATGATCGACACACCAGGTCACGTTGACTTCACCTATGAAGTATCACGATCACTTGCTGCCTGTGAAGGCGCGGTTCTCCTTGTTGATTGCGCACAAGGTATTGAAGCCCAAACTCTTGCTAACCTCTATCTTGCGATGGAGAACAACCTCACCATCATTCCTGTTCTGAACAAGATTGATCTTCCAAATGCACAACCTGAGAAGTTTGCTGCAGAACTTGCAGGGCTCATTGGCTGCAAAGTTGAAGATGTCTTGCGCGTTTCAGGTAAGACGGGCGATGGCGTTGCTGACCTTCTTGATCAAATCATTGCGCAGATTCCAGCACCTACCGGAGATGCCGATGCACCAGCACGCGCTCTCATCTTTGACTCTGTCTATGATTCTTATCGAGGCGTTGTTACTTACGTGCGCGTGATCGATGGTCATATCAATCCACGTGAGCAGATTCAGATGTATTCAACGGGTGTAAAGCATGAAGCACTTGAAGTTGGCGTTATTAGCCCTGAACCACTGCCATCAAAGGGTCTTGGTGTGGGCGAAGTGGGTTACTTGATTACTGGTGTGAAAGATGTGCGCCAATCACGTGTGGGTGACACGATCACAAACTTTGCACGTCCAACAAAGCAGCCTCTGGGTGGATATAAAGATCCCAAGCCAATGGTCTTCTCAGGTCTATTCCCACTCGATGGCGCAGATTTTCCTGTCTTGCGTGATGCACTTGAGAAGCTGCAACTTAACGATGCAGCTCTCGTCTATGAACCAGAGAGCTCTGCAGCGCTCGGCTTTGGTTTCCGCTGCGGTTTCCTCGGTCTTCTTCACATGGAGATTGTGCGTGAGCGCCTTGAGCGCGAAGCAAAGCTGAACTTGATTTCAACTGCCCCTAACGTGGTCTATCGCGTGACAATGGAAGATGGCAAAGAATTTATCGTGACTAACCCGTCAGAATTTCCAGATGGCAAGATCAATAATGTGAAAGAGCCAATCGTGAAGTCAACGATTCTTGCTCCTTCAGAATTTATTGGAGTCATCATGGAGCTCTGCCAAGATCGCCGCGGCATCATGCTCGGTATGGATTACATCTCTGAAGATCGCGTTGAAATCCGTTACACCTTGCCTCTTGCTGAAATCGTCTTCGACTTCTTTGATCAACTCAAAAGCCGCACACGAGGCTATGCATCCCTTGATTATGAAGAGATCGGCGATGAAGAAGGCAATCTCGTTAAGGTTGATATTCTCTTGCAAGGTGAAGCAGTCGATGCATTTAGCGCAGTAGTACACCGCGATAAGGCATATTCCTATGGCGTGATGATGACTGGCAAGCTGCGCGAGCTCATTCCTCGTCAACAGTTCGAAGTTCCTATTCAGGCAGCTATTGGCTCTCGCATTATTGCCCGTGAATCTATTCGCGCTATCCGTAAGGATGTTCTTGCTAAGTGTTATGGCGGCGATATCTCTCGTAAGCGCAAACTTCTCGAGAAGCAGAAGGAAGGTAAGAAGCGCATGAAGATGGTGGGACGTGTTGAAGTTCCACAGGAAGCCTTCGTTGCAGCCCTTGCTACCGATGCCGATATCGAAAAGATTAAAGCAGCCCGCAAGCTCGAAGGCTAAGTAGCCATGCTCTCGTTCTACGTCCATATTCCATATTGCGTTCGTCGCTGTGGTTACTGCGACTTCAATACCTACACACCATCTGAACTCCAAGATGGTGCAACCTTTGAAATTGTCTCTGGCGATTACATCGATGCAGTTCTCAAAGAGTTAGAGGCAGCTCCTAAAGATCTGGTTCCCACTATCTTCTTCGGCGGAGGAACTCCATCACTTCTGCCTCCTAAAGATCTTGGTCGCGTAATAACTGCAATCAAGGCTCGCAATGGAGTTACAGATGATTGCGAAATTACCTTAGAAGCAAACCCAGATTCTGTAACACAGGAAAAGCTCAATGAATTGATTGCTGTGGGGTTTAATCGCATTTCTTTCGGCATGCAATCATCGAATGCAGATGTATTGAAAGTCCTCGATCGCACACATAATCCTGAGAACGTTCGCAAAGCTGTTGATATGGCACGAGCTGCCGGATTCCAATCAGTCAGCGTTGACCTTATTTATGGAGCGCCAGGAGAATCTTTGAGTGACTGGGCAGCGACTGTAAAAGAGGCGCTCTCGCTCAATATCGATCACATCAGCGCCTATGCACTCATCGTTGAAGAAGGCACAAAGCTTGCGGCTCAAATCAAGCGCGGTGAATACACCATGCCTGATGATGATCTGATGGCAGATATGTATTTACTTGTCGATCAACAGTGTCTGCAAAAAGGTTTGAAATGGTATGAACTTTCAAACTGGTCAAAGCCAGGACATCAATGTCGCCACAATATTGCTTACTGGAAATCCAATAATTGGTGGGGCTTAGGTCCTGGTGCTCACTCACATATCGATCAGAAGCGATTCTGGAATGTGAAGCACCCCAATGCCTATAAAGAGAAGGTCTTTGCAGGGATTTCACCGATTAAGGATTCTGAAATTTTAAGTGATGAAGAGAAGAAATCTGAATACATCATGCTTGCAATCCGTATGCCAGAAGGTGTGAAGAAGGCAGCGCTCAGTGTTGCCCAATTTGAACGTTCTATGGAATACATCAAGAGTGGTCATGTGATTGAGAGAGAGAGCGCTCTGGCTCTGACTCCAAAGGGTCGCTTGATTGCAGACCGCATTACGCATGAAATGCTTCGTTAGCACTCGCACGATAAGATTGCCAAACTATGACCACTGATCGCCGCCTAGAAATCCTTCGGGCAATCGTCGATGAATATGTCGAGACCCAAGAGCCTGTTGGCTCAAAGGCGATTGCTGAAAAGCGTGCACTGGGAATTAGCCCTGCAACTATCCGTAATGAGATGGCAGTTCTTGAAGAAGAAGGCTTTATTACTCAGCCTCACACAAGTGCTGGTCGCATCCCTACCGATCGTGGATATCGACTCTTCGTCGACAAACTCTCTGCAGTCAAACCTCTTTCAACTGCTGAACGTCGCGCCATTGAAACTTTCCTTGAGGGAGCACATGATCTCGATGAAGTTGTGAAGCGCTCTGCAAAGTTATTGGCAGATATCACCAAGCAGGTAGCTGTTGTGAAGTATCCAAAAATTGGGGATTCAAGCGGGCGAGAGATGATGGCTATTTCTGGAACTGCAAACCTTGCGCGCTCTGGAGAAGATTTAGGTCCAGCTCTTTCGCCAATCCTTGAAGCGCTCGAGGAACAAGTTGTATTGCTACGTCTATTAAGCGATGCCCATCCCACAGTGCATGTGACGATTGGTAGTGAACAGCAAGATATGAATTTGCAGACAACTTCTCTTGTCAGCGTTGGCTATGGCTCTGATGCATCCCTTGGAATTCTTGGACCTACACGTATGGATTACGCAGGTTCGATGGCAGCTGTCTCTGCCGTTGCTCGCTATGTCGGTCGATTTATTACAGAGAGCGCTAAGTAATGGCTGATTATTACGGTCTGCTTGGCCTAGATCGCGGTGCATCACAAGATGACATCAAGAAGGCATATCGCAAGATTGCACGCGAACTGCATCCAGATGTGAACCCAGATCCTGAAGTGCAGAATAAATTTAAAGAAGTTACCGCTGCCTATGACACGTTATCTGATCCACAAAAGCGTCAGCAATATGACATGGGTGGCCAAGGTGGATTCGGCGGAGGATTCGGTGGCGGTGGATTTAGCGACATCATGGATGCATTCTTTGGTGGCGGTGGAAATCGTGGACCTCGTCCACGTATGCGCCAAGGACAAGATGCGCTCATTCGCATTGAGGTAGATCTCAATGAGGCATGTTTTGGAACAGAGCGCGATATCACTTTGGAATCTGCTGTCATCTGCCAGAAGTGTGAAGGACAAGGAACTGCTAACCAGAGCGCACCATCAATGTGTCCAGTCTGTAAGGGGCGCGGTGAAACTCAATTTGTTCAGAAGTCATTCCTCGGTCAAGTAATGACATCACGTCCATGTAATAACTGCTCTGGTTATGGAAGTGTTATTACAGATCCATGTCGTGAATGTGGTGGCGATGGTCGTGTGCGTGCGCGCCAAACAATTAACATCAAAGTTCCAGCAGGTGTTGAGACTGGTAACCGCATCCAGATGGCAGGCCGCGGTGAAGTGGGTCAAGGCGGGGGACCTGCAGGAGATCTCTACGTTGAAATCGTTGAAGAAGAACATGAATTCTTGCTACGCGATGGCGATAATTTACATATTGCCATTGAAGTCTCATTCGCTGCAGCATCTCTTGGCACAACAGTGGCTGTTGAAACACTCGATGGCCCAGTCAAGGTGGAGATCAAGGCAGGAACTCAGAGCGGTGCAACCGTTCCAATCAAGGGCAAGGGCATGACACGTCTTCGCACCACACAGCGCGGTGATCTCATCGTCCATGTCGATGTTGCCACACCTCACAAGCTCAGCCGTGATCAAGAGAAGTTACTCAAGGATTTTGCATCATCTCGTGGTGAAAAAGAGGGCGATGTAAAGATTAAAGGCCATAGAGAAGGACTCTTCTCTAAATTCCGCGATGCATTTGGTCGCTAATGCGCACCCTCTTCTTCGTTGACGATCTTCCCACCACAGTGGGAAGCACATATGAATTCAATAACGATGATGCCCTCCATGCCATTCGTGTGCTTCGCACCAAGAGTGGAGATGACTTCAATCTCTCGGATGGCAAGGGAAATTGGTCTCATGTGCAGGCAAAGGAAGTTCATAAGAAGCATATGACTGTTGAAGTTCTTGAGACTGGTCATCAAGATGCACTTGGAACACACTTCACAGTCATTCAAGCAATCCCTAAGGGTGATCGCATCAAGGAAGCTATTGAGCTATGCACTGAAGGTGGAGCAGATTGCATTGTGATGTGGAAAGCTGCACGTAGTATTGGAAAATCAGATGACAAGATTGAAAAGCTTCAGACCACAGCACGTGAGGCAAGTAAGCAATCACGCCGCTTTCGCATCCCTGAGGTCATGGGCGTAGCTGCAACTAATGCAGTTGTGGATCAAATAGCGCAAGCTGATTTAGCGATCGTCTTTCACGAATCAGCAACAATGAAAGTTTCAGAAGTTGTGGCACCAGGTTGCACAAAGGTCGCAATTATCATCGGACCTGAAGGCGGGTTAACGGATGATGAAATCGATACCTTTGCAGCAGCTGGAGCGAAGGTTGCCTTGATGGGACGGCCTGTTCTGCGCTCAGCACATGCAGGACTAGCTGCTTTATCTGCCGTCAACACCGCCCTTTCTGTGTGGTGAATTGACCTGGATACCGATAGATTTTCAGTCATATGGAACGCCTCTTAATCACCGTCCCACCCGCCATCCCGATGGTTTCACTCGTCGGAGCCAATGATGCAAATATGTTGGCAATCGAGGCAGCATTTCCTTCAGTCAATGCCACTGTGCGCGGCAATGAAATCACCCTGCGCGGACCACATATCGACTGCCTTGCGATGGAGAAGTTGATTACCGAGATGATGGTTGTAATCCGTTCAGGTCAAAACCTCAACGTTGATGCAGTCTTACGCAGCATTGCGATGCTTGAAGCACAACCAGCACATAACCCTGGTGAAGTTCTCTCACTCAATATTGTCTCTAACCGTGGCAAGACAATTCGCCCAAAGACTGCGAACCAAAAGCTCTATGTCGATGCTATTGAAGAGAACACCATTACATTTGGAATAGGTCCTGCTGGAACTGGAAAGACATATCTTGCGATGGCAAAGGCAGTTGCAGCGCTGCAAGCAAAGAAAGTCAATCGCATTATCTTGTCTCGTCCTGCTGTTGAAGCAGGGGAGAAGCTTGGATTCTTACCTGGAACGCTGAATGAGAAGATTGATCCTTATCTTCGACCACTCTTTGACGCACTCCACGACATGATCGATGTTGAAGCAATTCCTCGTCTGATGCAGACCGGCGTGATTGAAGTAGCACCACTTGCCTTTATGCGCGGTCGCACACTCAATGATGCATTTATTGTCTTAGATGAAGCGCAGAACACCACACCTGAGCAGATGAAGATGTTCTTAACGCGCCTTGGATTTGGTTCCAAGATGGTGATTACTGGCGATATCACTCAAAATGATCTACCTAACGGGCAACGTTCAGGTCTTGGCATTATTCGAGACATCCTTGATGGCGTTGATGACATCGCATTCTTGGAGCTCACTGCAGATGACGTTGTGCGCCACCGCTTAATCGGTGACATTGTGAAGGCTTATGACAAATACGATGCAGCAAAGACTATGCCGCATTCCATTCGCAAATCATGACCGTTGAGCTAGTTAATCGCTCTGGCGCTTTGGTGCCCGAAACCCAGATGCACACCCTGATTGATTTCGGCATTGAATATATGGAGCTCAACCCTGAGTGTGAGATTTCTCTGACCTTTGTCGATCCTCAAGAGATGGAAGAGCTTCACATTAAGTGGATGGATGAACCAGGACCCACAGATGTTCTCTCATTTCCTATGGATCTGCCTCAAAGCAAAGGTGAAGCGGTAACTCTTGGAGATATCGTGATTGCTCCTGCCGTTGCAGCGCAGCAAGCGCAGAGCGCAGGTCATAGCGTTGAAGAAGAAATCTATATCCTTGCTACACATGGCTTGCTCCATATCTTGGGCTATGACCACGCAGATCCTGATGAAGAGAAAGTCATGTTCGCGTTGCAAGAGAAAATAGTGAAGGAGTGGTCACTGACAGTGACCAAATAACTGTGAAGGTAAAAATAGTAAAGAAGATTAGCTTGGCATTTAAGGGTTTTGCATGGGGACTTCTTTCAGATGAAGATGAGCTACGACAGCTCATGGATCACGCCCATACCCGCGGCCTTGTTGAATCAGATGAACACGAGATGATTCATAATGTATTTGAACTAGGGGACACCTTGGTGCGCGAGCTTATGGTTCCCCGCACAGATATGGTCTGGATTGAGAAAGATAAGACTCTGCGCCAGGCGCTCTCACTTGCACTTCGCTCTGGCTATTCACGTGTTCCTGTAGTCGGAGATGGCATCGATAACATCATCGGAATCGCCTATGTGAAAGATTTAGCAAAGCGAGCACTCGATCACCATGAAGCAGAAACAACTGAGAAGGTTGAACAACACACTCGCCCTGCAGTCTTTGTGCCCGAAAATAAGGAAGCTGCAGAGCTATTAAAAGAAATGCAGCGCGATCAGATCCACCTTGCCATCGTTGTCGATGAATATGGTGGAACTGCAGGAATTATCACTATTGAAGACATTATTGAAGAGATCGTTGGTGAGATTGCCGATGAATACGATGATGGCATTGAAGCTTTCACCTGGATTACTGAGACCAAGGCCCGCGCAAAAGCCACGATGCATGTTGAAGATTTAGCCGATGAGCTCAAGATTGAAATGGATCGTGATGAGTTTGAAGATGTCGACACCATCGGCGGATATATGGCTGAGAAGTTAGGCCGCGTTCCGATTGCAGGGTCCACTATTGATTTGCAGGGATGGTCGATTACATCTGAGCGCCCAGTTGGACGTAGACGTCGTATTAGCTCAGTTATTATTGAGCGACTAGATACGGAGATTGATGAGCATGAATAATCCAGAAGATACAAAGCTGGTAACTCTTGCTACCTCCACCCTTGCTCGAAGCGGTGCGCAGCAAGCAGCAGCGCTGCGCGATAACACAGGACGCACCTATGTTGCGATCAATGTGACATCACCATCTCTCAACCTTGATGCATTTGAAGCAGTTCTTACTGTGGCTCTTGCATCTGGAATAACAGGAATTGAGAGCGTTGTTGCTACAGGTTCACTTCCTGCAAATACCAAGGCGATTAAGGATTTTGCACCTACTGCAACGATTTTCTATATTGATTCAGACGGCAAGGAAAGCTCGCTTTAGCCTTATTTACGCCTTGAAGATAAGATTGCCCAATGCGCGTAGTTCGATTTACACCTCAGCCTGATGCAGGTTTAGGTACCGACCCGCTCTTTGGAATCCTTGAAGAAGATAATCAGATTTCGATCATCTCAGGAGATCCGATCTATCACGGCATTCAAAAGACAGCAGCGAAGGTCGATCTGACAAAGGTGCGCCTATTGGCACCAGTCATTCCTCGCTCCAAGATTGTTGCAGTGGGTAAGAACTATGCAGATCACGCAGCTGAAATGGGTGGCGTTGTTCCCGATGAACCCATCATCTTCTTAAAGCCCAATACATCTGTCATTGGACCTGGCGACACCATCGTCTGGCCTGCAATGGCTCCCACTATTGATTATGAAGCAGAGCTTGCCATTGTGATTGGTCGCGTATGTAAGGAAGTTCCGAGAGAGCGCGTTAAAGATGTGATCTTCGGATATACCTTGGCAAATGATGTGACATCTCGCGAACTACAAAAGCGTGATGGACAGTGGATGCGCGCAAAGTCATTTGATACCTTCTGCCCGCTTGGTCCATGGATTGAAACAGAGTTTGTTCCCGGCACACAGCGCATCACCACAACGCTTAACGGTGAAATCAAGCAAGATGCCAAGTTATCTGACATGATCTTTAAGGTCGAAGATATTATTTACTTCGTGACTCAAGTAATGACTCTCTTGCCTGGCGATGTAATCATTACTGGCACACCAGCTGGAATCGGACCAATGCCTGAAAAATCTACTATTGCTATATCCATCGAAGGCCTTGGCCAATTAACCAATAAGGTGAGCGCGCGTCCATGAGTAAAAAAGTTAAGGTACGTTTTGCGCCATCTCCCACAGGAGATCTCCACGTTGGAAATATCCGCACAGCACTCTTTGATTGGGCATATGCCCGTCACACAGGTGGCACATTCCTCTTTCGTATTGAAGATACTGATACAACGCGCGTTACTGATGAATACATCAATGCAGCAATAGACACCTTAAAGTGGCTTGGTCTGCAATGGGATGAGGGTCCAGAAGTTGGTGGCCCAAATGGTCCTTACCTTCAATCACAACGTCTTGATATCTATGCAGAGTGGGCACAGAAGTTCCTCGATCAAAAAGATGCTTACTACTGTTACTGCTCACCGGATGAACTTGAAGCAGTGCGTGAATCACAGCGAGCTGCAAATGTTGCACCCGGATACAACGGACATTGCCGTGAGCTAACAGCAGATCAAATCGCTGCCTTTAAAGCACAAGGTCGTGAAGGTGTTGTGCGCATGCGCATGCCTGATGGCACAACGACTTTCAGAGATGAAATCCGCGGCGATGTGACTTTTGATCACAAGTTTGTTCCTGACTTTGTTCTTGTGCGCGCAGATGGCTCACCTCTCTACACACTCGCTGTTGCAGTCGATGATGTTCTGATGGGTGTGACTCACGTATTACGCGGTGAAGACTTACTATCATCGACTCCACGACAGATTCGTGTGTATCAGGCGATGGGTGTGAAGTTGGAGGATTACCCAGTCTTTGCTCACCTTCCCTTTGTCATGGGTGCAGATAATGCAAAGCTTTCTAAGCGCAATGGTGAAGTCTCTATCGCTTGGTATCGCGAGCAGGGATATTTGCCTGAGGCAATCTGTAATTACCTCGCTCTACTTGGATGGTCACCAGGTGATGATCGTGAGAACATTTCCATGAAGGAGCTCACTGAGCTCTTTACCGTGGAGAAGGTGCACTCATCTCCTGCCCGCTTTGATATGAAAAAGCTTGAGGCAATTAACGGCGATAAAATCCGTGCCCTAAGCCTTGAAGAGTTCGCCACATGGACCATGCCATTTCTCATTAAGGCTGGAATCATTACAGGCACTAATGCTGAAGTTGAGCTGGTCAAGCAGGCACTTCCCATTATTCAAGAGCGCATCGTCAAGCTTGATGAAGCACCTCAGTTATTGAAATTCCTCTTTGTGAAGGAATTTGCTGTCGATGCTGATGCGGTTTCAAAGATAACTGATGCTGGGGCCAAAGATATTTTGAAGCGCTCACTTGCAGATCTTGAGGGAGTTGCAACGTGGAACCACGAAGCAATTGAAGCGGTGCTTCGTGCATCCCTGATTGAAGAGCTAGGGCTCAAGCCACGTATTGCATTTACCGCACTTCGTATTGCAACAACTGGAAGCACTATCTCTCCACCGCTCTTTGAATCAATGGAGTTGCTTGGGAAAGAGGCCTGCTTAGCCCGTATTTCCAAGGCCCTAGCGCTCTAAATTGCCGCTGTAATTTCTACCCTTTTGTTAAGGTAAACTTTCCACCTTGCCACACGGTGAAAAGTATTGGGGTATGGGGTAATTGGCAGCCCTGCTGATTCTGGTTCAGTAAGTCTAGGTTCGAGTCCTGGTACCCCAGCGATATACAGCACTTACGTACAACTTAATATGTTTGTCCTAGTAATTTTTTGGCACGGCCCCGTCGTCTAGCGGCCTAGGACTCTGGCTTCTCAAGTCAGCTACGAGGGTTCGAATCCCTTCGGGGCTACAGTTCGTTACAACTTCGATAAGAATCGAGATAGTGATGGCTATTACCAAACGCGTGGATCTCTCTGATGCGCAGGTAAAGGCTCTCTCATCTTTGGTCAGCGGTCGCATCTCTCAAAATGAATCAGTACTAGATAGCCATGGGCGCGATGAATCTGCATTTCCTCCCGTTCGCCCATCTGCCGTAGTCACAGTTCACTCAACGGATGAAGTCTCCAAAGTCCTTTCATACTGCAACGGTGAAGGTATTCCCGTCGTTGCCTTCGGCGTTGGTTCATCCCTTGAAGGCCATGTGTTGCCTCTCTTTGGTGGAATCTCACTGGATTTAAGTGAGATGGATTCGATTATCAAAATCTCTCCTGATGATTTAACAGTGACTGTGCAAGCTGGCGTTAAGCGCATGGCGCTGAATAAGAAGCTATCCAATGATGGATTGTTCTTCTCGGTAGATCCTGGCGCTGATGCAACGATCGGTGGAATGACCTCAACCGGAGCTGCTGGAACTACAACTGTGCGCTATGGATCTATGCGTGAGAATGTACTCAAACTCACCGCAGTATTGGCAGATGGCACAGTTATCCAAGCAGGACGCGAGACTCGCAAACTCTCTGCAGGCTATGACTTAACACGACTCATTGTTGGTTCTGAAGGCACACTTGCCATCGTCACAGAGATTACCCTTCGTGTCTTTGGTATTCCAGAGAAGATGGCTGCTGCAGTATCGCGCTTTCCTTCCCTAGCAGATGGTGTGCAGGCAGCTATTGCTATTGTGCGATCTGGTGTTGCTATTGCTCGCTGTGAATTCCTGGACGCGCAATCGATTAAGAACGTTAACGCCCATGATGGGCTCACTTTGCAAGAAGCGCCCACACTTCTCTTTGAATTCCATGGATCTCCTCGTGGAGTGGAAGAAGATGCCAAGGTAGTTCAAGAGATCACATCTGACTTCGGTGGCACAGATTTTGAATGGACGACGGAGGAAGGCCAGCGCCGTAAGTTATGGCAAGCACGTCACAACGCATATTGGGCAGGCATCGCAGCATTTCCTGGAAAGCGCGCCATCAGTACCGATGCTGCAGTTCCGCTTTCAAAGCTTGCAGATGCAGTTGCGATTGCAGAGAAGATTTTGAAGGAATCACCATTCCCACACTCCATCTTGGGACATGTGGCTGACGGTAATTTCCACACCTTTATCGTCACTGATCCAACAAAGCCTGAAGAGCTCGATGCCATTCGTGAACTCACACATAAGACCACCTCAGCAATTATTGCGATGGGTGGCACCTGCACGGGCGAGCATGGAATTGGTGCTGGAAAGATTGATTCATTGCTGGAAGAGGCAGGTCAGTCATCAGTTGCAGTGATGAAATCCATCAAGGCAGCCCTTGATCCCAATGGAATTTTGAACCCTGGGAAAATCTTTCACTAATTAGAGCGAAGCGGCTATTGCTGCACCAATCTTTGTCACAAGCGGTTCCGGGTTTGCGATGCACTTTTTGATATCAGGCTCAAGAGAGGCCAATGTAAAGATGCCTTTAAATCCAGTTTCTTGATGCGCATCCGCATCACCACAGACCAAGAATGTGGGGATAGAAGATTTCATAGCACGCTGCAAGATTCCCCACGGTGCTTTGCCTTGGGAGCTCTGTGAATCAAAGCGACCCTCTCCTGTGATGATGTAATCGGCGCCAACTAACTGTCTATCGAATTGCACAAGGTCAAGAATCAGATCAATACCGCTCTCTGCTGTGGCAGATAGGAATGAGTAAGCCATAAATCCAAAGCCACCTGCAGCACCGGCACCAGGTGCGGATGCGTGTGGGCCACCCACAAGTGATGCAAAGTGGGCAAGAGATGTCTCAAGGATCTCTACTTCTTCACGTGATGCACCTTTCTGTGGTGAAAATACTTGCGCAGCACCCTCACTACCTAAAAGTGGATTCTTCACATCATTTGCCAATACAAAGGTGGTTTGTGCAAGGCGCGAATCGAGACCAGTAACATCTATCTTGACGCAGTCGATAAGTGCGCCACCACCTTGTGCAATCTCATTTCCTGCAGCATCAGTGAGCTTTGCACCGAGTGCTTGCAGTGCACCTGCCCCCGCATCTGTTGTTGCACTTCCACCGACTGCCAAAATGATCTTCTTCGCACCTTTATTAAGGGCGGCAAGAATGAGTTCTCCTGCACCGAATGAAGATGATTTAAGTGCTGACCTCACGCCATCTGGTAGCTGTGAAAGCCCAGAAGCTTGGGCCATCTCAACAAAAGCTATGTCATCTTTGAGTGCAATATGCGCCTTCACTAGATTTCCGACAGGTCCTGCAACTTCACATTCAATAGTTTTAAAGCCTGCGTTAAGAATTGCATCGAGGGATCCTTCGCCACCATCGCCGATAGCAATCTTTACGATTTCACATGTTGGGATAACAGAGTGAATACCGGCTGTAATCCACGATGCAATCTCACTGGAAGTTGCACTGCCCTTAAATGAGTCTGGGGCTATGACAATCTTCATGTATGCATCTTAGGAGCGCTGCGCTAATCTTACGACTATGAAAATCGCGCGATTTGGTCAGGTTGGTTCAGAACGTCCTGCTGTCATGTTGAGCCAGACTCAAGCAGTCTATGTCGATCACTTGATTATGGATTGGAACCGCCCAGAGCTTGAAGCAGGTGCGCTTGATAAGGTGAAGTCAGCAGATCTTTCATCACAGACTCCCTTTGATATTGCAGGCCTACGTATTGCAAGCCCCGTTGCACGACCAACAAAGCTCATCTGCATCGGCCTTAACTATGCCCGTCACGCAGCTGAATCTGGAATGACACCACCACCAGAGCCTGTTGTCTTTATGAAGGCCCCTGATTGCCTGACAGGACCTAATGATGCAATCGCAATTCCACCGAATTCAACAGCCACAGATTATGAAGTAGAGCTTGCAATCGTTATTGGAAAGCGAGCTCTCTACTTAAAGTCTGAGTCAGAAGCTCGCAGCCACATCCTTGGATATTCCATCAGCCAAGATGTTTCAGAGCGCCACTGGCAGATTGAACGAGCAGGCCAATGGGTAAAGGGAAAGTCTTTCCCGACATTTAATCCCATGGGTCCTGCCATTGTTACTGAAGATGAATTTAAGCCAGATGATGTTCGCCTGTATTGCACCGTAGATGGAGAAAAGCGCCAAGATTCACGCACCAGCGATCTCATCTACGGAATCGATCACATCGTCTGGTACTTAAGCCAATTTATGGAGCTCTTCCCAGGCGATGTCATCAATACTGGAACACCAGAAGGTGTTGGCATGGGCTTTAAACCAACCAAGTATTTAACTGTAGGTCAAGAAGTTATTACTGGTATCGAAGGCCTCGGTGAGATGCGTTCGAAGACAGTAGCTTCTTAACGTTCAGACCAGAGTTATCTTTCAGACTTGTGGCGATCTGCCATCATCTCCATCAGTGCAAAGAGAACGCCTGAAACCACGAAGGTCATATGAATTCCAATACGCCATCCTTCACGGCTGGCATCAAATGGACCTTCTTGCATAAAGTCTTTGAGGAGTTCAATGACTGAGATTGCAACGAGTGAGCCAATGAGCTTGATCTTCATACCGCTTGAATCAACATGACCCATCCAGTGTGGTCGATCTTCTGCGCCATCTGCAATAGCAATCTTAGAGACGAAGTTTTCATAGCCTGCAAAGAGAACCAAGATAATGAGATTGCCAAGTAATACTGTGTCAAGAAGTTCAAGAACTTGCAAAGTAATCTCACTCATTGTCGATGAGGTTATATGGCTCATGATGTGCCAGAAAGAGTGGAAGAAGCGATAGAGGATAGGAATGAGTGCAAGAAGTAGGCCTATATAGAGCGGCGCCAATAGCCAGCGTCCGGCGAAGATTACTTTCTCCAAGAAGTGCTCAAGTTTTATCATGTTGCCGATTATGGCATTTGAGTGTGACAAATCTGGTGCGACATACGATGATGCACTCATGAAGATGCGCTTATTCACCGCCCTAGCGCTGACCTTCACATTGATGACCCCCGCTACCGCTAGCCACAACTTCATCGTCGGTGGCGATCGCCCGGTCACCGTCCACCTTCCTGACACACTCGCAAACCCAGCGCCACTTCTTATTCTCTTGCACTCGGCCTCAACTTCCGGTGCCCGCCTTGAGAGTTATATGAAGATTGCACCGGTTGCAAAGTCACAAGGCCTTATCTATATCGCACCTGATGGCAACACCAACGCTGAAGGGAAACGATTCTGGAACGCCTCAAAATCATGTTGCAATAGATTTAGCCAAGAAGTCGATGATGTTGCTTATATCGATGCGCTCATCGATGAGATCAGCGCAAAGATACCGGTTGACCCAAAGCGCATCTATCTCATCGGCCATAGCAATGGCGCCTTCATGTCATTTACCTATGCATGCAAGACAGATAAAGTTGCAGCAATTGTGGCTCTTGCAGGGGCTATGGATCAGAACCCAGGGTGTGCGCCTACGACTCCGGTCTCACTTCTCAATATTCACGGCACCGCCGATAAGGTGATAAAGCTCAACGGGGGAGTAATGAATAACAACTCCTACACAAGTGCAACAACTACAGTCAATACCTTTATCTCAGTCAATAGATGCGCTCAGGCAACTGCTCTGAAGAAAGATTTTGACCCCGTCATCACAGGTGCTGAGACCACCATCTATGACTATGTCTGTGGCACTCACGCAGAGTTACAATTCTGGAAGATTAAAGATGGAGCACATAAACCCAATCTGCCGAGTGATTTTGCCCAGCAAGTAATCTCATTTTTATTGAAGCAGAGTAAGTAGAGATAGGGCAGAATCACACCGTGCATAAATTCACCTCAGAGGTAGAAGAGCTCGCAAAAGCTGTTATGGAGTACAGCCTTGCCCGTTTGAAATCAGATCCACCTCTGGATGGTCCTCGCAGTGAAGCAGACCTCTATGCAGAACTCGGTAACACCATTACTGCAGCAGGCTTGGGTGGAAAAGAGACCCTCAAGGTATTTACAGAAACTCTCGCACTTGCCTGCATCTCAACAGATCACCCACGTAACCTTGCATTTATTCCATCTGCTCCCAGTGAATACTCCAACCTCTTTGATCTTGTAGTCGGTGCATCCTCTCTCTATGGCGGCTCATGGCAAGAAGGAGCAGGAGCTGTCTTTGCTGAGAACCAAGCAATTAAATGGCTCATTGATATTGCAGGACTACCAAGTTCAGCAGGTGGCGTCTTTGTGCAAGGTGGCACGATGGGCAATCTTTCTGCCCTCGTTGTTGCGCGCGATCAAGCACGCAAAACTCACCCTGACACACAGCGCTGGGTAATCGCATGTAGCGCAGAGTCACATTCATCTATTACATCTGCTGCCCACGTCATGGATGTTGATCTGCTAAAAATTGACACAAATGAAGAGCTTCGCCTTGATGGAGCACACGTTGCCACAGCAATCGATGAACTACATGCCACTACCAATAAGCGCGTCTTTGCCATTGTGGGAACTGCAGGCTCAACCAACCTTGGCATCGTTGATGATTTAGCATCCCTTGCAAAAACTGCGAAGGAGCGCAATATCTGGTTCCACGTCGATGGCGCCTATGGTCTTGCAGGACTCTGTGCACCATCTGTGCGCCATCTCTATAAGGGTGTTGAAGATGCAGATTCCTTTATCGTCGATCCACATAAATGGCTCTTTGCACCCTTTGATGCATGTGCACTCGTCTATCGCAATCCACATGTAGCGAAGGAGACACACACGCAACATGCAAGTTATCTTGAGACTCTCCACGATGACTCATGGTCACCTTCTGATTACGCCATCCATCTCACTCGTCGCGTGCGCGGTTTACCTTTCTGGTTCTCACTGGCAGCCCATGGCACCGATGCTTATTCGAAGGCAGTAGAAGAAGGAATTCGCCTTGCAAAGGATTCAGCAAAGCTCATTGCAGCTCACCCAAACCTAGAGTTAGTGCGCGAGCCAGAACTTTCCATCGTTGCCTTCACACGTAAAGGGTGGTCACCTGCCCAATATCAAGAGTGGTCTGATGCACTCCTTGAGAAGCAGATTGGCTTTATCCCACCATCAAAGCATGCAGGTGAATCAATACTGCGCTTTGCCTTCGTCAACCCATGGACATCGATGGATGATGTTCAGATGATTCTAGATACGCTCTAACGATCTAATAAGTTCTGCGTTGGGTTATATGCACTGCCACTACGGCGCTTAGCAATTGCGCTGAGGGCTTCCAACACAACACGATTAGCAAGAATGGCAGTGATATCTGCGCTATCAAATGCTGGAGCAACCTCCACCACATCAATACCAACAACAGGTAGTTCAAGACAGATTCTGCGCACAGCTTCTAACAATTCACGAGAAGTCATTCCACCAGGCTCTGGTGTTCCAGTTCCTGGCGCCATCCCAGGATCGACCACATCGATATCAACGGATAAGAAGACTCCATCGCAACCATCAGTCAGGGTTGCAAAAGATTCATCCAATACTGCCTTGAGTCCACGATGATGAATCTCAGTCATCTCATAGGAGCGCATACCTTGATCGCGCATCCACTCAAGAGTTGCGTTATCTGGCCAATATCCACGAAGACCTAACTGCAGGAAGCGATCTCCGCGCACATAGCCATCATTAATCAAATTACGCATCGGTGTTCCATGCCCCACCAGAGCGCCCCACTGATCTTCACCCGTATCGGCATGTGCATCAAAGTGGACCATTGAAACTTTTCCACGACCTAAGTGGTTAGCAATACCTGCAACGTCAGCCGATGCAATCGAGTGATCTCCACCTAAGACAACTGCAATAGCGCCAGCACGAGAGATCTTCTCTGTTGCCTCACGCAAGACTGCAAGCGACTTCACCAAATCTCCACCAGGCATGAGCAAATCACCTGCATCAAAGACTTTCAGATCCTTCAAACCATCTGTGCGCAGAGCTAAATGTGGGCGCTGCCCATCATGTGGCAGGTAATCGCCACCACGAATTGCTTGAGGACCAAACTTTGCACCAGAGCGATGCGATGTTCCACTATCAATCGGTGCACCCACGATGATGACATCGGCGCCCTTATAGGTTGCAGGGACATCGAGATCACATGCAGGTATTCCAAGGAAGGTAAAGGCCGGTCCATACATATTGCCGTGGTTGGTCATGGGTTAAGGATATCTCTCTAATTGCAAAAGCCCGCGGTGTTTACCGCGGGCCTTGGGATTTGCAACCCTCTAACGCCTTAAAAGATTAGCACATAAAAACTTATCCACATCGTTTGAATATTTCCAGTTGCGCATGAAAACACTTTGAGAGTCTTCGCCCACGTCCGTGTAGCTCAGTGGATAGAGCGACTCTCTAACGCAGGGTTGGGTCGTGGGTTCGAATCCCACCACGGGCAGTTCTGGGAGATAGGGCCTCGTTGCGTTAGCGAGGTCCTATCTTCTTTTAATGACTATCCGTAACTATTCGGTTGAGTTTAAGAAACCATACATCTTGAGAATTACTCCTGCATCAAATTCATAGACCCATATCCAGTCTTCAGTATGTCCATCACTGAATCCTCTGAAGGATTCAGTGTGTGAAACCAAGTTACCCACCTGAATACAGACCGAACTTGTATTTACTACTTCAGGGTGCTCACGCCACATGCCTTCAAGTGCCGATAGAAATCTTTGCCCTCCCTGCAAGACAACAGATCCTGAAGAATCAAACCAGGTGAACTCTGGGTGTATGTAGCCTTGAATGCTCGCAATATCTCGAGCTTGAAACTTAAGAACAATATCTTCAATTGCCTGAGTTTCTATCGACATCCCATGACAGTAGCCCTGAATATCCGGGGTGTATACACATTACAAAGCAACTACCCTTTACTCATGACCCAGAGACAAGAGTTCCAAGTCATACGCACCTATAGCGACTTTGAGCTACGCCAATATGAACCTTGCGTCATCGCTGAGGTGAAACTCTCTGGGCAATATTCCACTGTAGGCAGCCAAGCCTTTCGCCATCTCTTTCAATACATCTCACAGGGCAATAAGACATCCCAGAAGATTGCAATGACTGCGCCAGTGATTGCAGCCCAGCACACAGATCACAGCAATTCTGATGATTGGTATATCTCCTTCGTGATGCCAGCAGGCAGCACCTTTGAGCAGATGCCCCATCCCAATGATCCAGAAGTAACCTTGCGCGCACTCGATAGCCAGATGTGCGTTGCACTCTCATTTCGCGGACGAGCAACGCAAGAGAAATCCAATCAACTCATCAAAGAATTGAGAGCAGCTGCAGCAAAGGAAAATATCGCACTCTCCAGTGAAACAAGAATCTGTCGCTTTGATCCGCCCTTTAAGCCAGGCATCTTGCACTATAACGAGATTGTGATTCCGCTTATTTAAGGCAGTCTGACCACCAACTCAACAATTGAATCAGCATCAGCGCTTGCACCTAGTTCAATACTGACATTGGTAGTAAAACCACGAAGCGTTGCTTCAGATAAGACAACCATCTGCGCTGCAATATCTGTCATCCAATAGAAGGCACCTGGCCCCACCTGCTCAATAATGGCTGCAGCATCTGCCAGTGCCTCATCACTGAACTTCTCAACGCCATCACGATTATCTGCAAGTACTCGCAGTAAGAAATCTCTTATGAGTGATGCATCAGAGCGAACCCGCTCGTGCTCATTCAATATCTGGGTTAATTCGCGATCTATCGCTCTATGCCTAAACCAAGTGAACATGCCTTAAGGCTAGAACCCGGCACTGACATCTATCCACAGCCATCCGATTAAGCGCAATATGAGTGAATTCAACCGCCTACCTTTCCACCGCTGCGAATCACCAGCACCACTCTAAAGAATCAGGGGCATGCGATTTCTCGAGCACTCCCCAAGCTCGGGAAGAGTGGAAGGAGGTGATTGCCATGGTTCCAGAATTTGACTGGACAAAGGTCGTGGTGACTTTCATTAAGTCTTTCTTTGGATTTTTGTCCAGAAAAAGCCGAAGTCGCCGCGATAACGGCGACTTCAGTTAGCTGAGGTCCAAAGCAAAGGAACCCCTCGGAGTTTTAATTCCGAGGGGTTCTTTCTATCAGAGAGAAAATAGTAATTTCAATGAAATGACACTCCCATGGGAAAGATTTTTGGATCTGGTAACTCGGAGTAATTTCATCGCCTACGCCAAGCTCTACGCGCAGGTCGATGCCACTGACAAGGAACTCACAGAAATTTCAACGAGCGCGCCACAAGCGCCCGTAATAATCTCTTCCATATGTATCGCAGACTCACACCCCTCATAGCCATCGCACTCGCTATCTCACTGGCACCTGCTTCCTCAGCACATCAGCCAGTTGTCTTACTTGATACCGACACCACACCGAGTGCTGGCCCACTTCTTGTAGATGGCACTATCTCTTTTGCTATTCGCGCATCCTTTACCAAGTCAGGTCAGAAGAAGGCATTTCGTGCCTCCCTAAAAGAGGGCGATTTATTTTCTGTGCAGTATCTGATCGTGGATAAGAAGCCAGAGAGTGGGTTAAAGAACTCACTACTTCCACAACTAGTAATTACATCTCCCACAGGGAAGAAGATCACTGTGGCTTTCAAGGAGCGCACACCATTTTTTGAGACCTACAGTCGCACCACCTATCTCTATCTCTCAAGGGTGAGCCAACCTGCAGAGGCAGGTATCTACTCCTTCGTGATCACATCACGAGCAAGAGCTGCAATTACTGTGGCAGTAGGAGATCGTGAAGTGCAAGGTGAAGTAGTGCGCGGTGCGGCACCAACACCAACAGTCAAGCCAACACCTGCTGCAACGCAAGAGCCTGCCAAAGCTTCACCCACACCTGAAGTCACCACACAATCTGCATACACAATGGCAAAGGTGAAAGAGAATAACTCTGCAGCAAGTTGCTGGTCAGTCATTAGCGGCAACGTCTATAACCTCACCCAATGGATTAACCAACATCCAGGAGGTCCATCAGCTATTCGTGGCCTCTGCGGCGTCGATGGCAGTTCATCCTTTAACGGCAAGCATGGTCGCCAAAGTAATCCCAATGAAACTCTGGCAGGTTATCTTCTGGGCCCACTTGTAAAGTAGTTACTACTTACTTGTAGCAGGAAAATCCCCTCAAAACTAGATGTTAGGTAGGGGTGATTAGTGGCCGCCACTTTTAAGGCACAGTAATTGCCTGGGTGAGCATTTTGTATATAAAAGTGAACGGATGGACCCCCTTCGGTGCGCGAGGGAGTACCCGTGGGCATTGATTCACCCTGGAAATCTCTTGTTTGTTATTGAGTGACTCAATACCATTTCTGACAATCTCAATCACTACCAGGGATATCCATCTAACCAAGGAGGAGAAACGTGATTAATTCACGCGCTACACGCAAGGGGTTTGCAACAGTTGCTGCTGCCTCACTTGTCATCAGCGTTCTGTCAATGGGTTCAAGCTCTGCTGCAGATGCAACATGGGCATGTAAGCCAACAAAGGCTAAGCCAGTGACAGTTCGTCTTATCGAGTACTTCGCAGGACCAGCTCGTACACCACTTCTGAATGCATATGCACGTCAGTTCGAAGCTAAGAATCCAAATGTGAAGGTAGAAATCATTTCTCCATCACAAGCAGACTCTCCTGCAAAGATCACTCAGCTTCTACAGGCTAAGAATGTAGATATCGTTGAACCTGCAGGAGCAATCTTGGGTCAAGCGATGTCTGCTAAGCAGCTTGCAAATATCTATCCATATTTCTCAAAGACCAAGGGCTGGGCTGGCTTAACTGACTACTCCAAGTTCCAGGCTGAACTATTTGGTAAGAAATCTACCTACATGGTTCCAAATGGTTACTACGTAAAGGCTGCATTCGTTCGTCCAGAACCAATTGCTGCAGGAGCACCAGCTGTTCTTAAGAAGATTCAGGCTGGAACTGCAACATGGGCTGACATTCTTGCTGCTAAGTCTTCAAACACTGCAACATCTTCGATGTATGCAATGCGCGGAGCACGTGCATCATTTACTCAGGCAATCTTCGTAATCCGTGCATATAACGCACCAGATCTAAACTCTGGCGGATACTGGAATAAGAGCACTTCAACAAGCATGTTCAACAGTGCAAAGTCGAAAGAAGCTCTTGATCTGATGATGCAGATCTGGCGTGAAGCATCACCAAAGGCAGCTGTTTCATGGGGTTACCCAGAAATGGTTCAGGGCTTTGTTGATGGAGTAGCTCACTACCTCATTCAGGATAACGAAGTTATCCAGATTGTTGATGAGAAGTTTGCTCCATTCGAAAGTGGCAAGTGGATAATGGCTCAAATGCCAAAGGGTCCAACAGGCTACTCAGCTCAGGATGTAAGCGGTGGTGGATGGTCTATTGCACAGTCTTCAAAGTGCAAGAACATCGCTACTAACTTCCTTGACTACATCACAACAGACCCACAGCACTCATCATTCGCTCGTGCATATGGTGTTGGTCCTGTGACAAAGACAGCTGCATCAGACCCATTCTTTAAGACTGGTGCTTGGGCTATCTACGACAAGATCGGCAAGGATAAGAAGGAAATTAAACTTGACGGTTCAGATGTCGCACAAACCTGCTACGGCGAATTCTTCACCCAGGCAGATAAGGACATGCAGGCAATGTATGCAGGTTCACTTTCAACATCAGATGCCCTCAAATCTTGGGGCGCATTCTGGGATACAAAGTGCATCAATCCTTACAACAAGTAGTAAAACTGCTTAAATAGAGGCAGAAGTTGCAAAGCAACGGTGGCTAGAAATTTACTTACTAGCCACCGTTGACACTTCATAAATATGAATCATTGAGAGTTGGGGTATTTTCGCGGTGAAGAGTTCAATGCATAAAGTGGCTCGTAAGGATGGAAAGAGTGCACAGAATGTTCTTGCACCTCTATGGTTCTTACTCCCAGCGCTGTTATTAGTTGGAATCTTTATTTACTATCCAGTTTTTGCCACTGCAAATCTCTCATTTAAGAATTACAAGCTCTTTGATCAGAGCAATATTTTCTATAACGGCTTTGAAAACTTCCGCGGAATCTTCAAGGATTTGGCATTTCGCCGAATAATCCAGAACTCAATCTTGTGGGTGACAGTCTCACTCTTCTTCCAATTCACCATTGGCTTTGGCCTCGCTCTTTACCTCCGAACCAAGTTCCGGTTCTCTGGCATTTATCAGGGAATCATCTTCATTCCTTGGGCACTCTCAGGTTTTCTTATGGGATTGGTCTGGAAGTGGATCTTTGATGACAACCTAGGCGTTCTTAACGACATGATGCTCAAGGCTGGAATTATTGATGTTCCCATTCCTTGGCTTTCAAATGCCAACTGGGCAATGGCAGCTGTGATCATTGCAAATATTTGGTATGGCGTGACCTTCTTCGTCATCATGATTCTGGCAGCGCTCCAAGGTGTTCCGAAAGAGATGCTTGAGGCAGCCGATCTTGATGGATGCGGAAAGACTAAAACTCTGTTCTTGGTCATCATTCCCTACATCCGCCAGACCTTGATTCTTATCGTACTTCTGAGAGTCATTTGGATTACTAATTTCCCAGACATCATCTTTGGCATGACAAGTGGTGGTCCAAATCAGCAGACACACATTCTCTCATCGTGGCTTGTCCAAAAGATTACCTACGATCAGGACTGGGGTAGTGGTTCTGCACTCGGTCTTCTTATTCTCAGCGTTCTTTTGATTTTTTCAGTTTTCTATCTCTTGGCAACACGCCTCGAAAAAGAGTCGGAGGAGTCATAAATGTTGAAGGCACTCGGTAAGGGTACAAAATTCACTGTTCTTGGACTCTGGTTCATATTTACCATTTTTCCTCTCTACTGGATGGCACTTACTTCAATTCGCCCAGTCAGAGAAGTAACACAGAAAATCTATTACCCTAAATCAAATTCAACTCTCGATAGCTACCGAACTCTCTTTAGCCAATACGCTTTTGGTACATATCTACGTAACAGCTTATTGGTGGCACTTGCAGCTGCTGCATTTGTAATCTTTGTGGGCCTTCTTGGTGCATATGCTCTTGCACGATATAAATTCAAGGGTAAGTCACAAATCATGCTCGTCTTCCTTGTAACTCAAATGATTCCAGCGCTCATTGCACTAGCTCCTCTCTACCTCTTGCTGAGCAAAGTGGGGCTACTCAATAGTTTGATTGGACTCACCCTGTGTTACGTAGGTGGCATGGTTCCATTTGCCACAATCATGCTCCGAGGCTTCTTACAGCGCATTCCTCCAGAGCTTGATGAAGCAGCGATGATCGATGGATGTAATCGCTTCACCGCACTCTTTAGAGTTGTATTCCCCGTCGCACTTCCTGGCATTGCAGCAACCTTTATCTTCGCCTTTGTGCAGTGCTGGAACGAACTCTTCTTGGCAATGATTCTTATTGACTCAGATGGGAATAAGACCTTCCCTGTTGCGATGCGTTCATTTATCGGCGCCTACTACATCGAATGGGGCGGTCTAGCCGCATCGGTCATGATCGGAATCATCCCAACTGTCCTTATCTTCGCACTGATGTCCAAATTTATGATCTCAGGGTTGACTGCCGGAATCGTGAAGGGATAACCGTGGAGTTTGATCTTCAAGAGTATAAAAGCGCCTGGAAATTAGATGAGAGCGTTCGCCACTGTAATCACGGCTCCTTCGGTGCTGTGCCAACTGTGGTTCAAGAAGTTCAAAAGAAGATTCAAGATCGGGTGCAACTTAACCCAGTGAAGTTCTTCGCTCGCCATGCGATGGTTGAGGTGCAGGAGGCGAGAGCAAAGATTGCGACCTTCCTCAATCAAAAGCCAGAACAGATTGCGCTGGTGCGAAATACCACTGAGGCAGCAAGCACCACGATGCGAGGATTTCCTTTCAAAGCTGGCGATGAGGCGATAGTTCTTGACCATGAATATGGCGCTGTGATTTATGCAGTGCAACGGGCAGTGGAAGCTGCAGGTGGCTCGCTCATCACTGTTGTCATTCCACGTCTTGCCACAGATGAAGAAGTTATTGCAATCGTCAAAGCATCCTTTACGCCACGTACTCGCCTCTTTGTTGTCGATCACGTGACTTCAGCAACGGCTCGCACATTCCCAATCCAAGCGCTCAGTGATTTATGTCGAGAAAAGGGGATAGCTATTGCAATCGATGCATCCCATACCCCAGGTAACTTTGATTTAGATCTAGATATGCTCGATGCTGATTTCTGGTTTGGCAATCTTCATAAATGGGCATCAGCGCCACTAGGTTGCGGTGTCTATCGCGTTGCAGAACGCTGGCAAGAGAAGATGAGACCACTTATAGTCTCGTGGCAAGATCTTGAGCTCTATCCACTGCAATGGGACATGCTGGGAACTGTTGATTTAAGTCCATGGCTTGCAGCACCTTCTGCCATTGAATTTTATGAAAAAATTGGATGGAAGAGAGTGCGCGCTGCAAATATTGCACGTATGAGATATGGCCGAGATTTAGTGATGACAGAGCTCGGAGTTGGCAGCGATGAGCTACGCGAGGAAGAGCTGCCCCTTGGAGTAATACCCCTGCATAAGATGGATGGCGGGCGTGATGGATGTATTGCGCTGCAACGTAAGTTTGCTGAGATTCACAAGATAGAGGTACCGATCACGACTGCATGCGACCAATACTTCATGCGCGTATCCGGCCAGCTCTATAACACTCCGGCAGATTATGAGGCCCTGGCAATTGCGGTGCGTGCGGAGTTTAAATAACCATGGGCATATCTGAAAAGGATTGCGCGATACTGGAGGAGATTCAATCTCGCGCCTTATGGCTTGCGGTTCGAATGATCGATCATGCAAACCATGACAGAGTAAATAACGATGGAATCAAAGTGGGCGGACATCAAGCTTCAAGTGCTTCCATGTCATCAATTCTGACTTCGCTCTATATGTATCACCTCAATGCGCATGATCGTGTGAGCGTTAAGCCCCATTCATCTCCCTTCTTTCACTCCATCCAATACCTGCTAGGAAATCTTGATAAGAAGTATTTGACGATGTTAAGAAGCGCTGGTGGATTACAGAGCTATCCATCTAGAACGAAAGATCCTGATGTTGTTGATTTCTCTACAGGTTCAGTGGGATTAGGCGCTGCAGCCCCGCTCTTTGCAGGAGTTACTAGGCGCTATGTGGATGCTCACTTTGGCGCAAGACCGGCCTCTCGCTTTATTGCTCTCATAGGTGATGCAGAACTCGATGAAGGCAATATCTGGGAGGCAGTTGCAGATCCTGCAACCGATGGACTTGGCAATGTGATGTGGGTCGTTGACTTCAATCGTCAATCTTTAGACCGAGTAATTCCAGGTATCCGTATCGCACAATGGCGTGCCCAATTTGAAGCTGCTGGGTGGCATGTGGCTGAGGTGAAGTATGGCTCAAAGCTCAAGAAAGCATTCTCAGCTAGTGGCAGTGAGCCATTTAAGAAATGGTTTGATGACATTCCTAATGAGCAGTATCAATCACTCTATGGGCAAAAGCTCGAAGATCTGAGGGCTCGTTTTCTAGACGGTGCACCCACCGGAGTTGCTGAGCACCTAAAGAAGTATTCCGATACTGAACTATTTGAAATTCTGAGCGATCTTGGTGGTCACAATATCGAGTCACTCGTTGAGACATTTGAATCATGTGATGCAGTTACTGACCGCCCTAGCGTTGTTTTTGCTTACACAGTAAAGGGTTGGGGCCTTCCTATGGCTGGAGACCCACGTAATCACTCAGCGCAGATGTCTACTGAGCAAATCGATGTCATGCGCAGCGCTATGGGTTTGAGCTTAGATAATGAATGGGATGGCTTTGATCTAGATACCGCTGCAGGTACTTTTCTTGCAAAACGTAATGCAGCGCTGAAACGTGCCAGCTCATCAAAGGAGATCAGTGCAGTAATACCAACGACGACTAATCCAAAGAGCACGGGAATGATTTCAACCCAAGAGGTATTTGGACGCGTATTAACTGAGATTAGTCGCGATGAAGCTATCAGGCCATATCTTGTAACAACTGCTCCGGATGTTGCCACCTCGACAAACCTTGGTGGATTTATTAATAGGACTGGAGTATTTCATCCGCAAGAGTTACGCCGATGGAATGAAGATCCTGTTCTCAAATGGGCAGAAGGCCCTACGGGCCAACATATTGAGCTAGGTATCAGTGAGATGAATCTATTCATGCTCCTTGGCATGCTCGGCCTCTCTCATGATCACTCAGATCAACCACTTATTCCTATCGGTACTGTCTATGACCCATTTGTTCTTCGTGGTCTTGATGCATTTATCTATAGCGTCTATTCAGGTGCGAAATTTATTATTGCTGGCACTCCATCAGGTGTGACACTTGCACCAGAAGGTGGAGCCCACCAATCAACAATTACACCTTCGGTTGGCATGGAGCTACCGGGAGTAGTTTTGATGGAACCTGCCTATGCGCAGGCACTTGATTGGATGCTCTGTGATGCCATTGCACATGTTGCCGGCAATAAGAGCGATACAACCCCAGATTTGCGCCCCAGTGAACTTGCTTTCTATTTCCGTCTCACCACACGCCCAATTGATCAAGCTCCATTTGCACAAGCGCGAGAGCGATTAGGAGATGCTCTCCTTCGCACCCAAGTTCTTGCAGGTGCTTATCGCTTAGTCGATGGTCGCAATACTCCTGGAGTATCACTTGATGATTCACAAGCACCTGTAGTTCATCTCGTTGCAACAGGTGCTGTGATGCCTGAAGTATTACTTGCGGCCCAAGAACTTGCTCAAGAGGGGGTTATTGCCCACGTTGTTGAAGTAACTTCACCTGGACGCCTCTATGGAAGCTGGCAGCGCACTCTCAAGCAAGGAATTCGCACAGCGAGCACACCATCTTTTCCTGGTGCGCTACGTCCGATCTTTACTGAGCGTGCACCGATTGTCTCAGTTCATGATGGCGCATCGCATGCGATGTCATGGCTTGGTTCAGCACTGGGAATGCCACAAGTAGCAATGGGCGTTGACACCTTTGGTCAATCAGGAACGATTGCTGACCTTTATCGAATCCATGATCTTGATAGTGGATCCATCGTCAATGGCGCACTAGCTGCGCTAAGTTTGAATGTGTAGCAAGTTCTCACCATGGAGCTAGAAGTTTCACACCTGAAGAATCCAATCATCCCATCGCGCGGTGTCTGCGATCCTCATATCCATCTCTTTGACGGACGGGCCTATCTCTATGCATCCCATGATTTCTCTCGCGATAACACCTTATGGCGCATGCAAGATTGGCAGATTTGGTCATCAGCTAATTTAGTTGAATGGAAATTGGAATCAACTCTTCGCCCAGAAGATCTCTATATGGGGCCTTCCGAGCAATGCTGGGCAGTCGATGCTGCTACTAAAAATGGCACCTACTTCCTCTACTTCTCAGATGGCAATCAAAGAACAGGTGTTGCAACTTCACATTCACCGGGTGGTCCCTTTATTGATGCTCTCGGCAAGCCACTTTTGGATGGAACGCTGACAACAACTACCGAGTATGACCCTGCCGTATTTATCGATAGCGATGGTTCTGCCCACATCTTATTTGGTGGGCCTTCGTGGGCATACGGTGAAGGCGCTGGCTATTTCATGGCCGAGCTAGGTGATGACATGATTTCCATAAAGGGTGAAGCAAAACGCATTGAAGTAGGTCACGATGCAGATGACAAAGCATCCCTTCATAAACACAATGGAACGTATTACCTCACCTGGGCATCTTTCTATGCCACATCTAAAAATCTCTATGGCCCATACACATTCCGAGGAAACTTTGGAGCATCTCCTGATCATGGCTCCTTCTTCTCCATGAATAATCAAGATTTCAATGCATTCACAATCTTTGATCCTCACTTTGTCCATCGCGCAAGTGGAATCACCTATATTCATTACAGAGATAATGGAGAGATCGTTACCGATGGCCTCATAGTTGAAATGGGTGTTGGTCAATACGATGCGCAATGGAACAAAATTGAGGCTGAGTGGTTTATGGCAGCACACAACTGCTCGAAGAAGGAAAATCCTCGGTTAGGTTTTGACGTTTCCAATATCAAGGATGGCTCTTATCTTTACTATCCGAAGGTTAGGAATATTCCTAAGAATGCTCTGATTCACTTCTATGCATCTCCAACAGTTGATACGACAATTCAAATCCACTCACAATCAGTTGATGGTCCATTACTTGGAACGTGTCTTCTTGAGCCAGGTTTTCTTGCTTGGAAAGGTTATCGATCATTTTCAACTCGCCTCAATAACAGTGGGGGAGAAGAGGATATTTATCTAGTCTTTAGAGGTGAGGGTGAGTCACTTGTTAATCTTGATTGGTTCTCCTTTGCAAAAGAGTAATCAAGTCACAGTAGCTATGAGAAAGGAGATATAACTAAAATTTCTCTTGCATATAGAGAGAAGGAAGTTATACTTAACTCATGTCCACTACATCTGCTGGAGCAAGATTTCGTAACGCTTTAGCTGATGAGAACCCTCTTCAAATAGTTGGAACAATCAGCGCTAATCACGCGCTCCTTGCACAACGCGCAGGCTATAAGGCAATTTATCTCTCAGGTGGTGGAGTGGCAGCCGGTTCTCTCGGTATCCCAGATTTAGGAATTACGACCCTAGAAGATGTTCTGACAGATGTACGCCGCATTACCAATGTTTGTGAGCTCCCACTCTTGGTCGATGCTGATACAGGATTTGGCGCCTCAGCTCATAACATTGCTCGCACAGTCAAAGATTTGATTAAGGCAGGGGCTGCTGCCATGCATATCGAAGATCAAGTGGGGGCTAAACGTTGTGGGCATCGCCCCAATAAAGAGGTTGTCTCTCAAGCAGAGATGGTCGATCGCATTAAGGCTGCCGTAGATGCGCGCACAGATGAGAACTTTGCAATCATGGCTCGGACAGATGCGATCGCTATCGAAGGAATAGATGCTGCCCTCGAGCGCGTGCACGCCTATATAGAGGCAGGTGCTGATCTGATCTTCCCTGAAGCAATTACTACTCTTGAAGATTTTAAGAAGTTCAGTCAGGCTACTTCGAAGCCAATTCTGGCCAACATCACCGAGTTTGGCATGACGCCACTTTTTACACGCGATGAGTTAGCTGCAAGTGGCGTGAAAATGATTTTGTATCCACTCTCTGCATTTAGAGCGATGAATAAGGCTGCCGAAAATGTCTATGAGGCAATACGTCGCGATGGAACTCAAGCTGGAGTATTGGAGACCATGCAGACTCGTGAAGAGCTCTATCAAAGCATTGACTACTACAAGTACGAAGAACGCCTAGATAAACTCCAGAAAGATAAGTAGAACTCCGCCAAGAAGTAAAGGGTGAGCACTATGGTCGATTTTAAGCCGAAGAAATCTGTCGCACTCTCTGGCGTTGTAGCGGGCAATACAGCGCTCTGTAGCGTGGGTAAGAGCGGCAATGATCTTCATTACCGAGGTTTTGATATTGCAGATCTTGCAGCTCACTGTGAATTTGAAGAGGTAGCGCACCTATTGATTCATGGGACTCTGCCATCACGGTCAGAACTTGCCTCCTATAAAGCTAAATTGAAGAGTCTTCGAAGTTTGGCGCCATCGGTGAAGAATATTCTTGAGCAAATCCCTGCAACTGCCAATCCTATGGATGTTATGCGCACAGGAGTCTCAGCACTTGGTTGCGTAGCACCTGAATCACTTGATCACAATGAGGTGCAGGCAAAAGAGGTCACCGATACTTTGATTGCATCATTGGGATCAATACTCATTTATTGGTATCACTTTGCCAATAGCGGCATACGCATCGAAGTAGAGACTGATGATGATTCCATTGGAGGACATTTCCTTCATATGCTCCATGGCGAGGCGCCAAGTAAGCTCTGGATAGATTCGATGCATGCGTCCCTTATTCTCTATGCCGAACATGAATTTAATGCCTCAACATTTGCAGGTCGTGTTATCGCAGGAACTAATTCTGATATCTACTCTGCAATTACAGGTGCGATCGGTGCTCTACGTGGACCTAAGCATGGCGGTGCCAATGAGGTAGCACTTGAGATTCAAGAGCGATATAGCAATCCAGATCAAGCTGAGGCAGATATCAGAGCTCGCGTTGCCAATAAAGAGGTCGTCATTGGTTTTGGACACCCTGTCTATACAGTCTCTGATCCACGTAATGAGATCATTAAGAAGATTGCTAAGGAGCTATCCCAAGACCAAGGCAGCACAGAGCTCTATGACATCGCATCAAGGATTGAATCTGTGATGTGGGAGATTAAGAATATGTTCCCTAACCTTGATTGGTTCTCAGCTGTTGCCTATAACCAGATGAAGATACCTACTGAGTTATTTACACCTATCTTTGTCATCTCCCGCACAACTGGGTGGGCAGCACATGTGATTGAACAGCGCATAGATAACAAAATCATTAGACCCAGCGCCAATTACACAGGCCCTGAAGATCTCACCTTTATCCCGATAGAGAAACGGTAATCCACATGTCATCACATATCGTTCAATCAAATCTCGCCTACGATAAAGAGATCATCGATATCGTGGATTATGTAATCAATTTCAAGGTGACATCCGATGTGGCATATGAGACCGCATGGAACTGCTTTATGGACACATTGGGCTGTGGCTTAGAGGCTCTGGAATACGAAGCCTGCACAAAGTTACTAGGACCTGTCGCACCTGGAGTCAGCGTTAAAAATGGAGTGAAAGTTCCAGGCACCAGCTATGAACTCGATCCCGTGCAAGGGGCTTTTAATATCGGGGCGATGATTCGTTGGTTAGATTTTAATGACACCTGGCTTGCCGCTGAATGGGGACACCCATCAGATAACTTGGGTGGCATTCTGGCAACTGCAGATTGGCTCTGCCGCACAACCGATAAGAAATTTACAATTCGCGACGTTCTCACAGCGATGATTAAGGCGCATGAGATTCAAGGGTGTATCGCACTTGAAAACTCATTTAATAAGGTCGGCATCGATCACGTCATTCTTGTCAAGGTTGCATCGACAGCAGTTGTAGCTCAGATGATGGGGCTAACCCGAGATCAAATTCTTGCAGCCGTCTCACTTGCCTGGGTTGATGGTCAATCACTGCGCACCTATCGCCACTTTCCTAATGCAGGCTCTAGAAAGTCATGGGCTGCAGGCGATGCCACATCCCGCGCTGTGCGCTTAGCTCTGATCGCATCTACCGGTGAGATGGGATATCCAACAGCTCTTACTGCAAAGATATGGGGCTTCTACGATTCATCTTTCCGCGGTAACCACTTCACCTTCCAGCGTGAATACGGGACATATGTCATGGAAAATATCCTCTTTAAGATTTCCTTTCCTGCAGAGTTTCACTCACAGACTGCAGTCGAAGCTGCCATGACACTTCACCGAGCGATGGTTGCAGCCGGTAAGAGCGCTGCAGAGATTAAAAAGGTGACTATCCGTACTCATGAAGCATGTATCCGTATTATCGATAAGAAGGGCCCCTTAAATAACCCTGCAGATCGCGATCACTGCATTCAATATATGGTCGCAGTACCTCTGATCTTTGGCCGACTGACTGCCCGTGATTATGAAGAAGATATTGCAGCAGATCCTCGCATTGACCTACTTCGCGAGAAGATAATCTGCGTTGAAGATTCTCAATACTCAGCTGATTATCACAACCCCGAAAAACGCTCTATTGCCAATGCCATCACTATTGAATTTGATGATGGAAGCATCCTTGGGGAGGAGGCAGTTGAATATCCAATAGGCCATGCGCGCAGGCGCATAGAGGGCATCCCTCTTCTAGTGGAGAAGTTTAAAGTCAACCTTGCTCGCATTTATGGCAAGGAGCAGCAAGATCAAATCCTTGCCCTCTCACTTGATTACGAGAAGTTAGCAAAGACTTCTGTCAGTGACTATATGGATCTCTTAGCTAAGCGCTGATACTCACAACTTCTTTGTACTACCGATAAAGCTTGCCTGAAAGGGAAGCAGAGGCATGATGCAGGCGTTAAAGGCGTGATAGACATCAGGCTTTCCAGACCATGTCATTGTTGTGACCTCTTGGGCTGCATTTAACTCGTGATGCCATGAACCAAATTTCTTATCGATGACATGGTCTTGAATATACTGCCACCAGGTGTAGTAATCATCTAAGTATTGATCTTCTCCTGTGATTTTCCAGAGAGTAAAAGCAGCCATAAGAGCTTCAGCTGCTACCCATTGCATCCGTGAAGTTACAACCGGCTTCTTCTCCCAATCAATTGTGTAGACAAAGCCAGGAGATCCATCGGCAGCCCATCCATATCTCTTACCGATCTCATAGATGGCACGAGCACTTTCAAGTACCCATGTGCGCCCCTGTTGCTCCTTGGGCATTGTTAGATCTAGTTGGAGTGCAAGACGAGACCATTCAAAGAGGTGTCCAATGGTGATGCCATAGGGGCGAAAGGGATCTGCTGGATTATCACTATTGAAATTGGTAAGCACATTCCACTTCGCATCAAAGTGCTCAGGCAACATCCACTCGCAGTCACGAGCAAATCCATCAAGTGCTCGCTGCGCTATCGCATAGGCACGATCTCTAAAAACAGTTTGACCAGTAGCCTCAAAGGCAGCTGTCAGCGCCTCAACGGCATGCATGTTGGGGTTGATTCCTCTATAGGAATCTAGGGATGAGAAATCCTGGCTCCAATCATTTCTCATCATCGAAAACTCTGGCTCCCAGAAGTACTTCTCAATAATTGCCTGTGCCTCATCAAATAACTCTTGAGCGCCTTGTACACCGAGTTCTATCGCTGTTGTGGCCCCAAGGAGTACAAACATGTGGTCATAGGCAAGTTTTCTATCGCTGACGACTGCGCCATCAGCGCTGACAGCGCTATAGAAGCCGCAGTTCTTCCTATCTCTAAAGATGTTACTCAGAGATTGCACACCATGCACAACGAGTTCTGTGCAATCTGCCAATCCCATCCGATGGCTTAAACCGAAGACTTGAATCTTTCTTGCCTGCATATAACACTCAAGTGGTTTAGATGAATCTACTTTTCCATCTGCGGTGAGATAGCCGAACCCACCGGTATCAATGACCGAGCCACGTGCAAAGTTAAGTAGGGAGTGAGCCTCCTTCAGGAGAAACTCCTTGTGTTCTGCACTGATAGTTGCCATCCCGTTACGATACTATCGAATAACATGAAAAGCCTGACTCGCGATAGCGCACTTATCCGTGCGACTTCGCTTCAAGAGAGATCTCCTCGATTCATCTTAGGAATCGTTGGTAAGCCTGGCGTTGGAAAATCCACCTTTACCGATTACTTACGTGAGCGCCTTTCACAGGAGTTAGTAGCCATTCTTCCTATGGATGGCTTTCATATGAGTAATGAAGAGTTAATTGAGCTCGGCCGTCGTGAGCGTAAGGGATCCCTGGACACCTTTGATGTTGATAGCTTTATTCAGACACTTGCACAGGTCAAGAAGTGCGAAGGTGATGTGAGATTTCCAATTTTTAAGCGAGAGATTGAGGCATCGATTGCTGATGCAGGGGTAATCCCAGCTACGGCACAGTTAGTTATTGTTGAAGGCAATTACCTGCTCCATACCGATTCTGGTTGGGAAGATGTGGCTAGTTACCTAGATGAGACGTGGTATCTAACGGTAGATGATCAGCTACGTATGCAGAGATTAATTGCTAGGCATATCGCATTTGGTAAGCCTGCCCAGGATGCCAAGGATTGGTCTGAAGGCACAGATGAAGTAAATGCCCGCATAATCCAAGAATCTGAAAGCAAGGCGGACTTCGTCGTCACCTTAAGTTAAGACAGAAACTTTGAGAGGGCTTCTTTTAAGGCCCTGCTATAGAATTTGAGCATAACCTTCTTGAAAGCGTGTTGAGTAATGCCAGATAAGTGCGCCACCGTCATCTTCGATGGAGAATGCAGATTCTGCCTCGCATCGCTGAACTGGTTGCGTAGCAACCTTGATATTGAGGCACACCCCTTTCAGAGCGCAGATCTTGCAGGCTTTCACCTCACACGAGCACAGTGTGAGAGAGAGGTCATCGCACTGATTGATGGCACGGTCTATGGCGGGGCGCAAGCGGTAGCGCAATTGCTTGCACTGCGCGGCAATCGAGGCCTCTCTCGATGTGTGAGGGCATCAGGAAAGCTCGGTGATCTGGGCTATCACTGGGTTGCAACGCATCGAAATTCACTACCGATAAAGGCACTCACAGTTCTCCTTGAGCGTGCTGTGCGTTAACGAGCGCTGCCACCTGCCCTGGGCATAAGATTTGCATCTACCTACCTAGAAAAGAGATATCTCATGGGCGCTTGCCAATGTGGTTACACAACAGATCCTGAGAAGAATTGCAACGGAACACATAAGGTCGTTGCGGCAGTTAAAGCTGATATTGCAGAGAAGCTTGCAGAGAACGGCTTCCCTCACGCATCTGAATACGTAAAGAATAACTAAAGAGCTTTTCTCTCATTCATCATAGGAGTGAGCCGTGCGCCCACCACCATCGCAGCTCCTATGAGTACGAGGTTCTTCACGATGTACTGACCTTCCAGAGTGAGATCAAAGATATTGCTCTGAAAACATACCTCGGGAAGAAGTATGAGTGGCAAAAATGTTCCCGGCATCTGTAGGGCAAGTAGTGCAAGGCCCACGCGGATAAATGAGGGAACGAGAAGGCAGATTCCAATGAGCGCCTCCCAGATTCCCAAGATGGGGATGAAGATATCTGGGTTAAACCAGTAGACAGTCTTTGTGATGAGCTCATTTGCTGGACTATCACCGGCGACCTTTAAGAGGCCAAACCAGATGAAGATAACTCCGAGTGAGATTTGAAGGGCAGGCATACTCACCTTATTTAGAAATCTAATCAGGGTGAGATCAAACTTCTTCACATCACCGAAGACAGGAATATTCATTACCACAACTCCATTCTCAACTACCGATAATTTTACTAGCCATTATCTATGGCTGTGATATGAAAAAAAGAGCGCAGAGTCATGGATGCGGGCAGGTGTGGTGCGCATCCCTCCCATAAGACTCATAGCCGCTCTCACACTGTAACTCGGCAGCAGCTGACGGTAATATTTGCGCCATGAAGGCAAAGATAAAAAATGGCTTTGCCCCCAAGATATGTCTGCGCTGTGGCCTTGAGTTTGAGTGGCGCAAGAAGTGGGCCAGAGATTGGGAGAACGTGAAGTACTGCTCAGAGAAATGTAAGGGGCGGTAGATGAGCAAGCTCCAAGGACTGCGTAAAGCATCTCACTTTGGCCCCACACTCATCGTCACCACCATCGGTTGGATCTTTGCTAATTATTACTGGTGGGAAGGACCTGCCTATGTCATCGCCTTTGGCATCTGCTGCGGACAGTTCGTAGTTGGCTGGAGCAATGATCTCTATGACTACCAAGATGATCTTGCTCATCAGCGCACCAAGAAGCCTCTTGTTGCAGGGCTGATAACACCTGAATACCTACGTAAGTGGATTTATTTCATGACACCTTGTGCATTCCTCATTAATCTCTTTGGACCACTGGGCATCAAAGGTGGCTTGGTCTATATGCTCGGTATTGCTTGTGGCATTGGCTATAACTTCTACTTCAAATTCAATGCAGCATCACCGCTGCCCTATGCAATTGCCTTTGCAGCCCTTCCCTCATCGATAGCAATATCGAAGGAGATCACACCACCTGTGTGGATGTGGCTTGGGGGAGCACTCTTTGGCATGGCAGCTCACTTCATCAATGTGATCAAGGATATGGATCAAGATCAGGCAAGTGGTATCAAAGGATTACCGCAGCGCTTAGGTAAGAAGCGCTCAATACTTGCAGCAGTTACTCTGATTGCACTGGGCGTGGTGGTTCTTTTTCTCTTCTAACTACTCGAAATCCCCACCACGGCCAGTCTTGAGTTTTCTCTTCTTCTTAGATCCATCAAAGCGCGTTACCAGAGCTATGACCGCAATCGCATAGATGGCAATAATAATGAATCCGATTTCCATAGATTTAACCTAGAACAGCCCACACAACGAGTGCGAAGATTGCAATACCAATACCCACGATGGCAATTGCTGAGAGTGAGAGAAGACCACGTGAGTCTGCAATCTTCTTAGTCAACGCTGATGGGTTGGTAACCTTCTTCAGGTCAAGCAAGAGCGCTTCACCTTCGCGCACAGCTGCATATTGGCTAATGATTGCCAAGATACCTGTAGCTGCTGCAACACCGAGAGCTAGATACTTAGCTGAATCTGGCGCCTTGTGAAAGACATGCATCGCTGAAAGAACTGTGATGGCAATCAGGACAAGTGCTGGTGCAACCTGAGCCTGGATAATCTGCACGCGCATCTTGTTCCACTGATCGATTAATGATTTCTCATCCATTTATATGTTTCCTCTCCAAGAAACGTGTAATCCCTAGCGGGTTCCCCGCAAGGTTAAGTCCTGGCACCTAGCGCTGCACCTTGAAAGTTCAAGGCGCCGCTACTGAGCGCAGATCTGCGCTGCCTTTTCATTGGCATAATCCAGATTTGAGCCTGTCTCATCCAAGAGCTTTGCTGCTTCTAGCTCTAGGCACTTGTTATAGGAATCAGTATCTGTGGCACCGCCATCAGATGAGGCGCCACATCCTGTGAGGATGAGGGCGCAGAGAAAAGCGAAGATCGGTAGGGCTCGTAATTTCATGGATAGATAGTAGGCAAGAAAGGCAAGAAATTAAAGAAGGCTCTTCAGGTAGGTAAGGCCAAAACCAAAGCCAACAGCTGCATAGAGATAGCTAAACCAGGTGATCTCACCTGGAATCAAGAGGGTGAGCACACCGAGTGCCATAGCGCAGACACACATCACCTTTGCCACGCTACCGACTCTCACATCACTTACCTGCCCTGCGTTATTCCACATATTGCCAGCCAGTGCAATCAGAGTTATCCCAATCATGCGCATCGACCAGATCATCTCTGCACTCTTTGATAACGCTAAGAGATCAAGAAAGATAGATGGCAAGACAAGAAGAAAGAGAGCAGATGTCCCAAAGACAATAGAGCCAGCTTTGAGTGTGGTGCGCAGTGCAGGAGTGTTCATGGGGAGAGATTACAGCGCAATTAAATGAAGGTTATGGAAGGACATTGACCCTAAACTCAACTCATGCACCTCATCCGTAAACTCACACAGATCCTCTTAGGTGCCACCCTGATCTATACCGGCACGCTCCACCTCACAACAAGCCGTATGGAGTTCCAAGCTCAAGTACCACCATGGGTTCCCTTCTCACCTGACTTTGTAGTCCTTGCATCCGGTGTAGTTGAGATAGCACTCGGTCTAGCTCTCGTATCCCTTCAAAGACGCAGAGAAGTAGGAATAGCCACAGCGCTCTTCTTCATCGCAATCTTTCCTGGAAACATCTCTCAATTCGTCAATCAGATAGATGCCTTTGGGCTAGATAGTGATCGCGCTCGCGCAATCAGATTGCTCTTTCAGCCGTTGCTAGTGCTGTGGGCACTCTGGTCAACAACAGCTTTGCCTCAAGGAAGTTTCAAGCGCTTCTGGAATTATGTGAAGAAAGTGATGAGAGAGAACAAAGTAGCCACAGTCATCGGCATTTTGATCGGAGGAGTTGGAACCAGGTTCCTAGAAGATGGGAATCTGTTGGTGACGAGCGTGCTTACGGGGATAACGACAGTAGCGACTTTGGTGGTGTGGCTATCCATAAAGAAGATTAAGTCTCTGCTTTAAGTTCTTGACGCATTCCTGTCCAACCGCATTTCTTGCATCCAATATCGAAATCACTCATGATGCATCCGCCAACAATGTATTTATCGAAGTTAAAGTCATCGCTGGGCATTCCATAAACAATCTTTTGCAGTCCAACTTCGCCGCAACCTGGACAAGAAATTGCAGTCAGAGGCTTTCGCTTCGGTGAATTCGGCATCTTTTTAGTTCCCTCCCCAATATTTGTGCAACAACAGTTGGCTTCGGTCGGGCGATTTTGATTCAGCCCCTAAATATCGCTCCCATTCATCTTCATTGAGGGGGCGGAAAAGATACTCTCGCAATTTGCCATTATCGGGATCCTTGTATGCGCACCACAAAATTCCATCTTTAAAATATGGTTCAACGTTTGGGTCGAAGTGATGGGCTCGATTACTAAACCACATCCAAGAATTCTCAAATGAGCCATCACTCTCTAGCGCACAGACAACATCCTCAGAGAAGGCAATCCATTCCGAAAGTACTTTGTCGGTAAGTGGAATAGCCAGGCTATCGAGGATTGCCATCGGCCCAGGGATCATTCTTGGTTGAAACTCATCCGGTACACCTATGAGCTTGAGAAATTCTTCAGGTATTTCAACCTTGTCCCAGGGCGTAGGAAGAAAATGAGTCATGGTGATACTTACCGAACCGGTTTCACCAAATCATAGAAAGCTTCAGAGCCCAACTTCTGGATTCTGGCCTTTGATGTGAATTTCAGTAGGTCGCCATCGATAAGTGGATCACGATCGTCGTAGTAGATGTATTCCAAATCCAAATCAGTGGCCGCGTAGATAGCATCTCTAGCCTTCTGCACTTCATCGCTTGCGCCCCAGAAATCATCTTCTGAGAAGTTCTTGGAAATTCCATACTTACCCAAGATGGCTTGCGATGATGAACCGAGAATTCCATCAACAAGAAAGTTCTCAAGAGAAGGCGTAGATGCCAATTCTTTGAAGGTAGCGTTCTGCCAAACTGGGCGGTCAAAATCGATATAGACCAGCAATTCGCCATTCACCTTTACCGCTGCAATAACATCACTCATTTTTTTCTCCATTTCTTCTCAATTAAAGTATCACTCTTCACTGACATCTGAGCTACCCAGCACTGAAAAATCCTCAATCCGTAAGTACTGTTTAAACGCCGTCACAGATCGTGTTGTGGCTTTGACCTTAGAGAGTGCGAACTTCTCCTCCCACCGCCGTAGGCGGATGAATGGTTCTTTCCTCCACATAGGTACTGATTCAAACAAGGTTCGAGCTTGAAGATCTCCCCAATCAGAAAGGCTCTGGGCTTTATCTAAGAAGTTGAGCATCTCTGTGATTCCCTCTTCCTGCACGCTCTTCGTGGCATGAATAGGAATACTGATTCCATTCATGATCGAGTGTCGCCCAAGTGGCAGAGAGACTCCATACTTTGTATTCAGGCTGCGATTGAACTTTAAGCAGACTTCACAGACATTCCAGGAGTAGCGCCCAGTGCCTCCTGCAATAGAGGCAGCACACATAGTGCACAGGTGAAAACCACTAGGGCAATCAACACCTGGATAAGCCTTGTATTTCTCACATCTACAGCGCTGCATCCCATGTCCTGCAGATGTAAGCCCAAAACAGGTTGTGCACACTAATAAACCAATAGGTGGCATAACAAATAGTCCTTACTGGACCTCTATACAAGAGACCCGCTCTTCCAGCGGTGTCTTTCATCGCTGGCAGGTCTTCCTTTAGAACCACCGTGCGCGAGTTATGCGCGGATTGGTACTAAGCAAGCTAAAGGGCTTAACGCTTAGTTCTTGACCTAGGGAAAGGGTAGCAGGGGGGAGTGTCAAACGATTGGACGGTACAGCATTCTCTGTGTAATGCTCTATAGATACTGTGGAAACGGGAGGCCGTAAAGAGGCCAACATCTGGAGGAATTCATGCCTAGCAACTTACAAGATTTCTCACGCGAACAACTTTCACCAGACTTTATTTCTAGATTCTCCACAGATCTATTCATTGAAGAGATTGAAGAATGGTTTAAATATGCAACTGAATCTGTAATCCCTATGTATGAACAGGTATCTCGATTTACATCTAAAGAATCAAATAAAGAATTTGCAAAACAAATGAAAATACTTTGCAATTACCTTGAATTCAAGCTTTATAGTTCAATTAGTAAGAAACAAAATTTGCAGAAACAAGGAATGCTTAACGCCAATTTGTCAGAATTAGCCATTATTTCTGAATCTTCAAAAATTCACACAAATGCTGCAATTTTTGATTGGATTCATGAATTTTCAAGTGATAGGTTTCCTAGAGAAATTGATTATGAAATGATTCACTTAATTTTTGATTTTATTGGTACTCCTACTTTTTGCTTTTGTGAGTTTAAAAATGAAGATAAATCGAAGCTAACATTTACTCAGCTAGAGCGATTAATGCATCGGACCACAAGTTTCAACGGCACAGTCATAATCCGCGAATTGAAATCTGAGCGATTTATGAAAGTTCTTGAATTTTACGAAACTGCCGCTGGAATCAAACTTTGGAATGAAGGGGAGTGAAAACTAGTCACAATATGAGAGACTAGTTTAACTATGGCTACCGCAGCAGGCGAGATCTACTTCATCGGCGAGAAAGACCTCCGAACCAAGGAATTAACCCAGTACTTTAAGGTTGGAATCGTCCGAGAAAATGAAGAGAACGCAGATCGTGATTCCACACAGAGACTGCTGGAGCATCAAACAGGCAATCCACGCGAGCTCTATATTGAAAGTGTTGTGAAGACTGAGCTTGTCGAGCTCGTGGAGACGCTTCTTCATAAAAAGTTTGCCCCACTTGGAGTCCGTGGTGAATGGATGTTGTTGAACTCTGATGAACTCGCCAAGGTTAAGTCGGAGGCAGATTTACTGGCTTCTGAGGCAATAGAAATCATTAGTGATATCCAGAAGGCAGAGAAGCTAGCCAAGATTCAATCCGATGAGAATGTCATCCCGGCTACTGATGAGCTAAAGCAGCTCAATGAGATTTATCTTGAGTCCAATGCCAAGCTAAAGGCCTGTGAAGATATGTTTGACGTAATCAAGGAAATCTTTGCAGAAGCACTCGATGACGAGGATGAAGAAGAGGAAGTCGAGGCATTCGTACAAGTGCAAGAGCGTAAAGGTAAATCCACCTTCGATGAAGATGCTTTCAAAGCAAAGTACTTTGATATCTACTCCAAATTCACCATAACTAAGTCCACCGTTAAGGGCACGCCAAGTTATGCGGGCTCTCGTAGCTTTAAGAAAGAGTTTAAAGATTTTGACCCAAACTTTGCGACAATGGTAGAAAGCTTTGAGCCACTTGTAGAGAAGATTGAGGCTGGAAAGGCAACCAAGGAATCTTTACATGGGTTTAGTCTTGAATTACGGCGAGTTAATGCCGAAGCACTATGGGCGAAAATGAAATCTGAAAGCAAGATCAAGGTTGCGTGCGGAACACATGCTGGAATCGATGGAGTCTTTAAATGGGTTCGTACAGAAAAGGTCACCGAGTCCTTAGATAAGAAAGCCCTCAAGGATGCCCACCCTGACCTAGTCGCAGAATTCACCACCGCGGGGGAGTCCACCAAGGCCGTCATCGTTGATCCTAAGAAGGGCTACTGAGCGAACCCAGGCTGAGGCTTTGTTAGGAATTCCTAACAAAGGAGTGTTCGGAATCCGAACGGCTTGTTCGGCTAGCCGAACGGGCTAACAGAGGCCCCCTTTACGCTCAACCGTATGATTATCATACGAACACCTGTTCGAATTCTGTGTTACTCTCCGCTTCCCCCAAAAACTCCGCTCCAAGCAGCAACCCCAGGCCCAAGCGAAGATGTCAGTGACGGCCTGTAACTTCTCCAACTGTCAGAAGCACCATTGTCGGAAGAAAAGGAAACGGTGAGCACCGAGAAAAACGAGAAAGACACCCGAGAGCAAGAACTCTGGGATCGCATTAGTACGTCCGAAGGGACAGAACGCGCTGAAGTTCTAGATGAACTCAGCCACATCGCATACAAGCGAGATAACTACATAGAGTGCTTACATTTAGTAGATACATCCATTGATATCTACTTTAAGCAAGGTGGATTAGATCTTTATCTTAAAGAGCTCATTCATCTCTATCATGGCAAAGCTCATTGCTACGAAAATCTCAAGCGTCATAAAGAGGCTGCCGAGATGCATGAAGAGCTGGCAAAGATGAAAGATCTCGATGATGATCTTGAAGGCCAAGCAGAGGAACTCCGTGCAGCAGGACGTGCATGGTACAGAATTGACGAGTGGCGAAAGTCGCTCGACAACCACATTGCCGCAAAGACAATAACATATCCAGACATTTCAACCATCACGATGGGAATTGATCTCCTCAACGTTGGAATGGCGCTAGCGAAGTTAAAGAGCTATCAGGATGCAATCGATAGTTATTTAAATGCTCGCTCCCTCTGCAAAGAGGCAAAGAATCCAGAATTTGTTGGATGGTGTGATAACTACTTAGCACTTTCCTACATAGCCCTTAAAAATGGCCCAGAAGCAAGATTCCATGCACAGCACTACTTCAATTACACGAAAGTAGCTGAAGACCTCGGAATGGAAGCGTATTCACGTTACCGACTAGGGGCAGCGCACCTACTCTGTGAAGAGTATGCAGATGCCGAAAAGCACCTAGTTCGATCACTTGAACTACTCACCCTTGATGAGGATAAAGACTGGGAAGATATCGTCGCGGTTAACAAAGAGCTTGCAATAGCGCTGACAGCCCTAGACCGCGCTGAAGAAGCCCAAGCCCGTCTTGAGAGAATCAAGACAATTGAAGAGACAATCGCGGCATGATGAAGTCTCGAGCAGTATTCGCAGCAGGTGCGGTGTTCCTATCCGCCGCACTTGCTGCGAGTTTCATCATGAGTGATGACTCATCAAAAACAGTTACAAAACCTCTCAAACTTAAGCCCTCCCAGGTGCTCACCTGGGACTGCGAATACCCTGAATACAAGCCTGTATCCATCATGATCTACTGCGGAGACGGCGGGGCTTACATCGACAAGATTAACTGGAAGTCCTGGAATCAAGACGGGGCTTCAGGAACAGGGGAGTATTACAAGAATCTCTGTGAGCCAGATTGTGCCGATGGAAAAATCGTTCATGCCCCTGTGAATGTCAGGTTGAGTGAACTCACCCCTCGCAAAGGAAAGTATTACTTGAGAACACTGGACATGAGCTCTATAAGTGGAAAGGATTTCCCATGGGACGAATCAGGTGTGTTTGAGTGGGATGTCATGGAGTTCATTGAACATATGAATTGGGATTCATAATGATTACATACGACCCACGGGATTTTGCATTGGAACTAGAAGGCCATCTTAATATTCGCGACGAGATTGAAAAACTCGACCCATCTTTAAAAAGTAGGCTTGAATCAATTTTCTTTTTAGACAATAGAATATTTGAGACTTCAAAATTGTGTGACAAATTGCAACTTGAGATATCTAAACTAAAAAAGGAATACGACAGTCACAATTTTAATTATGGACTAGGCGAAGCTCATAGAGATTTTGCTATCAATAAAAAGCTGAGAAATGAAACTTGGGCGAAAATTTACGAAGCAGGGAAAGAGCGAGACGGCTATTACGAAAAAATACAGGAAATTCAAACTGAGCGTGATCTACTTTTAAAAAAGGTAGGAGACAATTACAGAAAGTTTAAAACTTCTAACCAATTTTTTGAGCTTCACGAGAAGAGAGTCGCCTTGTATTCCATCGTGTCAGTGGATTTCATGGGTAAAATCTCTAAATTCATTCTGCTCACCGAGTATCAACGCGCACAGATTTCCCTTGGTAATCTAGATATCTATTCGGTCGACTCCCCACTAGGCAAGGCTTGCGTTGGCAAACGAATTGATCAATCTTTCTCATACACAATTCCGAGTGGAGCAGAAATAACAGGAAAAATTCTCGAATGTGCACTTCCGTCTCTTGAGCAAATGGAGCAGATTATTTCTAAATTGAATCGCGCGATTGTAAGCAGTCCAAGTGTGAGTCTAAATTTAAATGCCTGGACTTCAAACAATACTCGCTATCAAAAGGGAGGATGATTCGTGGTGTCATGGCAAACGCATCTATCCAGAGTGACACTTTTCAAGTTTCATTCTGTATACCGGAATCTGCAAATTCGTCGAATGTTAGTAATCTATGTTCATGAATGAAATTAAAGGTCATTCATGACTCAAGATTTATCAAGCAGATGGATTGTAGAAGATAATTTTGTAGTTAATTCTTTAAGCAGAGAAGAAGACAATAGAGTCTCAGCCTCAATTTTTTGGGGAGCACGACTCGATGACTTTACTTCGGCAATTGGATTAACGATTGAAGGCTTTGGTTCATTCCAGTTCAGAGTTGAAGAGCAGAGTCACTTGCTAAAACTTGAAATTAAAAGCCAGAATTCTGCAGCTGATATATCTAAGCTAAAGAAGTTTCCTGTGGACCATATCGTCAGCGATGAGTCTTGGATTCCATTGGTTCTGGATGAAGCTCAACGATATTCAGATTTTATCACTGAAAATCATCTCCAATTAGGAGAAGTAATTAATTTGGCAGATTACATGAAATTAATTGCTGGTAAAAATCAGAATCTGGTACAAGTGATTATTGAAGGAAATCTCAATTTTTTAACGGATTCAGCACTCCTAAAAAGTATCGACGCAGGGCTTGCTCTTGAACCCTACCCGTATCAAAAAAAGGGAATCGATTGGCTATGTGGAGTTAGGTCTAGTGGCGTAGGGGCTATTTTGGGTGACGAGATGGGTTTGGGAAAAACAGTCCAGCTATTGGGACTTATTAACAACGAGCTGAAAAATGAAGGTAAACCCAGGGTGCTTGTAATTGTCCCTAGTAGTCTCAAATTGAACTGGATCTCTGAATTCAACAAATTCCTACCTGCTCTAAAACCTTATATACACGCGGGACCTGATCGACAGTTAATCCCTTCTCGAATTGGAGAAAATGAAGTCGTTATTACAACGTACCCAATTATAAATCGTGATTGGGGCTTCTTGTGCAAACTAGATTGGACCCTCATTATTTGCGATGAAGCACACGTGATGAAGAATCCTGCTTCAGTTACTAGAGATTCAGTCAGGAAATTTGCCTCAGCTCCCATTTTCTTATCGACCGGAACACCGCTAGAGAATAATCTCGTAGATTTGTGGTCGCTCACAGATTTAATTCGACCAGGGATAATGGGTAGTTTGCACTTTATGAAGGACCTAGTGCAAAACCAAATTGCAGAAGCTGATCGCATTGGAGAATTAGTCCGACCATTAATCATGCGTAGAATTGTCAAGAATGTATTGCCCGATCTGCCAGAATTGGTGGAGAAGGTCCACTGGATAGAGCCAAGTCTTCAATTTACTCAAGAATACGAAGACGTGAGAAGAGAATCAGATTTGAGCAAAACAGGAGGCTCAAAATTTGGGCTCATCACTAAGCTTCGGCGCTTTTGTACCTATCCGCCGCTAGTTGGGGATTACATGTTGAACGTTCCAGATGCGAAGGTGGATATATTGCTCGACTTGCTTGATCGCGTGTACGAGCAAAATCAAAAAGCTATTATTTTTACCTCTTGGCACGACTCTGCGGATTTGATTTTACGTGTAATCCAAGAGGCCTATCCAGGTGTTTATTGTGCCGTAATTGATGGCCGAGAAGTATCAGATATTCGGTTTCCAAAAATAGTTGATTTTCAATCTGTAGATGGATTTGCGGTGCTTGTGTGCAATACTCGCGCAGCGGGCGAGGGTCTAAATATTGTGGCTGCAAACCACGTGGTGCATTTCGATAGGCAGTGGAATCCTGCTAAAGAAGCTCAGGCTACAGCTCGCTCTCATCGAATTGGTCAAGTCAATACCGTTTTCGTACACAAACTTGTCTATACAGGAACTATTGAAGAAGTCATTGACGATCGCTTACTACTTAAGGCTTACTTGGCTCAACAGACATTAGATCCGGCAGTAAAAGAAGAAGATGAAAAGTCCATCGCAGAGGCGCTTGGAATCAGACCCACCTACGTAAATAACGGAGTATAAAATGGCAAATATTGAAACTTTTCAAAATATCCCAGATGCAGTTCGTTCTCTGAATGGTTTTTCCCATATTGGATACACGCCACAAACTGCCATCGCGGATATTATCGATAATTCAATATCTGCCAAAGCAACCAAAATAAATGTGCAGATTATTCCTAGAATCGAAGGTACAACTGTCTACATCGCCGACAACGGAACTGGAATGTCGAGAGAAAGACTAAAAGAAGCCATGAGGTTTGGTTCTTCAACTGACTTAAAGAACTCAGAGCTATCTGTGTATGGACTTGGATTCAAACTAGCCTCGCTCTCATTTGCGCCAAGATTTACAATGATTAGCCGCGATAGTAAAGGTTCAGTGAATGCTGCTACATGGGATAAAGCGGACCAAGCAGAGCACCCTTGGCAAGTAAGCATTACTGATGAACCGGCTCGTCAGCACTTGGACGTATTAACTGCTGCAACGAACGGAAAGTCTGGAACGGTGCTTGTTTGGGAAAACGCCGATCTCAAACTGGCCGATTCAATCAAAAGACAAACGCTCGACCAAGGAAAAATGTATGAGCGAATCAGGAACAACATCAAGAATCATTTGGCTTTAGTTTTTCATAGATTTTTAGAGGGCACCGCTGGTGGCTATCAAAGGGTTGAGATTTTCTTGGATAATGAAGAAATCAAACCATTTAATCCTGTTGACAAAGTTTTTGTGCTATCTGACTGGCACCATCCGGTTGAAGAGTTTCAGGAAAAGATTGTGCATGATGGCAAAGAAGTAGCCGTGGCATATTCCATTCAAGCTTTCTTGCTTAATCCGGATAAATCAGCGGAGAATAAGGAGGTATTGGAAAAGTCAAGACAAGAGCTGAATTTGCAAGGCATTTATGTTTATAGAGATTCCCGACTTCTACAAATGCCAGACTGGTTAAGTTTTGCTACAACACGGCACAATGCATATAACGCTTTAAGATTTGTACTTGAAATTGATCCAAGATTGACGACACATGTTGGTTTAGACGTAAAGAAGAGTAATCTGGAGCTTCCAGTAACAATGTTTGAATCTCTGAGCCCAATTGTAAAACAATTCAGAACAGAGGCTGAAAGCAGAAATGTAAAACGTCGTCGTGATGATAATGCAAAAAGAACGCCTGCAGATGTACACGCCGCTTCCTCAGCAAATATTTATAAGCATCGAAATGATTTACCATTACCACCGATAGAGCGAATATCTAGAACTGATGTAGAAGTGACTAATTCATATGGAACTAATACTTTACGACTTCGGGAATTCGCTAGGGCTGTAAAGCCTGAAGAAGTTGTACTACCAGTCGAATCTTTAGATGATGGTGTTTTATACGAGCCAGTATTCAATGGTTCTGACATCTTAATCAAGCTGAATCAGGGACATGATTTTTACCAAAAGTATTACCTGCGGTGTATTGGAAATCCAATAGCCATGGAAGCTATGGACACACTGCTTTGGTGTTTTGCTAGAGCCGAGGTTCAAAGTACAGCTGAAATCCGAACACAATTTGCTGAAATGCGAGAATTTGTCTCTACATTATTGCGGAAGATTGCAGAGGAGAAGCAATTTGTGGAATTAGACGACTCTGAAGATGGAGATTTGGATGAGTGAAACGCTCGCTGATCTTTCCCGAGCTTTAGGGCTAGATTTAGTTGATTCTCCTCTTCAGGAAGGCTCAGGTTTCACATTCGGATTGCGCGTGAGAGACCTCCCTGCTCCCTCTGGGTTTGAGATACGTGTCCAGCAATCACTGATGTCGACGAAGGCACAACTATTTCTGGACAATTTCCCAGGAGACTTATTGTTAACGTGTAAAGATTCCTTCAAAATGTATCAGGAACAGATATCCAGCGTAATTTGTTCAGCCGAAACTTCCGGATTGTCAGTAGAACTATTGGTCGATGGAAATCCAAATTTGATGGAGTTTTCAAATTTGAAATGGGAATCGCTCTCGCTGACACTTCATAAGAAATTTGTTAATTATGAGGATGCATCAAATTGCTTGAAGCTAACTGTTCTGATTGCATTTTCAATTCTTATTCCCTTAATAGCTGAAGAACCGGAACAACTACTGGAAGAAGTTTCATCCGCTTACCAGGAGGAAGGCAGAAAGAGTTCGGTTACCATAAATAAGTATGAACGCAGTAGAGTGAATAGAGCCATTGCGCTTGAGATACACGGGTTCATTTGTAAAGGGTGCGATTTACGAATGGCAGATCTGTATGGTCCAATCGGTGAGGGCGTAATTCACGTACATCACTTGGAGCCTGTTTCGTTAATGGATTCACCTCGTATTCTAAATCCTGCAACAGATTTAGTTCCATTGTGTCCAAATTGTCACGCAATTGTTCATCGAAGGAACCCACCATTAAGCATTCTAGATTTGAAGATGTCAATTGGCAGATGAAGAACTTGGAATTGTAGTGGTTGAAAATGCCTTCGAATATTAGTATCTCAGCCAATGAGAGTTTCGGGTATGACAAGAACTCGGCTCAATCAATATATAATTTCGCATTACTTCTAACTGATAAATCGCTGGCAGAGGCAATTGTACTGCCAGAGAATCTTGAGAACTTGAAAGACCGAGGAAAACTAGGGACTCTTGTCGAGAAGTATTATTTTAAACATGAACCACCTAACGACCACAACCCTGATTTTGCAGAGGCTGGCGTGGAACTAAAAGTTACAGGTGTAATAAAACATGGCTCTGGAAGGTATGTTGCAAAAGAACGATTAGTTCTAACAATGATTAATTACGACCATATAGTTAAGGAATCCTGGGAATCCAACAGTTTTTTCAATAAATGTAAAAAGATGTTGATTATGTTTTACCTTTACTCGCGTGATATTCCAGTTATAGATCGTAAATTCGTTCTAAGTCCATTGATGTATGAGATACCTGAATCTGACTTACCCGTAATTAGAGCTGACTGGGAGAAAATTCAAAGCAAAGTCATTCAAGGTAGAGCTCATGAGTTATCCGAAGGTGACACGTTCTATCTAGGTGCGTGCAGAAAAGGAGCCGGAGGCGTCAAGGAGAAGTTAAAGTCGCAGCCATTTTCTACAGTAGGAGCACCAGGACGCGCTTTTTCATTCAAGCAAGGCTATTTGAATCAACTGATTTCTAATGTTCAGGATGAATCAGATTTAGGCGTGACAGGGGAAGTTTCAATAGAAGAGGCTACCCAATCTAGATTCGCCCGGTTTTTGGGGAAGAGTATTGACGAAATATCTATAGAACTAAATCATCATAAACGAGATAAGAACCATAAGAATTTTCATCGTGAGATTGCCATAAAGATTCTCGCCAATGGTGGTTCTTCAGTCAGTGAGATTGTTAAGGCTGGTATTGAAATGAAAACTGTGCGCCTTCAGAGTAATGGCAAGCCCAAGGAATCGATGTCTTTCCCAGCTTTTGATTTCATTGAGATATTGAGTGAGATTTGGGAGGAGTCAGTTTTTTCCGAGAAAATAGAACGTAAGTTTTTACTGGTTGTATTTACAACTGGTCCTGACGGAAAAGAGAGACTGGAAAAGGTTGGGTATTGGAATATGCCTTATGCCGATCGCCTCGAAGCCGAGAGGGTTTGGCACGATACACAAAGAAGATCTGCATTAAATGCTCACGATTTGCCCGGTATGAAGGAAAGTCATGTGGCACACGTGCGACCAAAGGCTAAGGATGGAAGCGATAAGGCTCTGACTCCTCAAGGCGATATGAGAACTAAACAATGCTTCTGGCTGAATGCTTCTTATATCGCACAAGTCGTAGCCTCTATTTAGATTTGATTTCCATCGCAAGAACTTTGCCAACTTGTTCAATTAATCCAATTACCAGCGCATTACCCATAAAGAATGCTCGCTTGGCGTCAGTGACCACTTTGCCTTCTGCATTCATCTGGCTCCACTCGTCAGGAAAGCCGTTGAGCCGCTCAAGTTCGACTGGCGTCAATCTCCTATAGCCACTCTTTGTTTTGATGATGTGCTTGAATCTAGATGGAGTTGTCCCACCTTCACCAGTCAAGATTGTTCGACTTGGGTTGGTCAGAAGATCAGGAAAAGCCATCTTTCCTTCTGCATAGTTATAGGTAACACCGCTTCCTTTGTGTGTACGCTCAATACTTTTTGCTCCTTTAAGGTATTTCCACTCTTTGAGTCTTTTATCCTCAACCCAATATTCATCAGGCACTTGTGAGTCTGGTTGCAGAATGTCTCCAAGCACAACTGGATTTGATGCCAGCTTTGCTTGCGACTTAACTGTGTACGCGACTCCATCAATGAAGTAGCCAGAGTTTAGGAACGGGCTCTTATCCTGCCCTTTGTTGAACTTAGCGCTGATTTCATCCGCTTCTTGATCTAAGTCAATTTCCTGAAGGTTGTCCGTTAACTTTTCTATTGGAAGAGCTCTAGCGAGAATGCCGGTCTTTGCAATAACGGACTCGGGCGTCGATTTCTTTGCACCCTTTTTCAATCTAGTAGCAACGATAAATACGCGAATTCTCCTCTGGGGAAATCCATACTCGGCAGCGTTAACTACGCGCCATTCAATTGAATAGCCTTCGTCTCCCAAAGTCTTAAGCATTACGGCGAAGTCACGTCCACGTTGATTAGATGGTGACTTTAGAAGTCGATCTACATTCTCAAGAAAAATGAACCTAGGCTTCTGCCCATTAACCAAACGGAGAATTTCCCACCATAGAACACCTTTTTTACCTTTAAGTCCCTTGGAGGAATTGAGGGTTTTGGCTACTGAATAATCTTGGCAAGGGAATCCACCTACAAGGAGATCAATATTCTTGGGAAGCGCTTTTACTTTTGCAATATCAAGATTGGTATGGCCCTCTTCACCGAATTGAGCGACATAAACATCTGAGGCATGTTGGACTTTGGTTGCGGGTTCCCATTGATTAGAGAATGTGGTTTTCCAACCAGCGCGAGCTAAGCCGATGCGGAAGCCACCAACGCCAGCGAAGAGTTCAGCCACATTTCCGACTGAATTTGTTGGCTCTTTAAAGCCTTTTGATTTGTATGCCACTTATTGCCTCCGGGCTGAAGCATAGGAATAAGGACTGACAAGGTGTGGGATCGACGCGCCATTCCCTAAGTCAGTGTTGGCCTCTATGGTGGACTTATGAAGTCCTACCTCCTCATCCTGCTGCCTCTCGCTATCTTCTTGCTTTGGGTCATCCGTCGTGCTCCCAAGAGCTTAACTTCTGCCAATACTCGCCCCGACTTCATCCGCCAGGCAGCTGACTCAATTCATGGACCAGAAGTAGTCGTTGCTTCTTCATCCAGTGAAGCAGCACCCCATGGAGTCGATTACAACTATGACGTTGTGGGGGAGAGCTTTCAGAGAGATCACTTGATGGCTTTGGTTAGATCTCATAATGCATTTAGCGTGGGTGAGATATATGGAATCGCAACTCTTGAGCCAGAGCCAACAAATGAGTTTGATCCAACTGCTGTGAAGGTTGTTGTGGAGGGCGTGCAGGTGGGATATATCCCTAAGTTTGATTCAGCTGCTGTGACGCAGATGATTGGAAAGAGCGGTAAGAAAGAGATGCAGGTTCCGGTTCGAATTGGCTTTGATACTGATTCCCCTCAGCCGCTTATTGGGGTGCGCATTGCACTTGTTGTTAAGTGATCACCGGTAGTGTGATATGAGCAAGCCGAAACACATAATTTTGCCGAACACATATAAATTGTGGGATAAGGGTATTTCACTAAGTCTGTACTCGCGCTCATATGACCCAATCACGCACAAACAAGATTTTACAGAGCTCGGCCAGGCAGTTTACGAGTATAAATATTATAGAGACTTATCTTTGGCGAGAAGGCAAGAATTGGTCAGGCTTTGTTCAGGAGCAATCTCAAAAACTCTCAAGTTAGAGGAAGAAACTGAAAGGTTAAATTTCAATAGCTGCATCGGGGTGATGCCGAACAGAACGACCGGGCATTCACTTCCCCTAGATCTGGCTTTGCAGTTATCGGTAAAATTCGATTGGTTACGAGATGACTCGAATTGCTTAATTAAGGCAAAGGAACTACCCGTCATGAAGGGTTTGCTAGATTACAACCTGAGAATAGAAGCCCTGAAAGGTGCCTACGAGGTTGATCCTAAATATGATTTTGAGGGGATTCGAGGATTCTTGATAATTGATGATGTATTTGAAAGTGGTTCTACGCTCCGCGAGGTTTGTAGGAGCTTAGAGAGAATCGTGCCCGAAATTCCAAGGTATGTACTCACGTTGACACATTTGAGGAAAGTTTGGGACGCTCCAAGATGAAAATAGTTCTTGCAGGTTCTCGCAAGCTAGCTTTTATTCCTGAACCAGTGATTTCAAGGCTTCAGGATCATATGCAAGCTGGAGACACTTTTTTCATAGGAGATGCACCTGGCGTAGATTCAACTTTTCAGCAATTTATGGTCAGGAATAGTTACGAGAATGTTGAAGTCTTTTCAAGCGCTGGTTATGTACGTAATAACATCGGAAAGTGGCAGGAACATCAGATTGAAACAACTTTGAAAAGCAAGTCAAATGCCCTACACGCTTTCAAGGATCGCGAGATGTGCAAGCGTGCAGATTTAGGAATTATGATTTGGGATCAAGAGAGTGCTGGAACCTTGTCTAACGCACTCGATTTGTTAGAGCAAGAAAAGATTTGCCTTATTTACAATGCAGTGGACCAGGAATTCGTAAGGTTTGAGACAAGTGAAAGTTTGAATAAATGGCTTGTTTCACACCGAGAGGTAGCTGATGAAGCGCGGTCTAGACTTAATCGCTTTCGCAATCGCATGAAAATTGGTTCTAAGTTGGATTCGATTCAATCTGAACTGTTTTAGGCAACTCCAACTTCGGCTCCGCCCCCACCGCTTCCTTCTCCATCTTCTTCAGTTCTGCAATTACTTCCGCATACCCATGTTCATGAGCTGATGTTGCAGATCCTAGAAAGCGATTGAATTCTCGCCCTGTTGCAGGTGCAAAGCGCACACCCGATGTCTTCTGGCGGTTTGAGACGCTGATGAAGTAATCGGATTCATCCTCGTTTGTGGAGAGTTGTAATAGTTTGTCGAAGTTCCACTCTTGAGTCTTGATAGGACCTGTGAAGATAAGGCGCTCAGTAGTGAGCATGACTACTCCTTGATCTTTATCTACTTGAAGCTCGATGCCGGGAACTATCTGGCCTTTCATTGCGCCAACGCGAAAGCGAATACCTCCCCCTACGGGGATGCTCACACCTGTGGAGCCTCCGACATAGGAGGAAGGTGTGCGACCTGTCTCGTGGAAGATGCCTGTGGCAGACCAGAGAGTGTGCTCACCCTTTTGTTGCATCAGTGTGTTGGGTACTGAATCTTCACCCTTGGATGCTGCTGTGAAGACGGTGATCAATTTGGTCAGTGATTGGACATCTTCTTGCCAGATCTCATGCAGGCGGTTGTATTCATTGGTGGCAGCTTTATCTGCGCGCTTTGCTTTGAAGCTTGCTATCCATCCCATGTGGATAAGGATAGTGACTGGCAGTGACATTGTGGGGTTTGTGCGGGCACCACGTCTGGTGGCTAAGAGTGAAACTCTCTCAGCCACTTCAGATGATTCAGCTTCAAAGACCTTGCTAATTGAGTAACGCTGCCTCAATTCAAAGGCCGGTTGACCAATCCAGCAGCTTGGTCTGAATTATCGATTTCGGTCGACGGGATCCGAAACTGGTAGCAAAGTAATATCTCTTGAAATAGATGACCATTCAATTGGCTATCTATTGGCAGATATTTTTTAGAGTAGTTACAGATAGTTGTGGGGCAGCGGGGATTAATCACTTTCTGTAGTAGAAGCGCATTATTCGACTGTTATATTCTCTATGTGCTTATTCGTTAGGTTGGCATACCTGAGATACAAGACGAATTGACACTGGAGGTGGGGAAGAAAAAACCCGCAGATTGCTCTGCGGGTTTATCTCTGTAGCTTCTGCTTTCGCAGCCGCCCCGTGACTCGGTGAAGCAAAGATAGCACCAAGTTTTGAATTTCAAGAGAGTTACTTATCCACATATTGATTCTTGTTGATCAAGAAGTTGTCTTCAGTTCTCTAAGTTACGCAACGCATGTGGCTGTAGCTCAAAGGATAGAGCGCCCTGATGACTCGGAGGCAGGTTGTGGGTTCGAATCCCACCAGCCACTTGCACACTCAGAAGCCCCAGGGTTAGTCGCCTGGGGCTTCTTTGTTTGTGGAGGTGGTGACATTGTCGGTCTGAGGTTTTAACCTCTAGGTATGAGAAAGCACCTGCGCTTAGTCGCTCTATTGATTCCTATGGTGCTTGTTGCCTCTAATTCATATGCCGCCGTGAAGGCGGGCAGTGCATGTAGCAAGGCGGGATCTAAGAGTGTCAATGGTGGAAAGAGTTACACCTGTGTGAAGAGTGGCAAGAAGTTGATCTGGGATAAGGGAGTACTTGTTCCTGTTGCAAAGCCAAAGGCGAGTGCAAGTGCAAGTCCGAGCGCTGCTCCTGTAAAGGTTTCATTCACCCCATGGGCTAGCTCTTTTGCCACAGAAGATATGACCTTGGTAGCTCTTACTAATACGAGTGCATATCTAGGTGTTGTGAAGCCAAGTAACGCTTACACATATACCGTCGATCCTGCTATCACTGACTCTGATCGAGCTTGGATCACCAAGATGCTTGATTACACCAATGGTGCCTTTAGTGATGTCTTGCAAGGACGCGTGAAGGTATATCTCGGCACGACGCATGAGTGGTCTGCCACTGTGATGCGCGCTGCTGGTGACTGGGTAGGAGATCCTCGTGGGACATATCCATGTAGTGATGGAACACGAGATGCTTACTGCGCGGGAGAGAACATTGCTCTCATGATCTATAGCGATATCTATAAAGCCAACTCGAATTACCGTTGGGATGTGGGTAGACGTTCAACTCCTGCTCACGAGTTATTCCATACTGTTCAATTCGCCTTAGGTGGAAGAAATCTTGGCCCAGATGATCCAGCTCATATTCCGCGCTGGTTGATGGAGGGAAGCGCCAATTACTTTGGTTTCTACATCGTTGAAAAGCTTGGATTCGATAGCTATGGAAATGGCAGAGGCAATCAGGTCTCTTTAAATCGTGCCTATAAAACGGTTGTTCCACTTGTTCAATATGACAATTTCACCTCCGATCCCTACGGGATCGGGCAGGCAGCAACAGAGTATTTAATCGCCTCCATTGGTTTTGATAATTTCCTAAATATCTGGAGATATACAAAATCTGAAGGCACTTTTGCTAAGGGATTTGCTAAGGCTGCAGGAATTGAGCTTTCCGATTTCTATGCCAAGTTTGAGGCAGCAAGAGGATCTATGAAGATAGGTTCTTTGTAATTTACGTGAGAGTGACATATCCCTGCTTGCAAAATAGAGTGCACCCATGACTACATTTAAATGGGGCTTTGTCGGGGCTGGAATGATTGCCAAGAAGGCGCTCTATCCAGCGATCTCTCGCTCTAATGTGGGCGAGATTTATGCTGTGGCATCGCGGGACGCAGATAGAGCAATGACTATCTCACCAACGGGCAAGATCTATACAGATTACGACTCATTGTTTGCAGACCCTTTGGTAGATGGTGTCTATATCTCACTACCTAATGCTTTTCACTTACCTGTTGCAATCAAGGCTATGAAGGCTGGCAAGCATGTCTTGTGTGAGAAGCCTTTGGGAATGAATGCAGCAGAAGTGCAGGAAGCAATTGCTGTGTCGGAAGCTGCAGGAGTTCTCTTTGTTGAGGCATCATGGAATAGATGGCATCCGCGCACACAACGTATTCAAGAGGTTGTGCAATCAGGGCAGTTAGGTGCGATTAAGAGAATTCGCTCGTGCTTTACCTACGATGGTCTCGATGGCGGCAATATTCGCCTTGATCCAACTATTGGTGGGGGAATCTTGTATGACTTGGGGCCATATTCAACTGTGGCACCTCTGTGGTTATTGGACTTTCCTGTTGTTTCAGATTTAGCTGTGCAATCTGTGCGCCACCCAGGTGGTGTTGATGAGACCACTCGTGTGAATTACACCTTGGGTAATACCGTCTGTGAGACGGTGACGTCATGCAATATCCCTGAGACAAGTTGGCTCATTGTTGAGGGGGAGAAGGGCGCAGCTCGCATGCTGGGCCATAACGTCTTTAACTCACGCCATGCTGAGAGCAAGCTTGAGATTACTGTGGGTGGCAAAGTAACTATTGAAGAGTTTGGGCCAGTTGATCCTTATCAAATCATGGCCGATAACTTTGCGCGCAGAGCGCAAGGTGGTTCTGATTGGGTAATGCCGCTGAGTGAATCTCTGCGCTTTGCTCAGTTATTTGATGCAGCCTTTGCCAAGATGGGAATGTAACTACTTAGTCTCAGCAATCCTTGCCTTGACCATGTCAAGGATGAGCTTCTCCTCGACCTTCCAGTCACTGGGAATCACAATGGTCTTCTTATTGAGCTTTAAGTGATCCATTTTGTCGCGGAAGGCATCAAGGACATCGGTGCTCCATGGAGAGATAGTGATGTGGTTTTTTGAAGATGATGCGCCGAAGATGTAATCATCTCCTAGCTTGAGCATCGGCTGGTTCCATGCGATAACAAGTTCTGTCTTAGGGTATTTGCTCTGAATAGTTCTAAAGATCTTGCGCATTGTGGTGGCCTGCTTGGGATCGATTGTCTTATAGAACTCTGCTGGAGTGTCATGGCGCCTTGATGATGTGGAGCCACGTGAGAACATGACAAGGGCATTGGCATGGGCTTGTGAGAAGCCGTAGTTCTCACGCAGGTGGGCAATCTGCTTGGGGTATTTCTCGTTCTTGATCTCTTTCATGACCTTAAACCAGTAGGACATCTTCTCCCCATAGCGCTTTTCAATAGCGGGGAAGTGGGCTTCGCGTGAAGGATCTTTAGGCACGAAGCAATAGTAATTGCATGAGTGAGTACTATTTCAACTCTATGAATCAAGCATCGCTGGCTATTGATGTCGGGGCAACGAAGGTGGCAGTGGGCCTTATTGCTCGCGATGGGCAGGTGCTTGCCCGCATCGATGTGAGTTCAAAGGTGGACTCCATCCAAGAGCTCAACGCATCCCTTGCTGCAGCAATTACATCAGTGATGGCAACTGATGGTGTTTCTGTAGTGGGTGCTGGTATTGGCTCTGCCGGTCCCATTGATAACGCTAAAGGCACAATCAATCCCGTCAACATTGCTGCCTGGGTTGATTTCTCACTTGTTGATTTTGTCAAAGATGTGTCAGGACTTTCATCGGTGCGCATCATTGGCGATGCAAGTGCACTTGCCTATGCAGAGTTTGTCTTAGGGGCTGGGCGCGGTGCAACGAATCTGATGGGCATCGTTGTCTCAACTGGTATTGGTGGAGGAGTCGTTCTTAATGGCGAATTTCATGTGGGGCGCACAGGCAATGCTGGATATATAGGACATGCAGTTGTTGTGAAGGACGGAACGCTCTGTGCTTGTGGTCAACACGGATGTGTTGAGGCCTATGCAAGTGGAACCAATATGGCGAAAGATTTCGGCGTCGATAAATTTGAAGATGTTGCAGATGCTGCCCGGAAGGGTGATGCAAAGGCAGTTGCTGCAATAGAGAAGGGCGCAGCTGTTCTGGCGCTGGGGCTTTTAAATGCGGTGGCGCTAATGGATCTCGACACCATTGTGGTGGGTGGGGGAGTCATGAGCGCTGATGATGTCTACTGGCCTATTTTGGTGAAGTGCTTTGAGAAAGAGATGAAAAGTTTGAATTTCCCTGGAAATGTGGCGTTAAAGAAGGCAACACTCGGCAAGGATTCAGGACTTGTTGGCGCTGGTTTGGTTGGATTCATCTCACACGAGAAAGGGGCATAAGGTGTTGGAATATTCCGAACGTCCATGGGGCAGCTATCAAGTCCTTCATAGCAATGCCTTCTCTCAGGTCAAAGAGATCAACGTCAAAGCTGGTGCCCGGCTTTCCTATCAAACACATGAGAAGCGTGCTGAGCACTGGTTTATTACTCAGGGGCCAGCGATTGTCACCATCGATGGCGTCACAAAGACTATGCAGACGGGTGAATCAGTAGATATTGCAATCGGCGTTGCACATCGCATGGCAGCACCTGAATCAAACGGTGTGACATTTATTGAGGTGCAGACCGGCACATACTTTGGCGAAGATGACATCGTGCGCCTTGAGGATGATTTCGGCCGTAGCTAATGAAGGTTGTTAGGCGCAGCGTTACAGAAGGATTCTCACTCGCCTTAGAAACACCGCAAGGCCACAAGGTTTTTCCGGCAACTGTTCCGGGTTCTATCCACACAGATCTCATTGCTGCAGGTGTAATTGGGGATATCCGCATTGATGGCACAGAAGCTGAACAAGAGTGGATTAGAAATGCAGATTCTGCGTATTCAACCCAGATTCCCGCCCAATCAGGTGGCGGCAACTATGAATTGAAATTCGATGGCCTTGATACCTTGGCAACAGTCTCTCTCAATGGCGCCGTGAAGCTGCAGACTGAAAATATGCATCGCGCATTTGTTCTTGATATTTCGGATAGCACATCTGGTGCAATGGATCTGAAGGTGGAATTTAAGGCACCTCTTCCTGAAGCGCTGAAGCGAGAGAAAGAGATGGGTCCATATCCCAATCCCTATGACATGCCCTATAACTACTTTAGGAAGATGGCATGCAGCTTTGGATGGGATTGGGGTCCGATCACTGTCACAAGCGGAATCTGGAAACCCATCTGGCTCACACAATGGGATGAAGGAATTCTTGATGAAGTAGGAATCGTTACTGATGTGGTCGATGGCGTGCCGCAACTACGACTGCGCACGGCAGGACGTGGAAGTGCAACCACTGTTGAAGTAGTCATTAGTGGCCATGGCAAAGAGAAGAGAGTGAGGACAACTCTCGGTAGCGATGAAGTCATTACCTGTGAGGGCTTTGAGCTCTGGCACCCGCGTGGTTTTGGGCAGGCAACTCTCTATTTAGTTGAAGTAACTCTTCTCAACGCTGCAGGAGATGCCATTGATGAAGTGGTGAAGAGAGTGGGCTTTAGACATGTTTCGTTAGACCAGAGCAACTTCGGTGATCGCCAGATGTTTGCTATCTGTGTCAATGGCCAGCGTGTGTGGGCAAAGGGAGTGAACTGGATTCCTGATGACCCATTCCCACATCGTGTTACTCAAGAACAGTATGCGGACAAGATTGCCGATCTCTACTCCGTTGAAGTAAATGCCATCCGCGTGTGGGGTGGTGGTATTTATGAATCAGATGACTTCTATGACGTGTGTGATGAATTAGGAATTATTGTCTGGCAGGACTTCCTCTTTGCCTGTGCTGCATATCCTGAAACTCCTGAGATGTTTACTGAAGTTAAAGAAGAAGCCCAACAAGCTATTACCCGACTTGGTTCTCATGCAAGCCTTGTGATGTGGTGTGGTGGAAATGAATGTATTGAAGGCTTCCAGCATTGGGGATGGAAAGAACCTCTGGCAGGTAAGGCATGGGGGCTTAACTTCTATCTCGATACCTTGCCTGCAGCCCTTGCCGCCTTTGATGGATCGCGTCCCTATATTCCAGGCTCTCCTTTTTCTACTGTGAAAGAAGATGTGAAAGATTTTTCATCAGGGACTAATCACATCTGGGATGTATGGAATGAGACTGGATATCAGCGCTATGAAGAGTATTCACCATCATTTTCAGCAGAGTTTGGCTATAACGGACCTGGTTCATGGCGCACACTGACTAAGGCAATTGGTAAATCGAATTTAGATTCTCGTGATCCTGATCTTGCAACCCATCAGAAGGCATTCTTTGGCATGGATAAAGTGGCAAAGGGATTGGTCCGTGAATTTAGTAAAGAATTTACCCAAGGCGCTGCTTGGTATTTTGCAGCTCAACTTGTACAGGCGCGTGCTGTGGAGGTGGGTTTAAAGCACTTTAGGTCTCAATATGAGACATGTTCAGGATCTGTGCTCTGGCAATACAACGATATGTGGCCTGCCATTAGTTGGGCTGTTCTTGATTCTGCCTCTTCTCGCAAACTGTCTTGGTATGCGATGCGTGAGGCATATAGGCCGCAGGTTCTGCATTTTTCAGGGGTTGAACGAAAGCTCATTCTGATCAATGATGCAAGCGTTGCATGGAGTGATGTGTTGAAGGTTCACCTTGTGGGTAAGAACGGTGAGGTACTGGAGAGCTCATCTCGAGAAGTTTCACTTGAGTCACGATCACAGGCCAGCTTTGCTGTAAGTGAGCTCTTTAAGACTGCCGGTATCTCTGCAATTGATGGCTATCTCATTGCAGAGCTCGGTGCTATTCGCACAGCGCGACGCGTCTTAGATGCTCCGGTGGATGAAGTCTGTGCGCATAACGTTGATATCCAAGAGCGTGTGGTGGGCGAACAAGTGCAGGTGCATATTGATGCCAACTGCTTTATCTATGAGCTCTCTCTACTGCCTGAGCTAGTAGCACTTGATCGCGTTGAGGTATCGGCAGAGCGCATCACTTTGCTACCAGGTGAATCAATTGATATCACTATCGATTGTTCTTCTGCCGCAGATGCGAAGAAGGTGGCATCACGGATAGAAGAGATTACCTGGAGCCTTAATCGCTTGATGAATTAAAGCGAGCGCAGAACCGCTGTCACAATTCCTAGTACTTCACACTGATCACCATCGATAGGCGCAAAGTCATCGTTGGCAGGTAGTAACCAGATATGGCCACCCTTGCGTGAGAATGTCTTCACAGTTGCTTCGCCATCGATCATCGCAGCAACGATGTCGCCATTGTTAGCATCTTTCTGCTGACGGATCACAACGTAATCGCCATCGCAGATAGCGGCATTAATCATTGACTCACCCTTTACCGTGAGCATAAAGAGATCGCCCTTGCCAACTAGTGATTCAGGAAGAGGCAGTGTCTCCTCCACTTGTTGATCTGCAGTGATGGGAACACCTGCTGCGATGGAGCCAACAAGTGGAATAAAGCGAGTCTTATCTGTGTGGGCGCCAGAGCCGCTCATTGAATCGGGAAGGACAACTTCCATGGCGCGGCCACGATCTGCATCGCGGCGGATAAAGCCCTTCTCCTCCAAGATATCGAGCTGGTATTTAACGGATGCGGGGGAGTTCAGCCCTGCCGCCTCACCGATCTCACGCATGGAGGGGGCATAGCCCTGGGATTCAGATGATGTCTTGATGAAGTCAAGGATTGATACCTGGCGGGAGGTCAGCTCAGGCTTGGATGGAATCTCTTTTTTGGCCATACACAGATTCTTCCACAGGTTGGGGATAAATTCAAACAAATGTTCGAATTATTCTTGCAGATGTCGGTGGGGGGCTGTATGGTTTTCCTATCGAACAAGTGTTCGAAAACCTTCCCCAAGGTTTAAGGCGTAGCAGGAGCTGAGAACTATGAGCACAATGACACTATCTACATATGGCTCCAAAGTCAGTGTAAATCAAGGCTTTTTGGCCAATCCGTCTACGATTACCCTTAATCGTCGTGGCCGCCTTGCTCGCACCTTTGTCGTTCTCTCTCTCGCTATCGTCCTAGGTTCAGTAGTCAGCGCTAAAGCTGGGGCTGGCATAGATGCAGCACCTCAGGCGGCTGGATCCTTCATCACCGTGACTGTGGCACCTGGAGATACCGTCTGGTCCCTGGCCAACCGCCTTGCAGGCTCACGGGATGTGCGCTCGCTCGTCTCTGAGATCATCTCGGTCAACTCATTGGCAAGCGTGGATGTAGCCACAGGGCAGAAGCTACGTATCCCGCTGAAGTAAGCCTGGGCGCGCGACACGAAATAAAGTTTCCTACTCAGCAGGCAGAGTCTCAAGAAATGCTTTATAGTTCCCACTAGATGTAGGGGTCGAAGAGGCAAAAACTTCCATTAGTAGTGTTTTTACGGTAGTTTAGCTAATTCGCCAATACACCCGAATTTGGGAAATATTGAGCATTCGAAGGGAGACACGCCGAGATGATTTGCCCGTTCTGTAGACACGATGATTCCAGAGTCGTTGACTCTCGCCCGGTCCAAGAAGGCACAGAAATCCGCCGTCGCCGCGAATGCCCCAAGTGCGGACAGCGCTTTTCAACCCAAGAGGTGGCTCTTCTTAACATCATTAAGCGATCTGGGGCTACAGAGCCCTTTAGCCGCGAGAAGGTTCTTGTCGGCGTTCGCAAAGCGTGCCAAGGTCGGCCAGTAGGTGAAGATGATTTAGTTTTACTTGCCCAGCGAGTGGAGGAGACCCTTCGCGGAACTGGACAGGCAGAAATCGAAGCTCAAGAGGTGGGGCTAGCAATTCTTGCGCCACTGCGCGAACTCGATGAGGTGGCTTACCTGCGATATGCATCTGTATACCGTAACTTTGCCTCCCTTGAAGATTTCGAAGGCGAGATCGCGTTACTGCGAGCAATGCCATCGAGCGCTAATTCCCTCAGCGCAGATTCACAAGCAGATGAAAAAAGCGATGCCCCATCGCTGAAAGTTAACCAACCAGCAACGAGCAATCGTTAAATAAGAGAAGACGGGAAAACACACGATGTCAGATACGGTCATCAACCGGCCAGTAAAGATCAAAGCTCATAACACCATCAAAGGTAAGGGCTTAACGATCGAACGTATTTATACAACTGAGGGAGTTCATCCATACGATGAAGTCAAGTGGGAACGACGCGATGTTGTGCAGGCAAACTGGAAGACCGGTGAGACTGTATTTGAACAACACGGTGTTGAGTACCCAGACTTCTGGTCGGTCAATGCTTCAACAATCGTTACAACCAAGTACTTCCGTGGGGCAGTAGGGGCAGAAAATCGCGAGTGGTCACTGAAGCAAGTTATCGATCGCGTAGTTCTTACATACACAAAAGCTGGAAAAGAATTTGGTTACTTTGCAACAGATAACGATGCAACAATTTTCGAGCACGAGCTCACACATATGCTCATGCACCAGATCTTCTCCTTCAACTCACCAGTGTGGTTCAACGTTGGAACAGCTGCGCCACAGCAGGTAAGTGCATGCTTTATCTTGTCGGTTGATGACACGATGGATAGCATCCTTAACTGGTACCGCGAAGAAGGAATGATCTTTAAGGGCGGCTCTGGAGCAGGTCTTAACCTCTCCCGTATTCGTTCATCAAAGGAATTACTTAAATCAGGTGGAACAGCCTCTGGCCCAGTTTCATTTATGCGCGGTGCTGATGCATCTGCTGGAACAATCAAATCTGGTGGTGCGACCCGTCGCGCTGCAAAGATGGTTGTACTAGATGTTGATCACCCAGATATCGAAGAATTTATCGAGACCAAGGTCAATGAAGAGGACAAGATTCGCGCCCTTCGTGATGCTGGCTTTGATATGGACCTTGGTGGAAAAGACATCATCTCTGTTCAATATCAGAATGCAAATAACTCAGTACGCCTTTCAGATAAGTTCATGAAGGCTGTTGAGAACGGTGAGCAATTTGGTCTCACAGCTCGTTCAACAGGTGAAGTTATTGACACAGTTGATGCACGCGAACTCTTCACAAAGATTGCACAAGCTGCATGGGCTTGCGCAGACCCTGGTGTTCAATTCGATGACACCATCAATGATTGGCACACAACTCCTGAGACAGGTCGCATCAATGCGTCTAACCCTTGCTCTGAGTACATGTCACTTGATAACTCATCATGTAACTTGGCATCACTTAACTTGATGAAGTTCCTCAAAGCAGATGGCTCATTTGATGCAAAGACATTTGCTAAGGCATCAGATTTGATCATCACAGCGATGGATATCTCCATCTGTTTCGCAGATTTCCCAACTGAGGCGATCGGTGACACAACTCGTGCCTACCGTCAGCTCGGAATTGGATATGCAAACCTTGGTGCGCTCCTTATGGCATCAGGTCTTGCCTATGACTCAGAAGGCGGCCGCGCTCTTGCTGGTTCAATCACCTCACTTCTCACCGGAACAACATATAAGCGCTCAGCAGAGCTTGCAGGAATTGTTGGAGCCTACGCAGGCTTTGCACAGAACGCCAAGCCTCATGCACGCGTCATGCGCAAGCATGCTGCTGCTTCCTCTGCTGCAAAGCAAGAGACAACTCTTGATATCGATGTGTGGGCAGAGGCTAATAAGGCATGGGATGCATGTCTGACAATTGGAGATAAGAACGGATGGCGCAATGCGCAGATCTCAGTTCTTGCACCTACTGGAACAATTGGCCTGATGATGGATTGCGATACCACTGGTATCGAACCTGACTTCTCACTCGTTAAGTTTAAGAAGCTTGTCGGTGGCGGATCTATGCAGATCGTGAACCAGACAGTTCCACAGGCTCTTCGTAAGCTTGGATATACAGATGAGACTATTGAGGCGATTGTTGAATTTATCGCTACCAATGGACACGTCATCGATGCACCAGGGCTTAAGCCTGAGCACTATGAAGTATTTGACTGTGCACTCGGTGCACGTTCAATTGCTCCAATGGGCCACGTGCGCATGATGGCTGCATGCCAGCCATTCCTATCAGGTGCTATCTCAAAGACAGTTAACCTTCCTGAGGATGCAACTGTTGAAGAGGTAGAAGAAGTTCACCTTGAAGCATGGCGTATGGGCATCAAGGCACTTGCTGTCTATCGCGATAATTGCAAGGTCGGTCAGCCTCTCTCTGATGGCAAGGCTAAGAAGAAGGATGCACCTGTAGAAGCTGCAGCAACTCCTGTGCGCAAGCGCCTTCCTAAGTCACGTCCTGCAACAACAACATCATTCTCAGTCGGAGGCGCAGAGGGTTATATGACCGCTGGCGCATACGCTGATGGTGCACTCGGTGAGGTATTCCTTAAGCTCGGTAAGCAAGGATCAACTCTTGCTGGCGTGATGGATGCATTCTCAATCGCAGTATCAATCGGTCTTCAATATGGAGTGCCTCTTGAGACATTCGTTGAGAAGTTCACCAACTTGCGCTTTGAACCAGCAGGTATGACAGATGATGCAGATATTCGTATCGCACAGTCAATGATGGATTACATCTTCCGTCGCTTGGCACTTGATTACCTCCCATTCGAACAGCGTTCAGCTATGGGTCTCTACACATCAGCAGAGCGTGCGGCAGCTCTCGATAACGGTGGCGAATATGCACCTGTTGCGAGTGCTGATACCCCAAAAGCACCTGCGGCTGTGGCGGCTCCTGCGGCTGTAAGTAAGCCAGTAGCTGTAAAGATTGAAGCTGCGCCACTTGCAGCAACAATCGGTTCATCATCTGATCTCCTAGAATCAATGGGAATCAAATCTGATGCACCAATGTGTATGACATGTGGCGTGAAGATGCGTATGTCAGGTGCTTGCTTCGTATGCGAAGGTTGTGGAAACACATCTGGTTGCAGCTAATAAGTAACTCTTAGTAAAGAAATCCCTCGACTTGGTGACAGGTCGGGGGATTTCTCTTTCTCCAAAGTGGCCTCTAAGCCTCATTATGCGCGCTTGGTTCTGATCTAGATGCTATCTTTTCTCATACGAACAGATGCGCCTCTGCGGACTCGTATCTGGTGGCCGGCAAGTCAGCTTTGATTCAATTCGAAGGTGGCTACCGGCCTCGTTTCTTTTCAGAGAAATCTTTGATTTTAACTTTTTTCTGAATAAGTTCTAGAAATTGATTCTCTTCCAGGCCGATATGCCGCCGAACAATGAAGGCCGTGAAGTCAGCTATTGCAAATCTAAAGTCCTCTTCATCCTTGTGAAAGGAGATATGAGAATTTCGGGGGACCAATCCTTCTGAAATTAGCTCCGTGAGTGAAGAAGTATCTCTGTCGTTCATCTTCCAGTTTTTCGACTCAAGGTGATCTCGAGAGTCCATGAAGAATCGGTCATACCCCCTACCAGACCAGAAACTAAATACTTCTTTCAATAAAATCTGCCGAGTCAACTCAGCCGACCTATCAATTGGTTTAATTGCCACGGCGAAACATTCAAAATCCTGCGTTTCTAGCCATCGCGACATGGTCCGAAGCCGACCTTGCCGAATAGGTCGTCCATATTTGGAGGATTTGAATCCATTCTTAAATCCTGCAGCATCAAATGCAGCCTTAGCTGCTCTTATTTCCGAATGAACTACCACAGAGGAAATTACATACCGGTTAAAGTGATTTTCTGATCCATCAATACTTTCATCGATGAATACGTGAGAACGTGCCTTGTTTGAGTTTGTAAAGGTCATGTACGAATAATTTGAGTGCGGGCTGACAAAGCGAGCTCTTTCGCTACGACTTTAGAAATATTTCTTTTTCGAAATTACCGCCCGTCATCGTTTGGTCCCACTTATTACTCACGGCATTTAAATTAACGATTCAAAGCCTGGCCCCTTTGTGCCTAAAACCCTAGAAAATCCAAGTTTTCGAGTAGAGGGAAAGGCGCTAGAATTACGGTGTTGTTATCGGGGTCGATGTAATTTCGAACCGGCGGTTATAGTCCGCGACCCGCACATATCCAATGGGCGGTTGACTCAGTGAAACTCTGAGACCGACGGTTAAAGTCCGGATGAGAGATAACAGCGGAATCGGTGCACCATGTTTATCGATGACGCCTACGCGCATCTATACACACTGAGCCTTCAAGGCCTCGGTGTGAGTACCCCCAACCCAAATGTTTCTGCCGCAATCTATGGCGCAGATGGGTCGTTGATTTCAGATGGTTTTCATAATCGCAAAGTTTCAGTCGATCACGCAGAAGTTATTGCACTGAAAAAAGCTGGCAGCGCAGCGCGTGGGGCAACGTTGGTTGTCTCACTTGAACCATGTGCTCACACAGGAACAACGCCACCATGCGTGCAGGCGATTATTGATGCAGGTATTGCAAAGGTTATTTATGCAGTGGGAGATCCCAACCCGATTGCTGCAGGCGGTGCCAAGAAACTTATCGACGCAGGTATCGCAGTTGAGCATCACGAATCTAAAGAGCTGAGTTATGTGCAGCGCGCATGGCTGCATAAAGAGCGCACAGGTCACCCCTTAATGATCTGGAAAGTTGCCACAACTCTTGATAGCAAGGTGGCCGCAAGTGATGGCACATCCCAGTGGATTACAGGACCTGAATCACGTGAGGATGTTCAACTTCTTCGTGCGCAATCAGATGCCATTCTTATTGGAACAAACACAGCCCTCGTTGATAACCCACATTTGATTCCTCGTGGGCATACAGCTCGTCCTGTGCGCATCATTAGTGGTGAGCAAGAAGTTCCTGCCACCAATAAAGTCTTTGATAATGAAGCTCGCACGATTTGCGTCAAGAGCAAATCTATTCCTGAGCTGATGAAGGTTCTAAGTGATGAAGGCTTTAACCAAGTATTAGTTGAGGCAGGTCCCACACTGGGATCTGCGCTGATGGCATCAGGAAATATCGATGAACTCATCATCTATCAGGCGCCAAAGTTGCTGGGTGCAGGCAAAGAGTTTGTGAGCCGCCTTGGTATCTCAACCCTTGCTGATCATCTTGAGCTTGAACTTCTGAATGTGAAGGCATTTGGTAGCGATATCAAATCTCACTTTATTGTGAAGGGGCGCTAAATGTTTACAGGACTAATTACAGAGCTGGGCACTATCTCATCCATCGAACGTGGTGAGAGCTCTGCCATCTTTACAATTAAGGCGCCAGAATCAGTTGCGGGTTTATCTCTTGGTGATTCCATCGCAGTTAATGGCACATGTTTGACTGCAACATCGCTTTCCTCTGATGCCTTTACTGCAGATGTCATGATTCAAACTCTGTCGCTGACATCCCTTGCTCAATTAGAGGTGGGATCTCGAGTCAACCTAGAGCTTGCTGCGCAGATGGATATGCGTATGGGTGGGCATATCGTGCAGGGCCATGTTGATGGCACAGGCACTGTTGTGAGTATGACACCCGGTGAGAAATGGGCAGAGTTTGTTATTGCAGCACCTGAGCACTTAACAAAGTATGTCGTTGCTCAAGGCTCTATCGCACTCGATGGAGTTTCACTGACAGTGGGCGCTATCGATGATGCAAAGAACACCATCACAGTGTGGTTGATTCCTGAAACTCTTGCCAAGACAAACTTGTCAGATAAGAAGGTGGGCGATCTTATTAATATCGAGGTAGATATCTTGGCTAAATATGTCGAGCGCTTGATCTCAAAGGGGGCAACTCGTGGAGAGTAATTTCTTAGATGCACTCGATCGCTTTAGACGCGGTGAGATGGTAATTGTGGTCGATGATGATGATCGCGAAAATGAAGGCGATCTGATTATGCTCGCTGAGCATGCAAGCGCTGAGAAGACTGCCTTCATGGTTCGCTACACCACAGGAATTTTATGTGTGGCAATTACGGCTGAGCATGCACATCAACTGCGTCTTCCCTATATGGTGGAGCAGAGCCAAGATCTGCGAAAGACAGCATTTACCGTCTCTATCGATGTGGCTGAAGGCATTACAACGGGAGTGAGTGCTGTGGAGCGCACAGCAACAGTGCGTGCTCTGGGAAGTGCGACAACACGGGCTACAGATTTCATCCGTCCAGGACACATCTACCCACTGATAGCTCATAAAGATGGACTTGCAGCACGTGGTGGGCACACTGAAGCTGGCATTGCACTGGCTGAGCTCACCGGTTCATACCCAGCAGCTCTTCTCTCTGAAATCGTTGCAGAAGATGGATCAATGGCACGTGGTGAAACACTCGCCCATTTTGCCCATGATCATCAGATTCCGATTATCTCTATCGATGAAATCAAGGAGTATCAGAGCAAGCTTGCAGCTCTTCCTCGCGTTGTCACATATCCACGTCATCAATTTGAGTGGGTGAAGGTGCAGTTGCGTGCAGCTGAATGGGATCTTGCTACATATCCATCGCTCAAGCACCGTGAGCAAGTTGTGATGCGCTATTGCTTAGAGGATAAAACACCGATGGTGCGCATCCACTCTGAGTGCTTTACGGGAGATGTGATTCATTCACAGCGCTGTGATTGTGGTCAGCAACTCGATGCCTCCATTGCAGCAATTGAAGAGTATGGCTGTGGTTACATCATCTATATCCGCGACCATGAGGGACGCGGTATTGGACTGACAGAAAAGCTCAAGGCATATACCTTGCAGGATGAAGGCCTCGACACTGTCGATGCCAACTTGCAGCTAGGTCACGTCGTTGATTCACGTGATTGGTCAGAGGCAATTGCAATCCTAAAAAACCTCAACCTTGCATCTATCAAGTTATTGACCAATAACCCTGAGAAGGTCAAGGCTGTGACAGATGGTGGTATTACATGTGAACAGATCTCACTCACCGTTGAACCCAATGAATTTAATAAGAAGTATCTAGCGACTAAGGCAGATCGCCTTGGTCACACAGGAGGAAAATAATGGCCGGCCACGCACCAGAGATTGCAGTACCGAAGTTTCCTAAGGCGAAAGTCGCCATCATCTCCTCTTCATGGCACCTCGATATCTGTAACGACCTCATCGCCGGTGCTAGACGCGCACTTGAGGCAGCGGAAGTAAAGAAGATTAAAGTCATCTATGTTCCAGGATCTTTTGAGATTCCTCTTGCTGCGCAGAAAATGTTTGAAAAAGGTTATGACGCAGTCGTTGCAGTAGGCCTTGTTCTTAAGGGTGAAACCCCGCACTTTGATTATGTCTGCCAAGGTGTCACACAAGGTGTGGTGGATGTGCAGCTCAAATGGTCAAAGCCTGTTGGTTATGGCGTCTTGATGTGTGACAACCTTGAGCAAGCAATTGCTCGTTCAGGTCGTGCTGGTAGTAAAGAAGATAAGGGCTATGACAGTGCAATTGCTGCCCTTTCCTTGATGGGTCTCTAGGATCTACTGATGAAGACGATTGCATGGAGTGAGGGCACCTGGACTCGTGAACCAGTTTCAGTAAATGAGCAAGGTGCAACACTGGCCGTGGAAGCAGCAGCCGAAAGTGATTGGTGGCGCACAACCGCCTATGGATTTATCCATGATGATGGCCATGCGCTCCTTAAAGATTTCCCTAATGAATCAGCAGTCGAAGTTTCTTTCATTCTGAATTACACCCAGCAATTTGATCAAGCCGGAATCTTTATCACGAGTGATTCCAAGAATTGGATTAAGGCAGGAGTTGAATACTGTGATGGTTTTCCTCAAGTGGGAGCAGTTGTCACACAGATAAATTCAGATTGGTCTGTGGCCCCTGTTCCTGAATGGATGAATAAGGAAGTCACTATTCGAGTCAGTCGTTCAGGGGATGCGGTGACTATGCGCGCAGGAATTAACGGTGATCTGCGCCTAGTTCGTGTGGCACCACTGGACCCATCTCTGTCATGGAGTGCCGGTCCTATGTTCTGTGCACCAACGCGTGCAGGACTCGTTGTTACCTTTACGAAGTGGGCGCAAGGCGAAGCGGATTCAGAGCTTCATTAACAAGATAGAGCCCTGTCAGTTGGCCTCTAACTTTTGCTTAAGTGCGAAACGGAGGCTGGGGAATAAGTTCCTCATGCAATGGCGGATTAGCTGGCAGTGAAGCGTTGAGATGAGCCATCTCATCTGCAGTGAGTTTCACATTCAGACCTGTAAAGGAATCCAGAATTGATTCTTTGCGAGTTGCACCAGGGATTGGAATTGCAACGGGAGATCCTGCAAGATGCCATGCAATGGCGATCGCAAAGCGAGAGACTTTATGTGTGGCTGCAACTTCTTCAAAAGCACTGAAGTGAGCATTTTCTAAGCTCTGTGAGTTATCGATTCCACCCAGTGGAGACCACGGTAAGAATGCGATGCCATGCTCTTCACAAATCTCGAGAACATCAGCCCAGGCGCGAGATCGAGGCGACCATTCGTTTTGGACTGATACAAGACCACCTTGCGCTGGTGTTCCACCGATTTTGATTGCGCGACGTAGTTGTTCTGCGTTGTAGTTACTGACTCCAACATTTTGCACAATCCCATGTGCTTTAAGTTTCATGACATTCTCAAATTGCTCTTCAAAAGGCATGAAGTGATTGAGGCGATGGTGTTGCCAAAGTTTGATTGTGTTCATCTGCATTTTGGCAGCTGATGCTTCTACGGCTCTGTAGAGGTAGTGCTCAGATGCATCACGTCCTGATATCCCAAACCAATTGCCTTCCTCTGGCGCGCGAGTGATTCCACCTTTGGTTGCAATGACAACTTCATCCTTCTGCGCTGAAGTTGCGCTCCACGTGCGAACTGCCTCTGCGACAAGAATCTCGTTATGACCTACTGAGTTCCATGTTGGTGCGTAAATATCTGATGTATCAAGTAAGCGCACGCCAGCATCGAGGGCAGCTTGGATTACTCCGATTGCCGTATCGCGCTCCTTAAGAATCCAATCTTTACTTGGCGGCATTCCAGACATTGGCATACATCCCAAGCCAATAGCAGGGACTTTATAGGGGCCAATAACGCGTGTTGATGTCATGCGGTCAGTATCGTCATTGAACCGTTAAAGTGCCACTCGTGAGTGATCTATCGGCGCAGGTGCGAAGTGCACTCGATGCTGCTGTCACCGCAATTGGTGGTTCTGCTCGTGAAGGTCAGATTGAGATGGCTGAAGCAGTTGCCAATGCACTCACAGACCGCCATCACCTGATGGTTCAAGCAGGAACAGGAACTGGAAAATCTCTTGCCTATTTAGTTCCAGCACTGGTGCATGGGCGCAAAGTATTGGTGGCAACTGCAACCCTTGCTCTGCAGCGTCAATTAGTGGAGAGAGATTTACCGGCTGTTGTTCCAGCGCTAGAAAAAGCTCTGGGTCGCGAGATCACCTTTGCCATCTATAAGGGCGTTGGTAACTATGTCTGTCTGCAGAAGATGAATGCAGATGACACAGATCCTGATGGCGAGCTTTTACTTGAATCTTCCTATTTGGAAAAAGATGCAAAGAGGCTGATTGCATGGGCGAAGACTCCTGGAGTCTCAGGAGATCGCGATGATGCACCGGAAGTCGACCGGCGCGTGTGGGCTGCTAACTCTTTATCGGGGCGTGAATGTGTGGGGGCAGATGCCTGCGCATGGGGTGCACAATGTTTTGCAGCAAAAGCTAAGGCAAAGGCGCAAGATGCTGATGTTGTTGTCACTAACCACACCTTGCTTGCTATCGAAATTGTTGATTCCCATCCCATCTTGCCTGAGCGCGATGCGGTGATTTTGGATGAGGCACAAGAATTTATGGATCGCACGACGCAAGCTGTGACAGAGGAGCTGACATCAGGTCGCGTGCAGCGCGCTGCTGCGATGGCTCGTAAATATATGCCGGGCAAACCATCGGATGCCTTTACCAATGCAGCAGATAGTTTTCATGATGCGATGGAAGATTATGGCCAGAGCGTCAAAGGTGACTTTGCAGCACAAGGAAGGCTAGAGGATATTCCAAGTTCTCTTGAGGCACCGATTCGTAAGGTGAAAGAGGCGGCAACCGCCCTTGTGCAGTTGATTAACGCCGATGATGAAATTATCGATCCTGATGAGAATGCAGAGCGGGCGCGTGTTAAGGGCGCCGTGCAAGAGATTGCAACCACTGCAGGCAAGTTGCTGAAGATGGGTAATGAACATGTGCTCTGGTATGAACCAACATTTTCAACGCTGCATTTAGCACCGCTTTCTGTCTCACATATCTTGCGCAGTAATTTGTTGACGCAGAATCCTGTGATTGCAACGTCGGCAACGCTGACTGTGGGAAATAACTTCGATGCGATGGCTCGCAGTATTGGTTTTGTTGTGGGATCAGATACTGATTCTGAAGTAGCACCTGGTGATATCGATCCTGCCAATGTGCAGATGTTGGATGTGGGATCTCCCTTTGATTTTGCCAATCAAGGTGTTCTCTATATGCCAAAGCACCTACCCGAACCAGGACGCGATGGTCCAAGTCAAGAAGTACTCGATGAACTCGGTGAACTCATTGATGCAGCAGGAGGGCGCACATTGGCTCTCTTTAGTTCATGGCGTGGTGTTGAGGCAGCAGATGCCCATCTGCGCAAAGTATTAGTGGATTTACCGATTGCGATCATCACCCAAAAGCGTGGAGATGCTGTTGGCCCATTGGTGGAGCGCTTTGCAAAGGATGAGACATCAATTCTCTTGGGCACGATGTCTCTCTGGCAGGGTGTGGATGTGCCAGGTAACTCTTGTATTTTGGTTGCTATCGATCGCATTCCCTTCCCACGTCCTGACGAACCGGTGATGTCTGCACGTTCTTCCTTAGCTGATGCATCAGGTGGCAGTGGATTTATGCAGGTCTCTGTTCCACGAGCAGCGCTGCTCTTGGCGCAGGGGACAGGGCGATTAATTCGAAGCATTGATGACAGAGGCGTTGTTGCAATTCTTGATTCACGTATTGTGACTAAGAGATATGGAAGTGTCTTGCTTAACTCAATGCCGCCGCTATGGCGCACAAGTGATGCAGCGATTGTGCGCGATTCACTTAAACGCTTACGCGATAGCCTCTAATTCATCAATGATGGTGCGCACCTGCGGCCATGTCTTTGCAAAGCTTGGATGAAGCGGCAGGCGAGTGACATCATCGAATTTCACCCAGCGCACTTCATGTGATTCATCGTTGAGTTCATGGCCTTCAAGGTTTTCATTTGCTAGAGCGATAACAGTTGAGTAACTCCAGCCATTGTGATCATCGGTGAAGGTGTGAACGGCTTGCAGATCTGCAGGATTAATCCCTGTCTCCTCAACGGCTTCTCTCATTGCTCCATCAATAATCGATTCGTGTGAGTCGCGCGCTCCTCCTGGAATGCCCCATGTATCGCCATTGTGAACCCAGGGTGCACGATGCTGTAAGAAGATGGCGCCATCTCGAATAATCAGTAAGCCTGCTGCGCCATGTTTGCCCCAATGTTTGGAGCCGCATGCGCACTCAATCCATCCATCACCATCTCGCGCAGCCATACTCCTAGAGTATCCACAGTTGCCATTTTTTGAACTCTGAAGTGGTGCGTGCGCATCTACCCTGCCGCGCATGAAGACGCTAATTACACTCTCACTGCTCCTGACATCACTCTCACTGCCAGCCCATGCCACAGATTGCATTGAAAGGGCTTGTATTGATGTCTATACCCAAGATGGAAAGATCGTTATTGAGGGACGCAAAGGAAGTGGTCCTGTTGAAAAGAAAGCTGTGGCGCCAGCTCCTGCCAAGACACGTAAAGCGATTGTGCGAAAGCCTGTTGCACCAAAGCCAAAGGTGACAGGAACTGCAAAGCCAAAGGTAGTGACATCGACCAAAAAACCTGTGGTGCGAAAGAAGCCCACACCACAGCCCACAGCAAGTGCAACATCATTAAGCGATAAGTTGGTTGAGATGCTGCCAACGGCAGGTATTTCTTACTCACCATCTTTTCAACCATTAATCAAAGTTCCTGTCTTCTTCTGGTGCGATATTCCAGATGTTGTCACGAAGAAGATTGAAATTGTTGGTGAGATTGTTGAGGTCTCACTCAAGCCCAGCTTCATCTGGCATTACGGCGATGGCGTCATCTTTGCAACGCGTAAAGCAGGAGCTCCGTATCCAGATGGGGAAATTCGACATTCCTATTCAACCCCTGGCCACTATCTCGTGCAGCTCATAACCAGCTGGGATGGTGACTTCACCGTGCAGGGCGTGAAGTTACGCATTCCTGGTGAGATTAAAACCGTCTCCATCGTTCCGATCACCGTTGTTGCAGCACCGTCTCGTTTTACACCACCTGTTCTCTTTACACGTTAACCCACTTCCCTGAAAGGCTTATATGACAACTCTTACCTCCCCACATGATCTCCTTGCAGCAATTCCATTTCTCATCGGGTATCACCCACAGAACTCTTTAGTCCTTGTTGCACTCAAAGATGAGGCGGTGGGGATGGCGATGCGCGTTGATATGCCGAGTGATTTGCAGGCAAGTGGTTATGACCTTCTTGCATCGCACTTTCTGCGCGATGAAGCAGATGGCGCATTTGTTGTGGCATATGTGGGGGCCGGCGCAGTAGATCCTGAGAATGTTCTAATCAATACATCTGCAGCGCTTGTGCGTGCTGGTATTGATATTAAAGAGTCTTTGATTGTGCGTGATAATCGTTTTCGCTCGATGCTCTGCTCGGATCTCACATGTTGCCCGCCGGAAGGAAGCGTTGTTCCAGATTTAGATTCATCACGTATCGCTGCAGAACATGTCATTGCAGGACATCCCATGCCATTTGAAAGTGTTGATGGTTTGGTGCAATCCATTGCTGCTGTGCCATCTTCTTTTGAAAGTGCGTGGCAAGATGAAGTGCATGCCTTCTGGGTCAGTAGCGATAGTGAAGAGATACAAGAGCTGCAGCGCGATGGAGCAACAGCCATCATTGATTTAGCAGGTGAATATCGCGAGGGGCGTGGTGCAGAAGATAGAGAGCTTGCAGCTCGTGTTATTGGGCGCCTGAGTGATATCCAGGTGCGCGATTTTGCATTGGGATCACATGCAGATGAGAGCACTGATTACTACTGGGTGATGTGGCGAGATCTACTGCGTATTGCACCTCGTGGATTTGTAGCCCCTGTTGCCTGTCTCTTTGCAGCGATGGCATATGAACGGGGCGAGGGAGCACTGGCCCATAAGGGGTTAGACCGTGCGCTGGGCGATGATGATCAATACTCATTGGCCCATCTCTTGCGCCGAGTCTTTACCGCGGGCTGGCCACCACAGTCATTTTCTGCGATGCGAGCGCAGCTTCACCCCAAAGTTGTGGCGGCAATCTTCGGGTAATATATGTAGTGGTCACGAGTTCTCATCGATAGCCCCGGCTGATGAGACGGCAACCCTCCACCGCGGTGGGGTGCTCCGGGTGACGACCAGGTAGCTACACATCATGTGTTGCTGCAAGTGCGTGAAGGATTTATCTATGAGTAGAACTCCCAACTTCGATGTCACCGGTGCGTGGCTTGAGGGCGATGAGCCAGGTGATCGTAAATTTGTAAAGATTGGTTTCCTGCTTCTTGAAAATGGCGAGACTCTTCCTGATATCACTATCGCCTATCAAACATGGGGAACGCTGAATGCGGATAAATCCAATGCGATTTTAGTTAACCATGCGATGACAGGATGGTCTGATGTCACAAGTTGGTGGCCTCAGATGGTTGGACCTGGCCTTGCATTTGATACCGATAAATACTTCATTGTGTGTCCTAACGTTATTGGCGGCTGTCAGGGATCAACGGGGCCATCGAGCATCGCACCTGATGGAAAGCGTTATGGCTCGCGCTTTCCTATCATCACTATTCGCGACATGGTCAATGCGGAAGTGGCCTTTAGTGATGCGCTCGGAATCGAGAAGTATTTATTGGCAGTAGGACCATCACTCGGTGGAATGAGATCACTGGAATGGGCTGTCCAACTTCCAGATCGCGTGGGAGCTATCTGCACCATTGGTTCCTCAGCTGTTGCCACAGGCGATCAAATTGGAACTGCAGCTATTCAAATCAGGGCCATTAAATCTGATCCACACTTTAACGATGGTGATTACTACGAACAGAGCCGCGGGCCCATCGAAGGCATGGGTATTGCCCGTCGCATTGCTCATCTGACCTATCGCACTGAATCTGAGATGGATGTGCGCTTTGGTCGCCAGCTCCAAGGTGATGAGACTGGCCGATATGCCGTTGAGTCATACCTAGATCACCAGGCCACAAAGCTTGCCAAGCGATTTGATGCCAATACCTATATCGCCCTGACAGATGCCATGAACTCTCATGACATCGGACGCGACCGTGGAGGAGTGGCTGCAGCGCTTGAGGCCATCACAGTGCCGGTCGTTGTGGTCTCTATCGATACCGATCGCCTCTTCCCACCTCGACTTCAGGTTGAGATATCTGAGCTAGTTCCGACTGCAAGCGCCCCCATAGTCATCAGTTCTGACTTTGGACACGATGGATTCTTGGTTGAGGCTGAGGCGATGGGCGATGCGATTCGGCACGCCTTGGATGTTGCAGGTACAATATAGGTATTACTTCGAGCAGTTCGAAGAAAAACCAAAAGGACAATTGTGGCTGTATTTAGTGCGCTCAAAAACAAGGCAAAGAGCAAGAAAGCTGCGGCAAAGCCAGCAGCAAAGAAATCTGTTGCGAAGAACTCAGCTACAAAGAAATCTGCTCCTGCAAAGAAGGCCGTTGCTAAGAAGTCTCCTGCTAAAAAGGCCGCACCTGTGAAGAAGGTTGCCGCAAAGCCTGTTAAGCCTGCCAAGGTTGAGCTCAAGAAAGATCTCTCTCCTAAGGAAGTACAGCAACTCGTTGATCTCAAGAACGCTGTTGCCCGTCAGAAAGAGATTGTTGAAACACTTGCAGCAAGCGGTATCGATAATTATCGCAAGGCAGTGAAGAAAGAATTTATGGCGCTCGCACTGGAAGCGCGTCAGCTCGATGAAGTAATCCCAGATGCCACAGAGAAGGCCCGCAAGGCAGGACTGGGCGCACCAAGTCGCATCCTGTCTAAGGCTCAGCTTGCACTGATCGCACCTAAGGAAGATCCCAAGGCGGCAGATGTTAAGGGCGGCAAAGCTGCCATAGTTCTTGATGAAGATGGCAATGAGATTGTTGTTGAAGAAGTTGAACTTGAAGATGTTGAAACACTGATTGCTGAAGCATCTGAAATCATTGATGCTGAATCAGATGGTAAAGATCAGCCACGCGTTGTCACTCTCTCTGATGAGACTAAGAATGAAGCTGGCTCCTTTACGCTGCAGGAAACTGATGCAGAAGATGAAGAAGAAGATAAGAATGAGCGCGAGAAGCATAAGAAGGACCTCAAGAATGTGAACCTCGTTCTTGAAGCTATCAATGGCCGTATTCAAGGCGTTGACGTTGCTCCTAAGCACAATATTGATCAGGCAGATGCTAAGGCGCTGACTTTTAAGCAGATCCAACAGCAATTTGCGATGAGCACCTTCAATGAGAAGTCAGCGAAGTTGATTGCAGAAGCCGTTAATCAGGGATATTTGAAGAACCTTGAAGATTTGCAGTATTACTTCAATGAGCAAGCTCGATTTATTCAGATTGAAATCAAGCGCCTTCCACCAGAGCAGACAGTTCTTACAGCAGGTGCAACAGCTGACCCTGTGAAGGATTACCTCAAGCAGATTGGCCGCGTTGCACTACTGAACGCAGAGCTTGAAGTGGAACTTGCAACACGTGTTGAGGCAGGTCTCTTTGCTGATGAAGCACTGAAGAATACAAAGAAGATTGATAAGAAACTCAAGCGCGAGCTTGAGTGGATTGTTGAAGATGGAAAGCGCGCAAAGAATCACTTGCTGGAGGCAAACCTTCGTCTGGTTGTATCCCTTGCTAAGCGCTACACAGGTCGCGGAATGCTCTTCCTTGACTTGATCCAGGAAGGAAACCTCGGTCTTATCCGCGCAGTTGAGAAGTTCGACTACACAAAGGGCTACAAGTTCTCTACCTATGCCACATGGTGGATTCGCCAGGCAATTACCCGTGCGATGGCAGACCAGGCTCGCACCATCCGTATTCCTGTTCACATGGTTGAAGTCATCAATAAGTTGGCACGTGTGCAGCGCCAGATGCTTCAAGATCTAGGACGCGAACCAACACCTGAAGAGCTCGCTAAAGAGCTCGATATGACACCTGAAAAGGTTGTTGAAGTGCAGAAGTATGGTCGCGAACCAATCTCACTTCACACACCACTAGGTGAAGAAGGCGACTCTGAATTCGGTGATTTGATTGAAGACTCTGAAGCTGTAAAGCCTGAGGAATCAGTGACATTTACTATCTTGCAGGAGCAGTTGATGCAGGTTCTCGGTGGGCTTACCAACCGTGAAGCAGATGTCATCAAGGCTCGTTATGGACTTACCGATGGTCAGCCAAAGACTTTGGATGAGATCGGCAAAGTCCACGGTGTGACACGTGAGCGTATTCGTCAGATTGAATCAAAGACGATGTCAAAGCTGCGCCACCCATCACGTTCGCAATCACTACGCGATTACCTCGATTAAAAAGTAGGTTTAATCCGTGGCTGATGCGAAGGTCTTTATCAACCCTAAGAGCGGATCTATCCGCATCACAGGAACCGTTGATATGGTCGATGCCGAAGGCAATCTGATTGAAACGATGGAGAACCCAAAGTTTTGTGGTTGTGGTCAATCAAAAGAAAAACCCTTATGCGATGGTTCGCATAAGGGCATTCTTAAAGATTAAGTTACTTAACTTCTACCAGCTTCTCTGACTCGTCCTGGATCTTTGCTGCAACGGTCTTAAGCTTTTCTGCATATTCCTTGCCGTGATGGGCACAGAACATTAATTCGCCACCTGTTACCAGAGTTGCACGCACGTAAGCTTGTGCACCACAACGATCGCATCGATCGAGGGCATTTAGAGGTGTGGATTCGAGGATTACTTGCTCGGTCATCGCGCTCTCCATATCGCTTAGGTGGGAAGTTCTTGTATATCTATGGAACATCATGCCAGTTCTCTTTATTCCCCGCTCGGCAAAATGATTCCAATATTGTAAATTTTTATCTATCCGAGCGTATAAATATCGATAATTAGGGGATATCTCACCCCGGCCAATCAATATATGAGACCTTCGGCGCGCTTACCTAGATGCGAACCATTGGCTAGATAACCTTTGCCACCGTGGCAGATGAATTGAACTTCGATGCAGCGGTGGATTCTAAAGATAGCTACACCGCTAAAGACTTGGCTGTCCTTGAAGGTCTCGATGCCGTTCGTAAGCGCCCAGGAATGTATATCGGTTCTACCGATTCTCGCGGCTTACAGCATTGCTTGTGGGAAATTATCGATAACTCTGTGGATGAGGCGCTAGCCGGTCATTGCAAGAAGATTGAAATCAATCTTGAATCAGATGGATCTGTTGAAGTACACGATGACGGTCGCGGAATTCCTGTTGATAAGGAACCAAAGACTGGTCTAACTGGCGTTGAAGTTGTCATGACAAAGCTACATGCCGGTGGAAAATTCGGCGGCGGTTCATATGCGGCATCTGGCGGCCTTCACGGTGTGGGCGCATCAGTTGTGAATGCACTCGCAGAACGTCTTGATGTGGAAGTTGACCGTAATGGCAAGATTTACTGGATGTCATTTAAGCGCGGAGTTGCAGGCGTATTCGATGGCGATGGACCGAAAGCTGAATTCACACCGCAATCAGGACTTCGCACCATTGGAAAGATTTCTGCCAAAGTAACGGGGACACGTACTAAGTGGTGGTCAGATCGTCAGATCTTCCTTAAAGAGGCTGAGCTCGATCTTGAGGATATCTACGCACGAGCACGTCAAACATCATTTTTAGTTCCAGGGCTAGCAATTACTGTCAACGATAACCGCAAGAAGGAGAAGAGCACACAAGTCTTCTTCCATAAGGGTGGAATCTCTGAATACTGCGACTTCTTACAACCTGATGCACCCGTCGGTGAAGTTATTCGCATCTACGGATCAGGACATTATCAAGAGACAGTTCCTGTCCTTGATGACAAGGGCCATATGGTCTCAACCGATGTTGAGCGCGATATGGAGGTTGATATTGCACTCAAGTGGGGCGTGGGCTTTGACACCACGCTTCGCTCATTTGTGAACATCATTGCAACTCCTAAGGGCGGCTCTCACGTGCTTGGCTTTGAGCGGGCAATCACGAAGGCCTTTAATGAGGCGATGCGTAGTGCAGGAATTTTGAAGAAGAACGAAGCCGATGTCATCAAAGATGACGTCATGGAAGGTCTCACAGCCGTTGTCACAGTGCGTATGTCTGAACCACAGTTTGAAGGACAGACAAAGGAAGTACTCGGTACAGCAGCTGCTACCAAGATTGTTTCAACGGTAGTGGCCGATAAGTTGAAGGAGTTCTTCTCCACTACGCGCCGCATTGATAAAGCAAATGGCAAGTTGATCATGGAAAAGATTGCAAATGCCTCACGCACGCGTATTAGCGCACGCGCTCATAAAGATATTCAGCGCCGTAAGAATGCTCTGGAATCTTCATCTCTTCCCACAAAGCTCTCTGATTGTCGCTCTGAAGATGTCACTCGCACTGAGCTCTTTATCGTTGAGGGCGACTCTGCCCTTGGCACAACCAAGGCTGCACGTAACTCAGAATTCCAAGCAATCTTGCCTATTCGCGGCAAGATTCTTAATGTGCAAAAGGCATCTCTATCTCAGATGCTTGATGATAAAGAGTGCGGATCGATCATTCAGGTTATTGGCGCTGGCTCTGGTAAATCATTTGAACTCGATGAAGCGCGCTATGGCCGCATTATCTTGATGTCAGATGCGGACGTTGATGGCGCACATATTCGCTGTCTACTTTTGACTTTGATGTATCGCTATATGCGCCCGATGCTCGATGCTGGTCGCGTCTTTGCAGCTATTCCTCCTCTTCACCGCATTGAAACAATGGGTGTGGGTGGCAAGAAGGGTGAATACCTTTACACATACTCAGATGATGAGATGAAGAAGGTCACCGCAGATTTGAAGAAGAACGGCAAGCGTTGGAAGGAACCTATTCAGCGCTATAAGGGCCTTGGTGAGATGGATGCAGATCAGCTCCGTGAGACCACAATGGATCCTGATGCTCGCACGCTACGTCGGATCACTGTTCCAGATGGTGAAGCTGCAGAGCGTATGTTTGAACTCTTGATGGGCTCAGATGTTGCCCCACGTAAAGAATTCATTGCAACTGCTGAGATCGATCGCGAGCAGATTGACGCTTAAGCTTTAATCGATTGAAACTAAGTCGAAGTACTCATCTTTCCAAATATCTTCATCGCCATCAGGTAGCAAGATCACACGCTCAGGCTTAAGTGCCTGCACAGCTCCTTCATCGTGAGAGACCATGATGACAGCGCCTTGATACTCACCGAGGGCTCCAAGGATTTCTTCACGTGATGCTGGATCTAAGTTATTTGTTGGCTCATCAAGGAGCAGAACATTGGCTGCTGATACAACCAAGGTTGCCAGTGCTAAACGAGTTCTCTCTCCACCAGATAAGACCTTCACCTGCTTATGAACATCATCGCCGACAAAGAGGAATGAACCTAAGACATTTCGAGCTTCTGGTTCACGAAGATCATCTTTAGAAGACATCATATTTTCAAGAATGGTGCGCTCGAAGTCGAGCATTTCATGTTCCTGGGCGTAGTAACCAAGTTTGAGACCATGGCCATGTTCAACTTTTCCTGTGTCAGATTCAAGTTGATTGGCAAGGATCTTAAGAAGTGTTGTCTTTCCCGCACCGTTAAGTCCCAAGATAACAACGCGAGAACCCTTATCAATCACGCATGAAACGTCGGTAAAGATTTCAAGAGAACCATAGTTCTTTGAGAGCTCTTCACCTGAAAGGGGAGTCTTGCCACAAGGAGCAGGGGTTGGAAAACGAAGTTTTGCCACTTTGTCACTAACACGGACATCTTCAAGAGATGAGCGAAGTTTTTCAGCACGACGTAACATGCCTTGAGCAGCTGTTGCCTTTGAAGCCTTTGCGCGCATTCGCTCGCCCTGCTTTTGCAAGATTTCAGCTTTCTTCTCAGCGTTGGCGCGCTCTTTCTTGCGGCGATGCTCATCTTGTTCGCGCTGCAAGAGGTATTGCTTCCAGCCCATGTTATAGACATCGATGACATTTCGGTTTCCATCGATGTAGAAGACTTTATTGACAACTGTTTCAATCAGGTTCACATCGTGGGAGATGATGACAAGTCCACCTGAATAGTTGATCAGGTAGTTGCGTAGCCAAATAATGGAGTCGGCATCAAGGTGGTTTGTTGGCTCATCGAGAAGAAGAGTTTCTGCCCCTGAGAAGAGGATGCGAGCGAGTTCAATACGACGGCGCTGACCACCTGAGAGTGTGTCGAGCTGGTTATGAAAGACAGCTTCTGTGACGCCAAGAGAAGTTGCAATTGCCTCTGCCTCAGATGTTGCTGCATATCCACCGGCAGCTGAGAACTCTGCATCAACGCGTGTGTATCGCTCAAGTGCTTTTTCAAGTTCGGCGCCTTCTGTCGTTGCCATCTCTTGTTCTACTTGTGTCATGCGCGCTGCAATTTGATCGAGGTCGCGAGCAGACAGGATGCGATCGAGTGCGGTTCCTTGATCTTCACCTGTGCGCGGATCCTGGGGGAGATAGCCAATCTTTCCTGTGCGCTGAACGCCGCCACCTGCAGGAAGATTTTCACCGGCAAGGACCTTGGCAAGAGTTGATTTGCCAGCGCCATTGCGGCCAACGAATCCAATACGGTCGCCATGATTGATGCGCACATTCACGCCTGATACTAAAAGGCGCGCTCCAGCACGGAGTTCAAGAGCGGTAGTGGCAATCATTTGGCGTATCTTCCCACAGTATTCCGATTACCTTGTAATCACTCTAGAATCGCCAAATGCTCAGCGTCATCTTGCTACTGATTGCTCTCACATTACTTGCCCTCTCCATCTATCAGCTGCGCATCATCAAGCGCATCAATGAGAAACTCATCAAATTAGTCTCACCTGAAAGAGATATACGTCGCATCGCAAAGGCGCAGAGCGATGCATCATGGGAGCACTACAGACAGAGTGAGTATTACGCCCAACTCATCAAGCTTTTAGATCTCAAAGCACCTATCCCTTCAACTCGTAGTTGGGCGGCATCTCCTGATGTGTTGCTGACTCTCTTAGATTTGGCCAAGAGTTCTAAGCCTTCTCGCATCCTTGATTTGGGATCTGGAATGTCGACTCTGGTCCTTGCTGTGAGCGCACCTGGTGCAAAGATCTTTAGCGTTGATAATTCAGCCGAATATGCAGGTAAAACTGAGAATCTTCTTACATCTCACGCCATCACCAACGTTGATATCCGCATTGCACCTCTTACACCACACTCATCTGGTGTGGATTGGTATGACCTATCAAAGTTAGGCGATATTTCATCTATTGATCTTCTCTTTGTCGATGGCCCACCGGGATCTAAGAATCCCAAGGCTCGTCATCCAGCCATTGCTGAGTGCGTTGCAAAGCTAAGCCCACGCGCCATTGTTGTGATCGATGATGCCGGCCGTGATGGTGAGAAAGATATGGCGCACGAGTTTGCAAAGGCGCTACCGAACCACACACTGGAATTTCTCTCCCATGAAAAGGGAACAGCAGTACTACTGCCTAAGTAACTACTCTTTGCCGATACGAGTACGGCGAGGAACTGCAAATGATTTTGATACCGCAGTGAGCTCATCAGAGACCTGCTTGCGGATCGCATCTTCATTCTTCAGAAGAGTTGCAAGGGCTGCAATGATTGCCTTGAGCTCTTTTGACTCTGTTTCAAGTTCAAGCTTGCTCATCTTTGTCAGACGGCGAAGTGGCATATCCAGGATGTAGGTGGCCTGCTCATCATTAAGTTTGAAATCCTTAATAAGCTTCTCTTTTGCAGCTGCTGCATCATCGCTACCGCGAATGATCTTGATGACCTTATCGATATCGATAATCGCTTTAAGTAGGCCATCAACGAGTGAGAGGCGATCTTCTGCCTTTGCCTTACGAAATTCTGAGCGGCGACGCACAACTTCGATGCGGTGATCGATAAAGACCTGCAAGAGTTCCTTAAGGCCTAGCGTCTGTGGCTTGCCCTTGACGAGTGCGACTGCGTTGATTGCAAAGGCATCTTCCATAGGTGTGAGTTTGAAGAGTTTTTCTAGGACATCTTCAGGTTCAAAACCATTCTTGAGCTCAATGACAACGTTGGTGCCCGTCTGGCCATCGGTGAGATCGATGATGTCTGAGATGCCTTGAATTTTCTTCGCCTTTGCAAGATCTGCAATACGTTCAACAATCTTCTCAGGTCCCACGTTAAAGGGCAGCTCGCGGATAACAAGGCCCATCTTGCGGGATGTGACCTTAGAGATTTCAACAGATGCGCGGATTTTAAATGAACCCTTACCGGTTGCATATGCCTCACGCACGCCTTCAAGTCCAACAATCTCTCCACCCGTTGGGAAATCTGGAGCAGGCATATGTTTCATCAATTGATTCAGCGTTGCCTTGGGGTTATCAATCAGAAACTTCGTTGCTGCAATTACTTCACCAAGGTTGTGTGGCGCCATATTGGTTGCCATACCCACTGCAATTCCTGAACCGCCGTTTACAAGAAGATTGGGAAATGCTGCTGGAAGCACAAGAGGCTCAGCAAGTTGTCCATCGTAGTTAGGGCCAAAGTCGACTGTGTTCTCATCTGCCTCTGCCACCATCGACATCGCAGCGGAAGCAAGACGTGCTTCTGTGTAACGCATGGCGGCCGGGCCAGCATCGAGTGAACCGAAGTTTCCGTGGCCATCAATCAGTGGAAGCTGCATTGAAAATGATTGCGCCATACGAACGAGTGCGTCATAAATTGCTGAGTCACCGTGTGGGTGCAACTTACCCATTACTTCACCGACAACACGTGCGCTCTTCACATGGCCACGCTCTGGGCGAAGACCCATATCGCTCATCTGATGAAGGATGCGGCGATGAACTGGTTTTAATCCATCGCGAGCATCAGGAAGAGCACGTGAGTAAATAACTGAGTATGCATACTCAAGAAATGATTCAGACATTTCTGAAGAGACATCGATATCAACGATCTTGCCAGGAAATTCTCCTGGCTTAGGTCCAACGACCTTCGCTGACTTCTTTGGAGCTGCTGCCTTCTTCGTTGCCATGGCGCGTATTCTGCCAAGCGATAGTGCTAAATCTTGGTACCTACACGCCCCCAGAGCACATCAATTGCTACCCGTGAGAAGATAGCGCCGTGCATTTATCGCAAATCATGCCCTCGATCTTCTCGAGTTTAGGATTAACAACAGCGCATGATTCGATTCAATGCGGGAATAGTCCAAGCGGGCGAGAGCTGGTATTTCTGGTTGATGGGCTCGGCGCAGATGTTTTAAGTGCATATGCTTCCGTTGCTCCATCACTTTCTGCGATGGCCGTGCATGGAACTGTGACGACATCCTTTCCATCGACAACAGCGACAAGTCTTGCAACGCTGACAACCGGTGAGATGCCAGGTGCTCACGGCATGTTGGGTTACACAGTTCAAGTTCCTCGTAGCGGTGGCCGCATTCTCAACACTCTTAAGTGGGATGAACGCGTGGATCCGGTGATCTGGCAACCAGTTCCGACTCTCTTTGAGCGCGCAACTGCTGCAGGAATTACCACAACACATGTTGCAGCAAAGAGATATGAAAATACAGGTTTCACGCGCGCAGTCTTTCGTGGAGCGAACTATAAAGGCGCGAATATTCCAGCTGATCTCATCTCTGAAACTGTTGCAGCTCTTGAAAAGTCGCCATCTTTTGTCTATCTCTATGTCAATGATTTGGATTCAGCAGGTCACTCAGATGGTGTGGGTTCCGATAAGTGGCTGGCAGCGCTGACGAGCATTGATGAATTGGTAAAGAATTTGATGCAGAAGCTGCCACGTGGAACCAGAATGTGGCTGACTGCAGATCACGGAATGATCAATGCGAGCGAGAAGATTGTGTTGGGCCGCGATAACGAACTACTGACAGATGTTGCACTCATTGCTGGTGAACCACGGATGCGCCATCTCTATCTCTCTAGCGATAGTGCTAACGCTGAGAAGGAAGTCATTGCACGGTGGGAGAGCGCTCTAGCTTCTAAGGTCACCATGCACACAAGAGCAAGCGCTATCACTGCAGGGCTCTTTGGTCCTCATGTCTCACTCGATGCTGCAGAGCGCGCTGGTGATGTGATTGCAATTGCTCAAGCAGATGTCGTTCTGCTGGATCCTGATCGCGCCGATAAAGAGGGCGCAATGATTGGCCACCATGGTGGCGATAGTGTGATTGAAAGCTCTGTGCCGCTACTTGTGTACAGTATTAATTAATTATCTTCAGGTGTTTCTTCAGATTTACGGCCGAACATAATTTCATCCCATGAAGGAACCTTTGCTCGGGATGTAATGCCATCTTGAGAATCTGCAGCTGTTGGAGTCTCACGAATAACTGCAAGGCGTGGAGTCTCAGGTTTTTCATCAATTGCATTGATTAAATCTGCAATGCGAACAATCTCAGGCTCTATCTTGGGCTCTTCCAAACGTGATGGATGAGTTGGCTCTGAGTAAATCATTGCAGAAGTTGAAATACGCGTTGGAGCTTCTTCATCAATGAGCCATGCGCCATTGTCATCGGATGCATCCAGTGCGCGACGAGCGAGATCAAAGTTCCATGTTGCAACGCCGTTGCCATCACGGTTTGGATAGTGAAGTTCGATATGCCACACACCATCGAGTTGGCGCCATGTGTTCCATGAAACCTGGTCGGTATCAACACCGCGCGGTGCAAGCTTTGCAAGTACTACTTCACCGAAGGTGAGGTCTATGCGATGTGAATCTTTGCGCATGACGAGATCCCGAGCGTTAGAGAGAATGTATTCGCGCTCTTGCATGATGGGACCTGAGAAGCGCTCAACCTTTTCAACAGTTGTCTGTCCATCGCGAGCAATCTGTTCAAAGCTTTCACCGGCGCGCAGTCTGCGCTGGATCTCTTTCACAGAGATTGTTTCCTGTGCATCCACTGCTGGGACAGAGGTTAAACGTGGTTGATTAACAGTTGCGCGCAAGGTGTCGCTAATGCGCACGGAATAATTATTCCCATCGCCGTCGACAAGTGAGAGATGGTTGCCATCTTCAGTCTTGCCATCTAAACGAAGCTCGGTCATGTGGGTGAGAATATCCGATAGGACGGTAATTTCCCGAGAGATTGACCCTCTAGACTTCACTTATGCATGAGGAGTTACTTGAATTAGCGCGCAAAGTTGGAGCTGAGGCGGCTGCCCTGCTCATGGACCGCCCTCCTGCCTTTGAAATCGAAGAGAAGACCACGGCAATCGATATCGTGACGCAGATGGATAAGAAGGCTGAAACCTTTATCGTCCAATCAATTCTTGCCAAGCGACCTGATGATGGAATGATCGGGGAAGAAGGCGCTGCTATTGAAAGCAGATCAGGAATTACCTGGGTTATCGATCCACTTGATGGAACAGTCAATTACTTCTATGGCCTTCCTGGTTGGAATGTCTCCATCGCTGCAAAAGATAGAGATGGCTCTGTTGTTGGCGTTGTGAGCGCTCCGACCATTAATTCAACGTGGTGGGCAACGCGTGGAGGCGGCGCATTCTTTAACGGCAGCAAGATTAAGGTCAATGAACCTGTGGAATTTAATCGCGCATTTATCGGAACTGGATTTCAATACGATGTTTCACATCGCGTGCGCCAGATTGAAAATGTGGGACGGATGCTTCCTCTGATTCGCGATATTCGCCGCAATGGAGCTGCAGCAGTTGATATCTGCTCTGTTGCAATGGGCTCACTCGATGCCTACTTTGAAGATGGATTGAAAGAGTGGGATTGGGCAGCAGCTAGTTTGGTTGCAACTGAGGCAGGTGCTCGCTTTGGTCTCTATGGAGCCGCGCCCTATATGACGACGCTGGCAGCAGGTCCGACCCTCTTCGCTGAGCTCGAGGCATTTCTGAACCTACACGCGTAGATTTCGGCGGGGATTGGCCGATTTACGCTCAAGGCCCCTTCTATGGCAAGATACGCAGTCTGCACGGCGATATCCGTGCTCAATTAACATAGTTAATTAGTAATGAACAGGAATCACCATGAATATTCTCGACGTAGTAGATGCAGTCTCTCTTCGTAGGGACATCCCACAGTTCCGCGCAGGCGATGAGCTCAAGATCCATGTCCGTGTTATCGAAGGTAGCAAGTCACGTCTTCAGGTATTCCAGGGCATCGTTATCGGTCGCCAAGGTGATGGAGTTCGCGAAACTTTCACAATCCGTAAGGTTTCATACGGCGTTGGCGTAGAGCGCACATTCCCAGTTCACACACCAGTTATTGAAAAGATTGAACTCGTCACAAAGGGCGATGTTCGTCGTGCAAAGCTCTACTACCTCCGCGATCTTCGCGGTAAGGCTGCAAAGATTCGCGAAAAGCGCGATGGCGTTGTTGGCTACGGTGATGGAATCCTTTCAACTCCTGTTGCTGAAGCACCTGTAGTTGAGGAAGTTGTTGAAGCTCCGGTAGTTGAGGCAGTAGTTGAGGCACCCGTTGCTGAAGCAGTTGTTGAAGCGCCAGTTGCAGAGGCAGTTGCAGAAGAAGCTCCAGTTGCAGAAGAAGCTCCAGTTGCAGAAGCACCAGCAACTGAAGAAAAGCCTGCAGAGTAACTTCACCTCTTCTTATGCCACGCAAGGGCTCAGTCCTTCGTGAGTTCCCGATTCTTGTAATCGTTGCGCTCGCCGTCTCACTTCTTATCAAGACTTTCCTTGTGCAGTTCTTCTATATCCCTTCAGGGTCTATGGAGAACACGCTACAAATTCAAGATCGCGTAGCAGTCAATAAAGTTCCCTTTATCTCAGGTTCTATCAATCGCGGTGATGTCGTTGTATTTAGAGACCCCGCCAATTGGTTACCTGAACCATTTGAAGGCGCTGAGAATAAAGTTGTAGCAAAGCTCAAAGATGGTCTTGTTGCGGTGGGAGTACTTCCCAATCCTGCAAAGCAATACCTTGTTAAGCGCGTTATTGGCGTTGCAGGCGATCAGATTATCTGTTGCAGCAATGGAAAGCTCACTATCAATGGCAAAGAGACCAATGAGCCCTATCTCTTTGCTGGCAATAAGGCGAGTGAATTAGATTTCAATATCACCGTTCCTGAAGGCAAAGTATGGGTCATGGGAGATCACCGCGGTTCATCTGCTGATTCTCGATATCACCAAGATGATGTCAACAATGGTTTTGTTCCAGTGGATAAGGTCACCGGTCGAGTCTTTGCAATTATCTGGCCAGTGAAACACGTTGGCCTTGTTCCAAGCCAAGACCCTATCAAGTAAGAAGTAATGATGAAAGCGATCGAAGAACTTCTTCGTAACGCTGGTATTTCTCCGATTGCAGGAGTTGATGAGGCAGGTCGCGGACCGTGTGCAGGACCACTTGTTGTCGCAGCCGTCATCTTGAAAGATCCCACAGCGCCAGAGCTATCTGAGGTGCGCGATTCAAAAGAAGTCTCTGAGAGTAAACGAGAGATTCTCTTTGATGTCATTATGAAACTAGCTGAAAGTGTCAGTGTGATTATTGTGCCACCATCAGAAATTGATGAACGTGGTGTGCATGCTGCAAACCTTGATGGAATGCGCAGAGCTGTTAAGGGCCTGAGTATTGAACCTGCCTATGTCCTTACAGATGGCTATACCATTGAAGGATTAGCTATTCCCAATGTGGCAGTGTGGAAAGGCGATCAGGTGGTGACAGCAATTAGCGCTGCCTCCATTATCGCCAAGGTAACGCGAGACCGGATCATGATTGAACTCGATAGCAAATATCCGCAGTATGGCTTTGCCAAACATAAGGGCTATATCACAGCAGTTCACACCAAAGCGTTGGCAGAACATGGCCCGTGTATAGAGCACCGCACATCGTTTTCAAATATCGCAGCACTTCTTCCATAGTTTCCACAGCACACTCACTTCCCTCCCTTTTCTTACCCAGCGGCATTTACCCTGCCGCCCATGATGATTCGAGCCAATACAACGCTGCTGCAACGCTTAGCTCTCTTTGACGCCATTGAATGTGGGAATCCATATTGGAGTGCGCAGATATCTGAATTTGGTATTCCAACTGTCTATGAGCACCTTTTTCTAGGCGTATATAAGAAGGAGAAATATGCGCAGATCATTGAGAAGGTGCGCAACTTTAATGCTGAGAGAGCTTTTGCGGCAATTGATGAAGCGGGTGCAACCTTCTTAACTCCCGAAGATTCCCAATGGCCGATGAGAGTCAATCAATTACCGTGCCCACCTATTGGGTTGGTGGTGAAGGGAAACGTTGAGATTCTCAGCAACAACTCATTTTCTATTGTGGGAACGCGAAAGCCAACGGCTTATGGAGTTGGCATTGCAACAGAATTTGCAACAGGTTTTGTTGATCGTGGGTGGGACATCGTCAGCGGGGGAGCATATGGAATCGATTCAGCAGCACACCGTGGAGCATTACTTGCCGAAGGACGAACCATTGCAGTGATTGCATCAGGAGTTGATCTGCACTATCCATCCGGTAATGCGCGACTCTTTGAAGAGATATGTGAGAACGGAGCGATTGTCTCTGAGGTGATGCCAGGAGTATCTGCCCTTCCACATCGATTCCTCACTCGTAATCGACTTATTGCAGCTCTATCGGATGCAACTCTCGTTGTGGAAGCTGCATTTCGAAGTGGATCCCTTCGCACTGCCCGAGATGCTGCCGAGTTAATGCGACCTGTGATGGCGATACCGGGTCCTATCAACTCGCCATCATCTGATGGATGTCATCGTTTGATAGGCGAGAGGGCTGCAGAACTTGTGACATCAGTTGCTGATGCTGTGGAGTTGATTTCAGCCCTTTAGGTACATCAGGCATGTAATGAGAGAATATGTCCATGAGTGATTTCCGTTCGGGCTTCGTCGCTATTGTCGGCCGCCCCAACACTGGTAAATCAACTCTCATTAACGCACTCGTGGGAAGCAAGATTGCAATTACATCTCCTCATCCCAACACCACGCGCCATGCAATTCGCGGCATTGTGAATAACCCTGAATACCAAGCTGTCTTAGTTGATACTCCTGGAGTTCATAAGCCAAAGACTCTCCTAGGTTACAGACTCAACGCTGTCGTCAATGAGAGCCTTGATTCCGTCGATATCGTCATGATGTGTTTGCCCGCCGATGAGACATCAGGTGCTGGAGATGAGTTCATTGCTGCAGAAATTGCGAAGTATTCACGTGCGAAGAAGTTTGCACTCGTCACAAAGACAGATTTAGTCTCTAAGAAGAATCTTGCAGGACGCTTGCTTGGAATCTCACAACTTGCCAAGGGTTTCACCTGGGATGAGATTGTTCCTATCTCTGCAGCAATTCATGAGCAGATTGATCTGCTGGAGAAGTTAATTGGCGATAATTTGCCGGCAGGTCCTGCTTTCTATCCCACCGATGTGAAGAGTGATCAGAAGATTGAAACCCTTATCTGTGAGCTTATTCGTGAGGCTGCGCTACGCGATGCTCGAGAAGAGCTCCCACACTCCATCATGGTCACCATTGATGAGATGGGCGAGCGTGAAGAAAAGGGAAGCCGTCCCTTCTTTGATATCCACGCAACTATCCATGTTGAGCGCGATTCACAGACTGGCATCTTGCTAGGCCATCAGGGTGAGAGACTCAAAGATATTGGTATGAGAGCGCGTAAAGATATTGAACGCGAACTCGGAGCACGCATCTTCCTTGGTCTTCACGTGAAAGTTTCCAAGGAGTGGCAGCGCGATCCTAAGCTGCTTGAACGACTAGGTTTTACTGAGCGCTAATAAGACCTGTTGCAAGTGCAATCAGGAGCGCTGATCCAAGTGCAACGCGATAAATCACAAAAGGTGTGAAGCTCTTGGTGGAGATGTATTTCATCAGCCAAGCGATTACTGCATAGCCAATAACGAATGCGGTAATCGTTGCGATGAGAATCTCTGGCATGGAGTAGACAGAAACTGTTGAATCACCCATAGCCTTCTGCAATTGATAGAGACCGCTACCAAAGACTGCAGGAAGGGCTAATAAGAATGAGTAGCGAAGTGCGGCCTCTCGCTTATATCCAAGGAATCGCCCCAGTGCGATTGTTGCACCTGAGCGAGATACGCCAGGGATTAGCGCCATCGATTGAGCAAGGCCGTAGAAGATTCCATCTCGTGCATTGAGCGTTGATAAATCTTTCTCACTTCTTCCAACGCGATCGGCAAATCCCAGAATCAAACCAAAGATAATGAGTGTGCATGCAATGACCCACAGTGATCTGAAGTTATTGGTGATGTAATCCTGGCCTAAGTAACCGAGTGCCACGATGGGAAGTGTGCCGATGATGATGAGATTTCCAAGGCGCGCTTCAGGTGAGCCATCGCGCTTAAACCAGGCACCTGCAATGTTGAGAATATCTCTCCGGAAATAAAGTAGAACTGCAAGCTCTGTGCCGATCTGAGTAATAGCGGTAAAGGTGGCACCTGGATCTTTAGCATTAGGTAGAAATTCACCCACGATGCGAATATGTGCACTCGATGAAATCGGTAAGAATTCTGTAAGACCTTGGACTATTCCGAGAAAGAGCGCTTCAAGCATTGTGAAAGTATCTCAATAGTTAGGCATCGGCAGGCTTGCGGCTCGCGAAGTATGAACCGATTAATACCAGTGGAAGTCCGAGAATGATTCCCGTTGTGAGTGGTTCATTGAGAATTACCACTCCAAGTACAACGGCAAATGCGGTGTTGAGGTATGTCACCAGAGATCCTCGGGCAACGCCGATGATATTTGCCAATGTGAAGAAGGCTGCAAATGCAGCGCCTGTCGACAATACGCCAAGACCAATAATTGCGCGGATTGCTCCTTGAGAAATCTCGTGGGTTGGCCACTGCGCGATGCTCCATGGCAGGTAGAAGATCGCTGTCATCGCCATCGCTACGGCGTTAATTGCAATTCCTGAGACATGAGGAAGTGCGCTTTGCACCATCATGACAGCATAGGAATAACCGATTGAAGCAACCAGAACCATTGCGATGGAGAGTGGATCAGCGCTTCCCGCAATGCTCTCAATCCCAACAACTGCAATAAGGCCGATAAATCCAACAACGATTCCAAGGAGACGCTTGCGTTGCCACACTGTCTTATCGCCTCGCATGGATGCAAAGATTGTTGCCCAGATCGGAACGGATGCAACGAGAAGGCCAGCAAGACCAGATGAAATCTTCTGCTCTGCGGTGCCAATCAGGATCCATGGACCGATCATTTCTAGGAGTGCGTAGGCGCCGACATAACGCCATCCGCGAACAGCTGCAAAGAGTTGTCGCTGCTTGATTGCGATCGGAATCAATATTGCAGCACCGATTGCTGTGCGCAGAAAGACTACAGTGGCAGGACTAAATCCATTCTCCGGGTCCACGGCAACTTTGATGAAGAGATATGGAATGCCCCACAGGAATCCAACAAGGATGAAGAGAAAGAGACCGCGACGTGACATGGGTGAAATCAAGCTCCTTGTTAGGTAAGAGGCAACCTTACTGGGTTATCTTCTTTACTTCAGAGGCCACAAAATCAATTGCTTCCTGCGCAGTAGGGGTCACTGCCATATTGCTAAAGAAGCCGTGAATCATTCCCTCATAGCTCTTGTAGATAACTGGGACGCCATCGCCTTGAAGGAGCTCGGCATATTTTTCGCCATCATCGAGTAGCGGGTCGTATTGGGCTGTGATGATGATTGCTGGTGCTAATCCTTTAAAGGATGCAGCTCGCATCGGAATTGCATAGGCATTCTCATCATGGCTAGCACCTTGCAGGTATTGATCCCAGAACCATTGCATCGCCTGAGTTGAAAGCCCATAGCCTGTCGCATTCTCTTTATAGGAATTGGTTTCAAGATTGCGATCATTGCACGGGTAAATCAATATCTGGAATGAGAGGGCAATCTTGTTATCCCGAGCTTTGATTGCAACGCCTGAAGCCAAATTTGCACCAGCGCTATCGCCTGCAATACCAATTCTGTTCTCATCTATTCCTAGATTCTCTGCATTTGCTATCGCCCAGAGAAGGGTTTCATAGCAATCATCAAAGGGAACTGGAAATGGATGCTCTGGCGCTTTTTGGTAGTTCACGCTGATGATGACAGCGCCGGTTTGGTTGGCAAGACGGGCAAGGGATGCGTCATAGATATCGAGAAAGTTAAGTACCCATCCGCCGCCATGGAAGTAGATGATGGCAGGTGCGTTGGTATCAGTTGTTGGTCGATAGATGCGAATTGGAAGATCAGCAGTGGGACCTGGAATAAATCTATTTGAGATTTCCTGAATGGCTTCTACTGGCCCTGATGTAGCTACACGTCCTTGAGTATTGCGCCTTATGACATCAACGGGTGCTTCCCAGACTTGAGGCAGATTGAGAGCTTCTAATCTTTTGAGGTATTCCTGTATCTCAGGAGCAAGTGACATGGCGTAATTGAATCAGAGTTCACCATGAGAGAGAAGTTCTAAAACTTCCTTGGCGCGCTCTCGTAATTCTGGAAGATCACTTAATCTTTTGATTCCAGCTAGTTGTTGTCCCATGCGGTGGTTCTTTGCAAACCGCACTTGATTGCGGTCAAGGAAGTCCCAGTAGAGAGTGGTGAATGGACATGCATCATCACCAACTCGTTTCTTGGGATCGAATTTGCATCCTTTGCAGAAACTTCCCATCTTTGAGATGTAGGAACCACCTGATGCATAGGGTTTAGTCGCAAGTTTGCCGCCATCTGCATGCAAGCTCATTCCAATGACATTTGGAACCATTACCCAATCTGCGGCATCAATAAATGCCCTGCGCATCCAATCGAGAAATTCTTGAGGTGAGGTTCCCGTAATAAGTGCCAAATTACTTAAGACCATCAGTCGTGGAATGTGGTGCACCCACGCACGCGCTTCGATATCTCGCACCTGCGTTGAAACACAGTTCATCTGCGTCTTACTTGAATCCGTGAAGAGCGGCAGAAGTGGGCGAGTGGCTTGCAGCGCATTCTCATTTCGATAGAGATCACCAAAGTGCCAATACAGACCGTTGATGTATTCGCGCCAACCAATAATTTGCCGGATAAATCCTTCAGCACTTGCTAGTGGAATATCGCCCTTCTTAAAGCGCACCATTGCTGCATCGATTACTTCTTGGGCGTGAAGTAAACCGATATTCAGATATGGGCTTAAGAGTGAGTGATTAACCGCCCAAGTCTCAGCGACCATTGCATCTTCGTAGGCGCCGAATTCAGCAAAGGCAGTGTCAAAGAAGTGGTGCATCTGTGCCAGTGCAGCAGTGCGAGTGGTGCCCCAAGTTGTGTCAGGATCATCGCCAAAGACGGGAATCTTTCTCTTCTTGATATCTGCAAGAACTGCTTCATCAATCTCATCGCGCGGATGCTCTAGATAGTCAGGCCACGTATGAGCACCTTTGGGTGGTGGAAGACGATTATCGGCATCGTAATTCCACTTGCCACCGACAGGATCACTTCCCTCCATCAGGATGTTAAGGCGCACGCGTTGGGCGCGATAGAAGTTCTCCATCACCAAGTTCTTCTGTGAGTTCGCCCATTGTGCAAAGAGTGGGCGAGATGTCAGAAAGAAATCATTCGGGATAAGAGTCACTCCAAGCTTGTCTAACTGTTCATACTGTTGATGGGAGGAAGGCTCAGCAACCTCAATCTCTATGCCGGGATGTGACTTTCGAAATTCTTCAATGCCCACTTCAGTATTGGCACTTTGCATAAAGGTGACAGTAAATCCTTCATCGCGCAGCTCTTGTAGGAAGTGATCACGAGCTGACATGAGAAAGAAGAGGCGCTGGATATGCCAAGTACGGGTCGTGAGCATTCGCTGGCTCTCGATAAAGAGAATCTGATGGGTCTTTGGATCTGCGCCTTTGAGCGCACCGTAGTTGCGATTGAGATGATCGTTAAGAAGAAGTACAGCTTTTACCAATTGGCGGTTCTATCTCGCAGAGTTCGGTATGCGCTAACAACTTCTGGTGTTGCAACAGAGTGAGTTGAGCTGACTTCACCGAGATTCCATTGAGGTGGAGTTGCTCCACCAAGTAGTGCCCATGCAGCTTGTCGCGCTGCTCCATCTGCAACATATTCACCTGGTTGCGGAACGAGTACTTCGCGACCAAAGAGTGATGATGCGATGGATGAGATAGCAGGATTCTTGGCAGCGCCACCAATGAGTAAGACGCGGTTGATTGAGACGCCTAGCTTTTCAAGTGCATCGACTGCATCGACAAGGCCGCAGAGCATTCCTTCAATCATCGCCCGTGCAATATCGGCAGGGTTTGAGTTGTTCAGGTTCATTCCTGAAAAGACACCCGTCGCATCAGGGCGGTTAGGTGTGCGCTCTCCTTCAAAGTAGGGAAGAAGAGAAAGACCATTAGCACCTGGCTTTGCAGTCAGCGCTAGTGCGCCAACCTCATCATGCGTTTTTCCTAAGATGCGAGTTGCTGCATCTAAAATGCGAGCAGCATTGAGTGTGCAGACAAGTGGCAAGAAGCGACCTGTTGCATCAGCAAATCCTGCAACCGCACCACTTGGATCATGTGTTGGAGTGTCAGAGACTGCAAATGCTGTTCCACTTGTTCCAAGTGAGACAACTACATCACCAGGTTGTGCCTGCACACCGAGGGCTGCGCCTGCGTTATCTCCAGCACCTGCTGCGATGGGAATACCTGAAAGTGTGGTGCCGCCAAATGCGCTAGGTGCAGTGATGCGTGGGGTAATGATGGTGCGATCTGTGCGAAGTGCGGACTTCAAAAGGTCATCGCGATATGTAGAGGAAACAGAATCAAAGTATCCAGTACCCGATGCATCTGAGCGATCAGTAAATAACTTATCGAAATCTTTTCCACCCTGCAGGCGCCACGAGAGCCAATCATGGGGGAGTGCAACTGCTGCAACTTTGGCGGCATTAGCTTTCTCATTGTCGGCAAGCCACCTGAGTTTTGTTGCAGTAAATGATGCAACGAGAACAGATCCGACTTTCTGCGCAGCTTGTGCATCTCCGCCCATTTCAGCGTTGAGATCACGAGCAGATTGTGCAGAGCGAGTGTCATTCCATAGAAGTGCGGGGCGGATAACTTCACCGCTGCTATCAAGTGCGACCATTCCATGTTGCTGGCCACCAATTGAAATTGCGGAGACATCATCAAGGCCACCTGCATCTGCTATTGCTTTATCTAGGGCGCTCTCCCAATGGGCTGGATCTACTTCTGTTCCATCAGGGTGAGATGCGCGACCGTGCCGTACTAACTCGCCTGTTTCTGCGTTACGAATGACGACCTTCACCGACTGGGTTGAAGAATCCACGCCTGCGGTGAGTTGGGTCTTTGCCATGACGAAAGGCTAGACTGTGCCAGTCAGTGTTGACCACAGTGCGGCTTAATTAGTTAGCCAAATCTCACTTAATTTTGGAGCGTTGCAATGCGTATTGGAATTCTTACAGGTGGCGGAGACTGCCCAGGACTTAACGGTGTTATTCGTGGCGTAGTCACAAAGGGAATCAAAGAGTACGGATATGAATTCGTCGGATTCCGCGATGGTTGGAAAGGCCCTCTTGAGGCGCTGACCATGCCACTTGATCTTGCAACAGTGAAGCCAATCCTTGCAAAGGGCGGAACCATCCTTGGTTCATCTCGCACCAACCCATTTAAGATGGAGAACGGTGTTGAGCGCATCAAGCAGAATCTTGCTGACCAGGGAATTGATGTTCTCATCGCAATCGGTGGAGAAGACACACTCGGAGTTGCAACAAAGCTCGATGCACTAGGCGTTAAGGTCATCGGAGTTCCTAAGACAATCGATAACGACCTCAACAACACAGACTTTACTTTTGGATTTGATACATCAGTCAACATTGCGATGGAGGCAATCGATCGCCTTCACACAACAGCTGAGTCACACCACCGCCCACTAATCGTTGAGGTTATGGGTCGCCACGCAGGATGGATTGCCCTTCACTCAGGAGTTGCAGGAGATGCTGCATGCATCTTGATTCCAGAAGTTAAGTTCTCAGTCGATAAGGTCTGTGAATATGTGAAGTCTCGCTTTGCAACAGGAACTGCTCCCATCATCGTTATTGCAGAAGGTGCGATTCCTCAAGATGGCGACATGATCACTAAGGATCAGCCACTTGATGCATTTGGCCACGTTCAGCTATCCGGTATTGGTGATTGGCTTGCTGCAGAGATTGAGACAAAGACTGGCTACCAAACACGTTGCACAGTTCTAGGTCACATCCAGCGCGGTGGAACACCATCAGCATTTGACCGCGTTCTGAGCTCACGCTTTGGACTTGAGGCAATCACAGCTGTTCACGAAGGTGACTTCGGCAAGATGATGGCTCTCCACGGAACAAAGATTGCTCGCGTGCCATTGGCATCAGCGACAGATGTTCTCAAGACCGTTCCATTCGAGCGATATGAGGAGATCACTTCGTTCTTTGGATAATCTCCCTGCGAGATTGCTACTGAACTCTCTACTCTTATGACTATGAACTCGACTTCCTCGCAGCTCGATAACCTCTTCGACTCATCACTCGTTGCTGCCCAGCAACCTAACTGGCCTGGTGGCCACGATGGTGAGCAGATGAAGAAGGCTGTTGCTGATCTTCGTGCACTTCCTCCACTTGTCTTTGCCGGTGAGTGCGATGATCTCAAAGCAAAGATTGCAGAAGCAGCAGCTGGTCGAGCATTCTGGTTACAAGGTGGAGATTGCGCTGAGACTTTCACATCAGCTACAGCAGATTCCATTCGTAATCGCATCAAGACAATTTTGCAGATGGCTGCTGTCTTGCAGTACTACTCAAGTTTGCCTGTGATCAAAGTCGGCCGTATGGCGGGGCAGTTTGCAAAGCCACGTTCTAATGATCTTGAAACTCGCGGTGATGTCACACTTCCTGCCTATCGCGGAGATGCAGTCAACGATATTGAATTCACTGAGGCAGCTCGCACGCCAGATCCCAACCGTCTTGTTCGTGTTTACAACACATCTGCTGCAACGCTTAACCTCGTTCGCGCATTTACTCGTGGAGGTTTTGCAGACCTTCGCCAGGTGCATGAGTGGAATAAGGGATTTATCCGCGACTCCACCTTCGGTGAGAAGTATGAGCAGATGGCAAATGAAGTCGGTCGCGCCCTTGCATTTATGAAATCTGCAGGCGTTGACCCAGAACAATTCAAGGCTGTTGATTTCTATGCAAGCCATGAAGCTCTCATTATTGAATACGAGAAGGCACTGACCCGTATCGATTCACGCACGCAGCTTCCATATGATGTTTCAGGTCACTTCATCTGGATTGGTGAGCGCACACGTCAACTCGATGGCGCACATGTTGATTTCGCATCGAAGGTTCGCAATCCCATCGGCATCAAGCTCGGACCTAAGTCCACAGTTGACGATGCGCTAGCTCTGATTGCAAAGCTCAATCCAGATAATGAGCCAGGGCGCATTACATTTATTACTCGCATGGGTGCCGGCACAATCCGCCAAGCACTTCCAGCTCTCGTTGAAGGTGTGACAAAGAGTGGTGCGCAAGTTCTCTGGGTATGCGATCCGATGCATGGCAATACCTTTGAATCAAAGAATGGCTATAAGACACGCAATTTTGAAGATGTACTCGATGAAGTAAGAGGATTCTTTGAAGTCCATAAGAAGCTGGGAACTCACCCTGGTGGCATCCATATCGAGCTCACCGGTGATGATGTCACTGAGTGTCTCGGTGGTGGCAATCAAGTTTCTGAGAAGGATCTTGAATCACGTTATGAGACAGCGTGTGACCCACGCTTGAATCACTCACAGTCACTTGAGCTCTCATTTTTGGTTGCTGAAATGTTGCGCGACCGCTAACTTAGTTTGCGTGACGCTGCTTCTCACCACTCTGGCAACACCCCTAGGCAATCTCAATCTGATTGCCGATGAACACATTCTCCTTGGGGCAAATCTCTCAACACTCAAAGCGCTGAAAGAGAGTTTGAGCGCAGCTGATGCAATGCGAGAGATTAAGTCTGTTTCTAAGATTCCTGTCATCACAGATCTGATTAACGATTACTTCGATGGAGATATCTCTGCCATTAATGCGATTCAGGTTCGCCAGCCAGGTGCTCACTTTTCACAAGCTGCGTGGAAGGCGATGAAGAAGGTGAAGGCCGGTTCAGTGATTTCCTATGGTGAATTGGCAGAACGTGCGGGAAGTCCTGCGGCAGTTCGAGCTGCGGGAAGTGCGTGCGCAAAGAATGCAATTGTTCTGGTCGTTCCATGCCATCGCATAGTTAAAACTGGTGGAGCGCTTGGAAATTATGCCTACGGTTTAAATAAGAAAGAGTGGCTACTTCACCACGAGGGCGCGCTTTAGTATTTCAATAGATTGATCGCATTGCGCATCATCGAAATCAAGATGGGTAACAAGGCGCGCATAGTGAGGACCAAGAGCGCTAATCCACAGCCCAGCATCCTTACAGCGCGCTGTTAACTCAGCTGCCGTGATCCCAATCTTTGATAGTTCAAGGCCAACAATATTTGTGTGAACCTTAGAAGGATCAACGAGGGATGAGTCGATGGCGGCAAGTGCTGTGGCAATCTTCTTAGCCCGTGCATGATCTTCAGCTAGGCGAGCAATGTTGTTATCGAGTGCATAGTGAGCAGCAGCTGCGATGATGCCGACTTGGCGCATTCCAGCCCCATAGCGCTTGCGCCAGATGCGAGCCTCGGCAACCCGTTCTTTCGTAGAGAGCATGACTGAACCAATCGGTGCACCGAGTCCCTTAGAAAGACAGACGCTAATAGTGTCGAAGTGCTTGCCATATTCAGCACATGAAACACCGGATGCCACATGGGCATTCCAGATGCGCGCACCATCGAGGTGCATCGCAATTCCACGAGCAAGGGCTGCTGATGAAAGTTTTGCAATCTCATCAATCGGTTGCACAGTTCCGCCACCAAAGTTGTGAGTGTTCTCAACTGCAATTGCCTTAGTTGAAACTAAATATGGACCTGCATTTTCGTGGGCGATGGCGAGTGCATCATCTGCCTTCAATAGTCCATCAGTGGATGGCCATGTGCGGGTTGTGATGCCGCTAAAAGTTGCAGCAGCACCAAGTTCTGCGCGAACGATATGGCTACGAGTTTCAACAAGAAGTTCTTCACCAGGCTTTACCAGCGTGCGAATTGATAATTGATTGGCAAGGGATCCGGTAGGAGTGAAGAGGCCAGCTTGGTGGCCAAACATTGCAGCAACGCGTTCTTCAAGTGAGTTAACGGTGGGATCATCACCATAGACATCATCGCCAACTTCAGCAGATGCCATAGCAGCGCGCATGGCTTCACTTGGCTTTGTAACCGTGTCAGAGCGAAGATCGATTGCCATGGCTTACTCCTCCTTGAGAACAATCATAAACATGGCAGTTAACACCATCAGTCCACCAAGAGTAGCTTGCAGAGTTAAGCGTTCGCCACCAAAGATGATTGCAAAGAGCGCCGCAAAGACAACTTCCATAGTCAGAATGACCGCAACCTTCGTTGTGGTCATATGAGCCTGGGACCATGTCTGCACAACAAATGCGACTGCGGTGCAGATCACCGCTGTGAAGACCACAACAGCCCACACTCCATAATCAGGAGGAGCTGAATACCCTTCAGGAATTGAGGCAAGACCAGAAAGGAGAGCGCACATAGCAAGCTGCACAATCGTCATCGCATATACATCTCGACCTGATGACCATTTACCGAGTGCAATGATGTGAGCTGCAAAGAAGAAGGCGCTAGCGAGTACAAGCATCTCGCCAATTCCTACAGAAAACCCACGAATAGATAAGAGACCAAGCCCAATGGTTGCTATGAACACGCATCCCCAGATTAATTTTGTGAGGCGCTCTTTGAGGAAGAAATAGGCAAGTAGGGGAGTGAAAACTACATAGAGCCCGGTAACAAAACCTGTGATGGCAGCCCCTGTGCGGGCAAGTCCTAACGTTTGGAAGATATATCCAAGGCCTAAGAAAATTCCTGCTGATCCTGCGCGGATGATGAGATCACCATCTAACTTCATAAGGACTTGTGGCTTAAGAGCAACCATCACTATGACTGCGAGTGAGAATCGTGTGAAGAGAAAGTTGTTGACGCTCTGGCGCTCGATGGCATCTTTCATGACAACAAATGCCATTCCCCAAGCAGCAGAGACTGAGAGTAGGGCCCATGGGGCTAGACGAATTTTCAGTGCGTGTGAAGAACTCATCCACGCAACTTCTTTAAGAGAGCAATTTCCTCACCATGTTCAGGTTCCATGCCAGGAGTTTCAAGAATGAGCGGCGCGTTGGCAACTGCTGGGTGCTTTAGGAGTTCAGCAAAGGGATCGACACCAATAAAGCCCTTACCAATATTTTGATGGCGATCTTTGAGGGCACCACACACATCCATCGAATCATTGGCGTGGATGAGTTGAATACGTTCGATGCCAGCGACTTGAACCAGAAGGTCGAGGGTCTCCTTCATTCCACCCTTCTTTGCAATGTCATGGCCTGCTGCAAAGACGTGACATGTATCAAGACAGATACCAACTTTGGGGTGGTATTCCAGTGCTTTGAGATAGTTCTCTAAATCTTCAAGTCGCTTGACCAGTGATTGACCTTGGCCTGCTGTTGGCTCTAAGAGTAGATAGGGCGCATCATCATCGAGTGCCTCAAGGATTGGCATGACACCTTTTTTGATCTGCTTCCATGCATTATCAACGTTGTCCTCTTTAACTGCAGAGCCTGTGTGAACTACAACTCCGAGTGCGCCAATTTCTTGTCCGCGCTTTAAGGAATAGGCAGTTGATGCCAATGAATTTACATAGGTCTCATGCGTAGGTGAGCCTAAGTTGATAAGAAATGGTGCGTGGACATAAGTTTCAATATCGAGCGCTTGAGCCTTTTCACGAAATATTGCATCTGCTTCATGGTTGGTCTCAGGCATTGCCCAACCACGGGGGTTAGATGTGAAGACTTGAATCGCTTCAGCTTGAGTCAGCTCTGCATATGCAATGGAGCGCTTAGCCATTCCTCCAGATGTTGGAGTGTGAGCACCGATTCGTGGTTTCTTGATGGCCTTAGACATTTGCCTACCCTACTGTGATGGTCACAGTACTGCCACGTTTAACCTTGCTTCCGACCTTTGGTGAAACGTTTGTCACCTTCTTGACGGTCTTCTTTCCAATTTTCTTCACAACAACTTTGAGATCGAGATCTTTCAGGGCTGCAACTGCCTTAGCTTCATCGATGGAGAAGAGATTAGGAACAAATGCGAATCCGGAGCCCTTAGAGATAATCAAATAAATCTTTGAACCCTTATCTGCAGTTGGGGCTCCTAATGGTTTCTGCGCAATGACTTCACCTGCAAGGAGAGTCTCGCTATATGCATAGGTTGATGTCACTACAAATCCCGCAGCTTGCAGTTCATTCAAGGCTTGATCAGAGCTCTTGCCAATATAGGAAGTGACTGCAACTTGCTCAATGCCCTTTGAAACGCGGATAAGAATGGATGCGCTGCGCTTGACCTTCTCACCTGATGGTGGGTTGGAGTCAATGACATAACCTTTAGGAACACTTGTGCTGAATTCTTCAGCAAGAGGCTGGATAGTCAGCGGTAACTTTGCAAGGACGTTCGTTGCCGCCTCTGGTGTCAGACCTGCAAGAGGTGGAATCGTAAATCGCTCCGGTCCTTTGGAGACTATTAGTTTGACGGTGCCACCTTGATCAATACGACCGCCACCTTCAGGAATAGATTGAATGACGCGACCTTCAGCAATCTCTTCGCTAAATTGTTTCTCAACGACAAGAGATGCAAGACCAAGGGGATCTAGTGCTGCTCCTGCCTCAAGCTGTGTTGCACCCACAGTTGATGGAACAACTACGCGAGAGCCAGGACCGACCAGTACATACCAACCGACTATTCCCACAACAACGGCCATAACGAGTGCAATCTTGCGATTGCGACGAACGCGCTTGCTTGCCTTCTTGCGCTTTTTAATCTCTTGCGTGGTCTCACGCGGGGCAGGGATTGCAGGAATTGCTTGCGTCATCTCTTTGACCTTTGCGCGTAGTGATTTACGGGAAACCTTAGGGCGCATAGGTTCGATAGGAATATCGAGCTCAAGGCTGAGTTGATTCTCTTTGGGATTAAGTAGTTGGCTGATGCGTGAGAGCTCTTCATAGAAGATGCTGGCATCGCGTGGTCGCTCATCTGGGTCGGCACTGGTTGCGCGATAGATCAGATCATCGAGTTGCTCTGGAACACCTGAGATTAGTGAGCTGATTTTTGGCACGCGATTATTGACATGCATATAGGCGATTTGAATCGGTTGATCGCCTTCAAATGGTTTCTTGCCTGTGAAGATTTCAAAGGCGGTAATGCCCAGTGAGTAGTTATCGCTACGAGAATCTGCAACACCACGCTGAACTTGCTCAGGGGAGAGGTAGGAAACGCTACCGAGAATGACGCTTGATTCAGCAGTCATGGTGCCACCGAGGAGAGGGCCTTTTGCTAGCCCAAAGTCTGCAATCTTGATGCGACCTTCTTTGGAGATCAAGATGTTCTCTGGCTTAATATCACGATGAACAATTCCAATTTTATGTGCTGCAGAGAGTGCGCTTAAGACTGGCAATAGGAATTTGATTCCATCTGCAATAGAGAGCTTGCCTTGTTCATTGAGGTATTCACGAAGGGTGTGACCTTCAATCATCTCCATCACAAGGAAGATGGCAGGGCTTCCATTCTGGTTCCACCCTTGGTCCTGCACAGCAACGATATTGGGATGTGAAAGTGCTGCTGCAGCTTTTGCTTCGCGGATAAAGCGTTCAACAAATTGTTCATCTTGTGCCAAGTGCGAGTGCATGATCTTGACTGCAACTTTGCGATCAAGGCGCGTATCTACTGCTTCATAGATACTTGCCATTCCACCTGTGGCCATCTGGCGGATGAGTTGGTAGCGCCCATCAATGAGCTCGCCGGTCAGGTCAGACATATCCCGAATTCTAGGTAGTCAGTACGAAATCAGCAGCGTTCTGCGTGCCTTCACCTGCAAAGTGTTGCTCCTGTGTGGCAAGCCACTTTCTCATCTGACTCTCAATCTCTTTTCCATCGCGCGCTAGAACCCTTGCTAGTCCTTCACTTTCATCGATATCAATCCAGATAAGAGCCGAGAGAGAATCACGAATAGCCATCTGCCCGCTGCCTACACCTTCGAGAATGAGAAGTTCTGACTTTTCTATCTCAGCAACGGGTGAGAATGCACCTGCCTGCCAGTTGTATGTGGAAAGTGAAATAGCAGCAGATTTCTTATGTGCTGCAACGAGATGAGTGAGCACATCAGTGAGTTGATCCGTGAGTGCGTTATCCCAACCATCGTAGAGATCATCCATATGAATTTCAGTGATGGAATATCTCTGGGCAAGTGCAAGCTTGATGTCGTGGGCCAGCGTTGTCTTTCCAGCACCTGCCGGCCCATCGATTGCAATAATGGGTTGGGTAGCGTCTTTACAGAGATCTAAGAGCGCGCTTATGAGTTCCATACCAGCGACTCCATCCCAATGCTGCCATTGCAGTAAATGCCACATAGAGCAGCGTTGTAAAGAGTAGACCCTGTGATGCATAGAGAGCGACGTATCCGGCATCTACTACCAACCACATTGGCCAGCTGTCGTACTTCTCATAGACCATCAGAATTTGAGCAGCGAGTGAACCAAAGAAGAGGATTGCATCGATATAGGTAGATGCAGCGCCCAGTGATTTAAGAACGGGGCCGAGGACAAGAGTTGCAAGAATGATTGCTGCAATTGTGTAGAGACGGTACCTATTTCTAAATGGGCCAGGCTTTGCACCCGTTGGCTCCCATCCATACCAACCGGCAACTGCTGCTGCGATAAATACGAGTTGAAGAGCAGCACTTGCATAGAGCTTGTATTGCAAGAAGAAGATGCCATAGAGGATTGCACTTAGCGCCCACCAAGGCCATGTGATGCGCTTTGCTGTGATGCCCAGTGCAACACCTACGAAGGAAACAACAGATGCAATAAATTCAAGATAGGAAACTTCATAACCCCATGCTGTAAAGAAAGTGGAAAACACTTAGATCCTCATTTCTAGATCCGCATTACCGGACCAGTCAGACGGTCGACTTCGATGAAGTCCTCTCAGCCACTGTGGCTCCCGTTAGGTAGAACTTTATCCAATACGCGCAGCAATTGCCTGTATGTAGGCAGCTCCTGCAACACGTGCGCGGCGAGCAGTAGAAGTCTTTGCTCGCTTAGTGAAGATGTCATATCCAATAGCTTCGACTTCATCGACGATTCCGCAATAGAGCTCACTGGCAGCACGAATACATGGACGTGATTGCTTATCGAGGTATGCGATACCGATATCTGCTTCGCGTTGCAATTGGCGCACTCGTGCGATTTGGAACTTGAGAGCGGCAACGATTTCAGGGGTCAATACACGACGCTCGAGCATTGCTCGGTCGACGCCGAATTGTGCAAGCTCTTGTAGCGGCAAGTAGACACGACCACGATCGAGATCTTCACCAACATCGCGGATGAAGTTTGCGAGTTGAAATGCAATACCGAGTTTCTTAGCTGCCTCATATGCGCGCTCATCTGAATATCCAAGGATGGGAACCATCTCAAGGCCGATAACGGCGGCAGAGCCATAGACATATTCAAGGAGATCTTCATATCTCTGATATTCGGTGACAGTTAAGTCCATCTCCATAGAGTGCAAGAAATCAACGAAGTGCTGGTGGGGGATATCGAATGTGTGAGCGGTATCAACAAGTGCGCGACCAATATGATCTGTGCTTGTTCCTGCTTTGAGATCGGCAAGAACACCGCTGCTCCAAGAACGCAGAGCATCAGCCTTCTCTGTTGGTGAGAGAGTGGAGGCTAAATCATCAACGATCTCATCGGCATAGCGAGCAAATCCATAGAGTGCGTGAACATAGGGACGCTTATTCTTTGGAAGAAGCAGAGTTGCTAAGTAGTAGGTCTTGCCATGCAAGGAGTTAAGTCGTTTGCACTCTTCATACGATGCTGCAAGTGCTGCATCCATCTACTTAACCGGACCCACAATGCGTTCTGCTGCAAGGCGACCTGAGATAAGAACCATGGGAACGCCAACTCCAGGTTGAGTTCCACTGCCTGCAAAGACAACGTTTTCAAATCCTGCAGCCATATTGCGTGGTCTAAAGGGACCTGTCTGGAAGAAGGTGTGTGCGCTAGCAAATGGTGCACCGCGCTCCATTCCTTGTGCTTGCCAATCAAGGGGAGTCGTCATCACTTCAGTCTCAATGGAATCACCAAAGCCTGTATATCCGCGATCTTCGAGAGTTTTAATCATGTGATCGCGATAAGGCTTGGCCTGCTTAGTCCAATCGATATCTGCATCCAAGTTCGGTGTTGGATACAAGATGTAGTAGGACTGCTTTCCTGCAGGTGCAAGGGAGGCATCATCGTGAGTTGGAACTGTGACGAGTACTGATGGATCTGTCATCAAAGTCTTCTTCTTGATCAGTTCATCAAAGACGCCATCCCATGACTCTCCGAAGTGAATATTGTGGTGAGCGATATGGTCATACTTCTTGGAAGATCCCACAAGAAGAGTTGCACATGATGGTGAGTAGTTAAGGCGCTTGATATTAAGGGGTGTCTTACCTAGCAAATCACGCCATACAACTGGCAGATCTGGGTTCATCACAACAACGTCACATTCAATGCGCTCACCTGTGTCAGTCAGAACTGCCTTGACGCGTCCGTTCTGCTTATCAAGGGAAGTCACAGTGGTGTCGTATTTAAATTCAACGCCATGCTTTTGCGCAGCAGCAGCTAACGCTCGAGGAACTGCATGCATTCCACCCTTAGGGAAGAAGACGCCGTTGACCGAATCCATATAGGCAATGACTGCATAGATTGCTAGCGCTTGCTGTGGGCTCACACCTGCATACATTGCTTGGAATGAGTAGACCTTTTGAAGGCGTGGATCTTTCAGGTATTGATTGACCTTTGGCTGCAAGTGTCTAAAGCCACCGAGTGCGATGAGGCGAGCCAAGTTAGGAGTTACAAGGTTCAGTGGTGAGTCGATGTTCTTATCAATGAAGTCCTTCATCTCATACTTATAAAGTTTGGTAACAAATTCCACATACTTGCGATAGCCCATCGCCTCTTCTGCAGAGACGTGAGTGCGAATTTCTTCTTCCATCTGCGCAGTATTTGCATGGACATCAATCTGTGAACCATCGGCATAGAAGGCGCGATAGAGAGGTGTAAGAGGCATCAGATCAAGCCAATCCTTCATATCTTCACCGACGCATGAGAATGCATCTTGAATCAGTGATGGCATTGTCAGAACTGATGGGCCAGTATCGAATGAGTAGCCATCTTTCTTCAGAAGTCCATTGCGACCACCAGGAACTGATTCACGTTCAACCACGGTGACTTTGCGACCAGCACCTGCAAGGCGAAGTGCTGCACTGAGGCCACCGAGTCCTGCGCCTACTACGACGACGTGATCTGTGGGTCCCTTAACTGTTCTTGTCATTAATAGCTCCTACGGATTGCGGTCTCAGCCAGAGCCAAGAGAAATGGACGTGCGCTTTCATTGATCGCTGCAGAGTTTGCTGCAGCTACTGATTCTTCGCCTAAGCGGTCAATCAATTTTTCAACATCGGCGATAGCGCCGGTCTCAACGATGAGTGTGCGAAGAGATTCAATCTTTTCAGGGGAGAGATCAGGCTTTCCAAGATGTGCTGAAAGTTCTGCGCGAGCACCACTCGATGCCTTCTCCATGGTCATCGCCATGAGGACTGTGCGCTTTCCTTCACGAAGATCATCACCTGCTGGCTTTCCTGTCTCCTTTGGATCTCCAAAGATTCCGAGCATGTCATCGCGCAATTGGAAGGCTTCACCCAGAGGAAGACCGTATGCAGATAAGACATTGAGAAGTTCTGAATGTTCGGTCGCCGATGGACGCGCAATGGCAGCGCCTAAATGCAGTGGACGTTCAATCGTGTATTTACCTGACTTGTAGCGAGCGATGCGAAGTGATCGCTCAACGCTATGTTCGCGCTCTCCAGCTTCGCGCACATCAAGGTATTGACCTGCCATCAATTCAATGCGCATCTCATCATGAATGCGAAGGGCGGCCGTCAGTGATTCATGGGAGAGACCTGAGTTATGCAACATGTGATCTGACCAGACAAGAGCTAAGTCACCGAGTAATACAGCTGCAGCTTCTCCAAATTTATCTGCAAGACCCGCCAGTGATCCTTGGCGGTGAAGATTTTCAAAGTGGCGATGGATGGCTGGCTTTCCACGACGTGTATCAGATCCATCCATTAAGTCATCGTGAATCAGTGCGCATGCCTGCAAGAGTTCAAGGCTGGCCATCGCGCGAATATCGGTGCGAGAGGGAGTTGATCCTGCAGCGAGGAATCCTGCATAGGCAAAGAGTGGGCGAAGTCGCTTGCCACCTTCGAGAAGATAATCTTCAAGGGCATCACAGACAGGGATTAATTCAGATGCGATGCTGGTGAGATAGTCACGTTGTTCGGCGAGATAGTGAGTTAACTCGCCCTTCACCGCATCGCGCACCTCAGATGCGCTCTTCATGACCTCTTTATCCACGGCGCAACGATATCCTGACGCCGTGGAGATGCGCAGTGTGAAGAGTGGATTGACCTACTCATTTGAATTCTTCCCACCAAAAGATACTGAAGGCGAAGAACGCCTCTGGGCTGCGATGTCACAGCTTGAATCCATCGCCCCTGATTTCATCTCTGTGACCTATGGCGCAGGTGGATCAACGAGAGATCGCACAATCCGAATCACCTCTGAAATTACTGCTCGAATTCACGTTCCCACAGTTGCTCACTTAACCTGCGTTGGCTCAACTCGCACAGAGTTAATTGAGATTCTTGGTAAATATCGCAGCGCTGGAATTAAAAGTATTTTGGCTCTTCGCGGAGATCCCACTGGTGGACCACGAGCACCATGGACGCCCACCGAAGGTGGATTGAGCCACGCAGATGAATTGGTAACACTTGCTGCAGAGTTCGGTGGATTCACCATCGGCGTTGCAGCATTTCCTGACGGACATCCTTCATCCAACGGTGATATCGATAAGGATGTTCAGGTGTTGCTTGAGAAAGAAAAGCGCGGTGCAACATTTGCCACAACACAATTCTTCTTTGATGTAACGAAGTGGAAGACGCTCGTTGATAAGTTAGCGGCAAAAGGTTCAACCCTGCCGATTATTCCCGGCATTTTGCCTGTGACCAATGTGAAGCAACTCAATCGCATGGCAGAGCTCAGTGGAGTTCCCATTCCTGCACACATCTCGGAAAGCTTTTCTAAGATTGAAGATAATGCCGATGATGTTCGCAAACTTGGCGTGGAGATTGCAACCAAGCTCTGCCAAGACTTACTCGAAGCTGGAGCTCCGGGCCTTCACTTCTACACAATGAATACTTCATCTGCAACGCGCGAGATTTATTCTCAGATAAAAGATGAGCGATGAAAGAGCAGGAATTTAAAGAACGCTGGAGCACCTTGCATGGAGGCGCTGATACTGAAGGCGTAGTGGGTCGTTGGCTCTCAATCTCTTATCAAGCAGCTCGCGTCTGTGTGGCCCTTCGCATCTCACCGAATGTTTTAACACTCCTTGGTCTGGGTACCGCCATCGCTATGGCACTTTCTACCTATGCAGGGATTGCCCTGCTACTACTTGTGATCTCACTCTTCTTCGATGGCATTGATGGAAGTGTTGCAATTCTGCGTGGCACAGAGAGCAAATGGGGCGAGGTCCTTGATTCACTTGCCGATCGCATCTCTGAAGCGTTCTGGCTCTATATGGGCTGGCGTTTAGGTATTCCTGCCTGGGTTGTCATCACGATGTGGACCATTGCTTCCACTCAGGAATATGCACGAGCACGACTTGCATCTCTTGGCCACCGTGAAATCGGTGTTGTCACACCCACTGAACGACCAGTGCGCGCAATCTTTATGGCTTTTGCACTGCTCTTCTATATCTTTGATATTCCAGGAACGCTCATTCTTTCTTACGCATTCCTGGCACTTCTTACCTTTAGCTTCCTAAAGGTTATGAAGGTTGCTTCTCAAGTATTGCGTTAGCAACCATCTCAGCGCTTAATCCCACAAGTGGCAATCCACCACCAGGATGAGCAGATCCACCTACTAAATACAGACCCTTAATCGGTGAGCGATTCTTTGCTCGAGCAAATGCAGAGCGTGCGCCATTACTGGATGTTCCATAGATAGAACCCCCTGGTGCATTGACGCTGGTCTGCAGATCCAGGGGAGTGCGAATCTCCAGGACTTCTAAGCGATCGCGAATAGGTATTCCTGATGCTTCAATCTGATCAATGATGGTATTTGCATAACGACGAGCAAAGACTTCATCGCTCCAATCAAATCCATCACCTGTTTTACTATGTCGCGGAGCGTTAACGAGAACAAACCAGGCTTCATGGCCCACATCTTTGACCATCAGTGGATCACGCGGTGCGCAGATATAGATTGTTGGTCTTTCCACAGGAGTCTTTGTGGTGAAGATGGATTCAAATTCATGATCGTAATTTTCAGGGAACAAGATGGTGTGGTGCTCAAGGGGCGCAGCATCTGATGGCTTAAGCCCTAACAGAAGAGAGAAGCCGGCAAGGGAAGGCTCTTGCTTTGCCAATTGCTTGCGGATCTTGACGACTTTATTTGTGGGAGCAAGTAACTTCTCATAGACAAATTGCGCATCAGCATTGGCAACGACGCGATCAAAGCTCTCCCTATTTCCATTCACAACTACTCCTGTGACCTTGCCGCCACTTAAGGTAATTTCTTCAACGTATGAGTTAAGGCGAATGTCCACACCTAACTTCTCACAGCGCTCGGTGATCTTCTCAGACAAAGTTCCAACACCGCCCTTGATATGCCAGGCACCGAAGGCTTCTTCAACAAAGGCGATAGTGGAGAGAACTGCCGGTGCTACGCGCGGATCTGAACCACTATAGGTTGCATAGCGATCCATAATCTTTGCCAAATAGGGGTTGGTAATTCCAAGTCCTCGTAAGGATTTCCACGGTGAAATTGTCTTGAGATCTTTAAGCAACCTCGGGCGCTTGAGTAGTGAGAGTGGAGATTTCAACTCTGATTCAATAAACGGTGTTCGAGATACATCCCACATCGCCTCTGCCTGCACCATCACCTGATCCCATTCGCTTGCAGCTTCTAGGCCCAGTGATTGCTCAATCGATGCAAGTGTTTTCTTGCGAGATAAGTTGGCAAACTTCACAGACTTTCCATCATGGAAGCGGTAATCAAAGGATGGGTTTACTTCCTCAATTTCAAGAATGCGTCCCATGACATCGCCTGTGCGCTGAAAGAAATCTCGATAGACAGCCGGAAGTGTCAGAAGAGAAGGACCAGTGTCGAATGCGTAGCGACCAATCCATTCAGTGCGGCACTTACCGCCGGTGCGGTTGGATGCTTCAAAGATCGTGACCTTGTGGCCAGCTTTTGCTAAGCGCGCAGCAGTGCAGAGGCCACCAATACCTGCACCGATAACTGCAATATCTTCAGGGTTCTTCACTCGCCCCACATGGCCGGTCATACAGTGCGACCTTTCCATTGGATGCTGCCTCGTTTGCGCCAGGAATAAATAATCAAATAAATCAGTAGCGCACTCGAGAGTGGATGTAAGAAAGCATAGAGCGGATTACCGCGAGAGCGAATCGCACTTATCTCACGAGAGAAAGCTATATAGAGATAGATAAACCAACCGGTGAGATAACCATTGAGAATGAGTAGAACGGGAAGAATTCCTGTGAGGAAGAGAAATGTGATGGCGATGAGGGAGCCGAGTGGGCCACCGAAAGCTTTCCAGAGAGATTTACCGTAGCCCTGTCTGATTTCATCAAAGGATCCATACATGCGAGTACTTGCAATACCTGAACCCTCAGTCACAACGCCCTTATATCCAGCTGCAATAAGTGAGCGTGCAAGTTCAATGTCATCAAGGATCTGATTACTCACCGTTGAAAAGCCACCGATGGCATCAAGTGCGCTCTTTCGCACCACAAAGAATTGGCCATTGGCAACGGCAGTGGAGCGACGCGGAAACTTCTCTGCAAGGCGAAGCACAATGGTGCTCATCCAGGACCAGTGCAGGAGAGGCTGAATTAACTTCTCTGGAAATGTCTGTGCAATCTGCCGTGGGTAGGGAGAGATGAAATCTAGCTTCAGCCTTTCAAGCTGAGTAATGGCGCGCATGATTGCATTGGGTTCAAGGCGCACATCGGCATCTAAGGTGATGATGTAGTCAGAGGTGGCCACTTCAAAACCTGATTGCAGTGCAGAGACTTTGCCAAGCCAGCCAGTGCGTTGCGTGGGGGAGTCGATCACCGTAAAGCGAGGATCGCTTCCAATAACAGTATTGAGTAGCTCTGCCGTCTTATCTGTGGATCCATCGTTGATCGCAATGAACTTGAGGTTCTTAACGCCCATTTGCGTAGAGAGTGCTGAGATAAATTCGGGGACATTCTCTGCCTCATTGCGCATCGGAGCTAAGACAGTGACAGCCTTTTTGACCTCTTCATCTCGTTGTGGAATACGGATGGTGAGAAAGTTAATGAGTGAGATGGCAAAGATGACGATGGAGAAGGAGAGAAGAATCTGAGCCATTGCTAATTAATCTTTGTTGCCAAGCCAGCTGGAGAAGAAGTATGGAATCAAGAGAGAACCCATAATCAACGTTCCAAAGAAGGCAAGCCCTGGACGATCGAAGAAGAAGAGATTGCCGATGAAACCTCCGAAGAGAGTCCAGAGCAAGAGTGCATCAACGGCGGCAAGGGATGCTGGATTCTTTCTGCGTTCGCGAGGAAGGACTTTGTTGAGTAATCCTGTGATGAGTAATCCTGCCAGGAGCCATCCAAATGGATTGGAGAGTGGAATATCTGGTGTGAAGGGAACATGTGCACCCGTTACCTCCCACTTCCATCTGCCTGCTGCAACCATCTGTGGGTCAAGGAATAAATCCCATGCTGCAAGAAGTGCGCCTCCGTAGAGAAATACCCAACTACCTGCAATGCGACGTGCGGCAATCAGTGCAGGGTGCACCATCATCACCCACGCAAAGGGAACTACGAGTGGCACACCAAAGAGTTGTGCGCCAAGGGAAGAGTCATATTCATAGACTCCAAATGGCCACCCTGTGTGAACGCCAAGGACTTCAATGCCAAGACCAAAGAGGGCGGTAATAGGTAGGTAACGAGTTGAATACTTGGCACCATATGAGAGATGTCCATGGATCACCATGGCAAGAGCGCCTGCATAGATAGTTGCGATGGTGACAAGGCGCAGAGGTTCACCATCAATGAGGGGATAAGAGATCTGAAGAGCGATTGTTAATCCAAGGAAGAAGAAGAGAAGATTTCTAGCTTTAGGGGAGATTCCACCACGGCGCCGGCGACGCGGGTTGTAGTGGCGAATCGACATGGGCTAAGTCTGCCTTACTTGTGGGGTTGGGTAGTAATTTCACCCCGAAGTTCAAGGACTTCAAAGCGTGCAAAGAGTTCTTCGCTATACCAACCGATTTCTTCAGTCTGCTTGATGGCAACTTGATGGGCCTGACCTTTATATGCAAAGTCGCGAAGCGCTGATGCTGATTTCCACAGGGAGAAAGTTCCCTGCAATCCGATAGGTGCTTCACCAATTCCAATAGCTGCAATCAAACCTGGATTGCTATGGAGGTCGATGACTACGGGAGGGACAGACTTCCAGAAAATGAAGTTCTTATTCCATTTAATGCGGGCACGAGTAATGGCTGCAATCTGCACATCCGCACTTGATGCAGGTGTGATGAAATCAAAAGGATTCTTCTTTGCCCACAGACCATGAGATGACAGAGGAGATAGCACTGCGCGAAATTCAGATGTTGATCTCTTTCTCCAGTTGGAGATGATGGAGGATTGATCGAAGGCTTGAAGACGTTTCTTATCGATAACAACAACCATGCCCCAGCGGGTAAGCACCGCATCACTGGGCGTGAAGGTCTGGCCAGAGCCTGTTCCTAGAAGCTTGGAAAATGAAATCCCGGTGAACTTACGACTGCGCATACGGTCAATTGCCATAGAGAGAAAGGCGAATAGAATAGTCTTGCGAGCAATAGTAAAGAAGTAAGCGACGGTGACCTTCTCGGCGCTCTCCATAGTTAAAGGATACCCATGCTGCGCAAGAAGTTCCTCGGCGAATTTATCGGCACGGCAACCCTTGTGGCCACCGTTGTTGGCTCTGGCATTATGGCGACCAACCTCAGCGCAGATTTAGGCATCGATCTGCTCATCAACACAGTTGCAACAGTCTTTGTTCTCTACATCCTTATTACTCTTCTAGCCCCCATCAGCGGTGCCCACTTCAATCCGCTAGTCAGCGCAATCGCATACCTTCGTAAAGAGTTAACTGCAGCTCACACCATCTATTTCTTCATTGCTCAAATTCTTGGTGGCTCACTCGGAGCAATAATTGCCAACCTCATGTTCGAGCACCCTGCAATTGATCCTTCACAGAATGTAAGAGATGGTGCCAACCTCCTTCTTGGAGAAGTTGTTGCATCTGCTGGCCTTATCTTCATCATCTTTATAGCAATCAAGCAGGGGATAGATAAGAAGATCCCACGCCTTGTTGCTGCCTGGATCGGCGCTGCCTACTTCTTCACATCCTCAACTTCATTTGCCAATCCCGCTGTAACAATCGCACGAAGCCTGACCGATTCATTCTCAGGGATTAAGTTCTCATCAGTTCCAGCATTCATCGCCGCTCAGATCGTGGGCGCAGCTCTTGGATATGCAGGGTTTAAAGCACTCACCTCTAAATCAAAGTCAGGAAAGTAAATGAGTAAGCCAAGCGTTCTCTTTGTCTGCGTTCACAATGCAGGTCGATCACAGATGGCAGCAGGCTTTATGCGCGAGCTCGGTCAAGGTCGCGTTGAAGTTCTCTCAGCAGGCTCTGCCCCCAAAGATTCCATTAACCCAATAGCAGTTGAAGCGATGGCTGAAGTAGGAATTGATATTGCAAATAACACCCCCAAGATTCTTACGCCAGAGGCTGTTCAAGCATCTGATGCAGTCGTGACTATGGGTTGCGGTGACGCTTGTCCGTACTACCCAGGAAAGCGTTATGAAGATTGGGTGCTTGATGATCCTGCAGGGCAAGGAATTGAATCAGTGCGCGTGATTCGCGATGAAATTAAAGCCCGCGTTGAGAAGTTACTTGCTGAACTGCTTACTTAATCTCCAACGACCATCGGTGTAGCACTTGTGCATGTGATGAGTTCTGCATAACTTGTTGGGTAAACCGCATGAGGATGACCTGATGCAGCCCAGACGATTTCGTAATCATTGAGCGCTTCATCGATCAATGTCATTTCTGGTGTTGAGATCCAACCGATGGGGGATACGCCACCGACTGAATATCCAGATACTTCCTTGACGTAGTTGGCATCTGCGCGGCCGAGTTCTGCGATGTTCAGGTTCTTTGCAACGAGCTCTGTATCAACTCTGTGGCGACCACTAGTAATGATGAGTAGCGGATTGCCGGATGGAAGTTTGAAGATCAGCGATGATGCAATCTGTCCGACTTCAATACCAAGGCCGTTGGCGGCATCGATGGCGGTGCGAGCTGTGTCGGCGAGGATATTGATTTGACCCTTAACGCCGAGAGAATCGGCCGCCTCTTTGAAACGTTTAACTGCCGCCTTTTCCAGAATTCCATCCATGTGAGAACTTTATGAGATAGCGTCGCGCCATGTCTCGGACTTTGACGCCTTATCAGCATGGAATTAGAGCCCGTAATGCGCTCTGGGCAATCTTCTTCTTTATGGGAGTTGTCTCAATGGGTTGGGTGCCGCGAATCCCTGAGATCAAAGAGGCCGTTGGTCTTACCAACTCGCAGCTTGGCTTAGTCTTCATCGGAAGCACGATCGGTGCTGTGTTGGGTGCGCAGCTTGCAGGACGTGCCATTCATACCTTTGGAACGAAGAAAGTTATTTCGGTTGCAGTACTTGTGATGCCTGTTGGGTTGATCGGCATGGCAAGTGCGCGGACATTCACCGAACTATTTTTGGCCCTCTTTGTTCTGGGATTTGGTTATGCCAATCTCGATATCACCAGCAACACAGTTGCCGTTGAAGTGGAAAATCTTGTTGATCGCAAATGGATGGTCTCCTTCCATGGGTGTTGGAGTACTGGCGCGTTTGCAACAACTGTTCTGGGTGGATCGATAGCGAACTTTGTTGAACCTCGAGAGAATCTCATCGGCATTGCACTCGTCTCGATTCTATTCTTTATTCCCCTCTCTCGCTTTATGTTGCCGCCAGATCTTGATAACCATAAGGGCGATCACGAAGATTCATCAGCAAAGATTCCACTCTTTGGTAAGAAGACTGTGCCTTTGTGGTGGATGGGCTTTGGAATGCTCGGTGGAATGATTGCAGAAGGATCAGCCAGTGATTGGGGCGCACTCCTTCTTAAAGACAGCATGGGTATCGGTAAGGGACTTAACGCTGCAGCATTTGCATCCTTTTCCCTTGCGATGATCATCTCTCGCTTCTCAGGCGATTGGGCGCTGACTAAATTTGGTCCAGCAGCCACCGTGCGCATTGGTGGTTATGGTGGAGCGCTCATCTGGGGAAGTGCGATTGCAATCGCTGTTCCACTCTCAGATTCCCATCCACTGCCTGCATTTATCATCATCAATATTGGCTTTGCAGCAGCGGGTCTTGGCATTGGTCCGATGTTTCCTGCATTTATCTTGGCGGCAAGTCGTATTCCAGGCATTGCTCCAGGTGTTGCCATTGCTCGCGTGGGAGTAACAGGAATTGCTGGTTACTTCATTGGGCCAACAATTACAGGATTTCTTGCAGATATCTTCTCGCTACCTGTTGCGATGTTCTATCCCGTTGCACTCCTTGCCATGGCAGGGTTCTTATCTCGCGTGATTAAGGTTTAAAGCCAAGTCTGTGCAAGAGTAAAGAGTGAGATGGCAAAGAGAAGATAGGCAAATGCTTTACGCAATACAACAGGAGATGTCTTTCCTGAAAAATGGGATGCAAGCTGGGCAATAACAATTGCAGCACCTGCCATAAAGATGGGGATATGCCACTGCACATCACTCCAGAGCGCGCGGTGGCCAACAAATGAGATCAGCGAGTTAAGTGCGATGATCAGAAGTGATGTTCCTGCAGCAATTGCTTGAGGAGTGCCGAAGAAGAGAACCAGCACTGGGATTGCAAGAAAGCCCCCACCGATTCCAAAGAGTCCTGTCATCGAACCGATAAGAAGTGACATCACGATGAGAACGCTGATCGGCATGCGCTTATGTTCTTCAAGTCTTGGCGGGCGCAGCATGGAGAATCCAGCAAGGATTAATACGCCAGCAAAACCTGTGGTGATGAGGGAATCGGGAAGATGTTGCGCAATCGATGCAAAGCCAAGGTTAGTAATCAGACCAATACCTGAGATAACAAAGGCATCTCGATAGAGAACTTGCTTCTTTCTCGCCTTTGGAATCAGGCCAGATGCGGCCGCCAGAAAGACAACGGCCAAAGCTGCAGTGGTTGCAAGCTTGGGTTGGAAGTCAAAGAGATACATCAGGATAGGAACAGAGAGCATGGCGCCACCTGCTCCGACAAAGCCAAGGACTGCTCCTATAAAGGAGCCAGCAAGGAGTGCTCCAAGGATTTCCATATGGCTATCTTGGCAGGATAAAAGTAAAAGCCCCCCGATTTCTCGAGGGGCTTTTAATGAACTTTAAATTAGAAATCGAAGAAGTTCAGGCTTCCAACGCTTGGACCGAACTCTGTGAGGGATCCAAATGCGATGAGTGCAAAGAGGATAAGAGCAGCTCCTGCAAGTGCGATGTCCTTGTTAAATGCGATCATCTCGTTCTGCTTAGCTGTTGGGTCTGTCTCTTTCCAGAAGTTGTGGAAGATGACTGCAGCAAGGATGAGTGTGATAGCCAAGAGAAGTGCGCCAAGGTCAACCCAGAGACCGATAGCGATATAGACGCCACCGAGAAGGAAGAACAGACCAGAGGCTAGAACGCCGAGCTTTGCAGCTGGGAGCTTCTTGTACTGTGCGTAACCTGTCATCGCTTCAAGCTTTGCGAAGTGAGCGATACCTGATGTGATGAAGATAAAGGCGAAGAGAATTCGGCCTACGAGTAGAACTGCGTCCAATTGTGTCTCCTAAGAGTTAGCGGGTGTGTACAGGGTAAGAATAGTTGAAATTTCAACTATCTCTAGCCACGCCACGCCCTTTGCCTCACCTGTGAGGGCTCGATCCACGCTCAATCTGGGGGCCACTTGCCCTTGTCAGCCCTCTGGTCTACTTTTCGAACATCTGTTCGAATTATCAAGAGGCACCAAGGGGAAGTAAGAGAAGATGGCAGCAGAAGTAGTAAAGGCTCACGAGGTCGTCTCCGATGGGGGACTGACGCCTATCGAATTCACCTTTAAGGGAAGACGCTTTCGTATCCATGCAGTCTTATCGCGATGGTGTGAGGCAGGTGGATGGTGGAATCGCATTAGCGATGGCAAGTTTCGTCCCGATGATCAAGCGCGTGCGCTCTGGACTGTTGAGGCAGCGCCTATCGGTGCACTCACCACATTCCAACTCGAACGTGATGAAGCAACGGGTCAATGGATTATTAGGGCCATCTAGCAATGAGCTTTATCCATCTGCGCACAGCAAGTGCGTACTCACTGAAATATGGAACAACACAACCTCGTGATTTAGTTGCGCGCGCATCAGAGTTTGAGATGCCGGCGCTCGCACTCACAGATCGCGATGGTTTGGCTGGTGCTATCCGTTTTACCAAAGCATGTGTATCGCATGGGATTGCACCGATTATCGGAATCAATCTTCCGATTGCAATCGGTGATGTATCAGGCACACTTCCACGCGTTACAGTCCTTGCACATAGCGATGGGGGATGGCGCAGTTTGGTGCGCCTCTATACAGGGCTGCAGATGAATAGCCCAGATCGCACAGCGGTATTAACGCCAGAGCTACTTGAAAAATTTAGTCAGTACACATCCAATCTGCATCTGCTGCATGGCCCAGAGTCCCCGGTCTCACAGGCCCTTGCTACTCATCGCTTTGATAGAGCGCTAGAAATCTTTAATCAGACCCGTGATCTCTTTGCAGACCACGCTATTGAGTGCGTTTCACACTTAGTTGCAGGTAGTGGGCCGCGCTCAACAGCCCATGCTGCACGCTCTCTGATCTTTGCTCGCGATAACGATATTGATGCAGTGATTACCAATGCTGCGCGTATGCGCGATCGCGCCGATGGCCCAGTAGCTGATGTCCTTGATTGTGCTCGTCAATTAGTACCGCTGCATCCGCGCAACGTTGAACGCCGTAATGCTGAAGGATATTTAAAGAGTAGTGATGAGATGATCGCACTTGCTGCAGAGATTGCACAAGCAGCAGGAGAGCGCACACCACGTGCACTGCTGAAGACAACTAGGCAGTGGGCAGAGCGCGCAGTGCTATCACCGCATCGCGATATTGGTTTAGGTGGTATTCATCTACCCGAACCCCATGTTGTGGGCGCCACATCACCTGCTGCAATGCGCACCTTGCTGCGCACTCGCTCTGAAGCTGGAATCAACTGGCGCTATAACGATGGGGCAACTATTGCTAAGGCGCGTGCACGACTTGATGATGAACTGTCCATCGTTGCAACACTGGGATATGAGTCCTACTTCTTAACCGTTGCCGACATTACCGATATGGCGCGAGGTGCCGATATTCGCGTTGCAGCACGTGGCAGCGGTGCAGGTTCTCTTATCTGTCACTTACTTGGGATATCAGGAGTAGATCCCATGCAATATGGGTTATTGATGGAGCGTTTCTGCTCGCCTCTACGTCGCGCACTTCCTGATATCGATATCGATGTGGAATCAGCTAGGCGCCTTGAAATCTATGAGATGGTCTTTAAGAGATATGGCCCCGCTACATGGGATCAACCAGGACTTATTTCACGCTGTGCCACCGTTGCCATGGTCGATACATACCGTGCACGCAATGCGATCCGCGATGCAGGGGCAGCACTTGGCATGCCGGCAATGGAGATTGATCTGCTTGCGAAATCAATGCCACATATTCGTGCAGGCAATATCGATGCAGCGCTGAACTCGCTACCTGAACTCAAGGACTTCAATACATCGGCGCCTCTTACTCGGGCCACTATTGCTCTCGCTGCTCGCCTTGATGGTCTGCCTCGACACTTAGCGATGCACCCATGCGCCATGGTCTTATCGGATGCATCTTTTCTTGATCGCGCACCGGTGCAATTCAACGCTGGTGGTTTTCCTATGGTCGAATTTGATAAAGATGATGTGGAAGATATTGGGCTGCTCAAGCTCGACATTTTGGGTGTGAGGATGCAATCGGCAATTGCTCATGCCGTGCATGAAATTAAACGCGTTGGAGATCAAGAGATTGATATCGATGCGGTGGCACTCGATGATGGTGATACTTATAAGTTGATTCAATCAACGCGCACCTTAGGCATCTTCCAAGTCGAAAGCCCTGGACAGCGCGAACTCGTGGGAAAGTTAGAGCCACGCACCTTTAACGATTTGGTTATCGATATCTCACTCTTTCGGCCAGGGCCGGTCAAGAGCGACATGATTCGACCATTTCTTGAAGCGCGCCATGGCTTTCGCCCAGCGCAGATCATTCACCCTGATCTGCTGCCGATCCTCTCTGAAACCGAAGGCGTTGTTGTCTTTCACGAACAGGTGATCTCGATTATCTCTGTGATGACAGGGATTTCACTTGCTGCAGCTGATGAAAAGCGCAGAGCGCTGGGGGATAGGGCTGGCCAACAAGAGGTCTGCGATTGGTTCTTTCCTGCGGCTAGTGAACGTGGGTATGAACTTAAAGTCATTACTGAGATTTGGGATGTTCTGCGCGCCTTTGCATCCTTTGGTTTCTGTAAAGCACACGCTGCTGCCTTTGCCCTGCCTACCTATCAATCAGCATGGCTTAAGACCCATCACCCTGCAGCATTTATCGCAGGGATATTGACCCATGATCCTGGGATGTATCCCAAGCGGTTGTTGCTCGATGAAGCGCGACAGATAGGTGTGGGTATTGCACCCCTTGATATCAATAGATCATCTGCTGACTATCGCATTGAGCGCACACTCGATGGCGATGCTGTGCGCATCGCTTTCTCAAGCGTTGCGTCAATATCAGAGAAAGAAATTACCTCGATCATTGCCGGCCAGCCCTATATCGATCTTGCAGACTTTTATCGAAGGTCCGGTGCATCAACACCAGTGATTGAGAATCTGATTATGACGGGGGCATTTGATTCGATTCACACCAATCAACGCGATTTGTTATTGCACTTTAGCGACCTACAGAAATCACCAGTTGCGCACTTACCAGGATCACAGATGACCTTTGGTTTTGCAGCCCCCGCACTTGAAAGCAGTGGTCTGCAACCCTTGAATGTGGCCGAGAAGGTGCGCAGTGAAGTTGAAAGGCTGGGCATGGATGTCACCCAACATATGCTCTCTTTCTATGCGCCATTTCTCAATGCCATTGGTGCCGTCAAATCTTCTGACTTACTTTCTCATCGCTCCAAGTCATCAGTCCTTGTTGCAGGAGTCAAAGTGGCCCTGCAGACTCCGCCGGTGCGTTCAGGTCGCCGCGTTATCTTCTTAACTCTCGATGATGGTTATGGATGCAGTGATTCAACATTCTTTCCTGATGCACAAGTCGATCATGCATCAACGCTCTATGCGACATCACTTCTCTTGGTGCGCGGTGAAACCCGGCGCACAGGTGCTCGTGGTATCTCTATCCGCGCAACAGCAGTGTGGGACTTGCGCTTGGCTTACGAAAAATGGCGTAGCCAAGCAGATAGTGTGGCGATATGAGTATCGATGAGGCACAGGAATCCACCATCCTGCATGTCGATATGGATGCCTTCTATGCATCGGTAGCCGAACTCGATAACCCGCAATATAAAGGTAAGGCACTTGTTGTGGGAGCTGGAGTGCGCGGCGTTGTTCTCTCTGCAAATTATGAAGCGCGCAAATTTGGTATTAGAGCTGCAATGCCTGTGGGACGTGCCAAGCGGATGGCACCACACGCCATCTTTATCCCACCAGAGCACCATCGCTACTCTGAAATATCAGAGCGTGTGATGACAATCTTCAACTCCTACACACCGCTTGTCGAACCCATCTCACTCGATGAAGCATTCCTTGATGTCACAGGATCGCAGAAGTTATTTGGCACAGGGCGTGAGATTGCAGCTCTGATTCGCGCGCAGGTGGAGAAAGAGGAAGGCATTACCTGCTCAGTCGGTATCGCACCTTCTAAGTTCATTGCAAAGCTGGCATCCCAACATTGCAAACCTAATGGGATGCTGGAAATCAAATCCGATCGCATCCTTGAATTTCTTCATCCACTTCCTGTGCGCGCTATCTGGGGAGTGGGACCAAAGACTGCCGAATCCCTTGATCGCTTAGGCCTTCATACCGTTGCCGATATCGCCAATACTCCGCGCTCCACACTAATTCGAGCGCTCGGGGATGCAACAGGTGAATCTCTCTATGAACTTGCATGGGGGCGCGATTACCGCGATGTGGTGGTCAATGAACCGGAGAAAAGTATTGGTAATGAAGAGACATTCTCACGAGATATTGATTCACCGGAGGAGATCTTGCGTGAATTTTTGCGGATGACAGAGAAGGCCACTGCGCGAGTGCGTGATGCCAACCTCTTTGCAAAGACGATCACCATCAAAATTAAGTTCGCAGATTTCTCATCGATTACGAGATCAAAGACTCTGCCACTTGCCATCGATAGTACGCACCAGACATATGAAGTGGTGAAGAAGTTATATCTTGCACTGCGCAATGACGGTGCGCGTATTCGCTTAGTCGGCGTCTCTCTGAGTAATTTGCAGGAGGATGTGCCGGTCCAACTTGAACTCGGGGCCCGTGAACGAGGCTGGCGAGAGGCAGATAGCGCTATCGATAAGGCAACTGCCCGGTTTGGCCGGGCCAGTGTGCGCCCAGGACGCTTGATTAAGCCTGAAAAGGAGCAGGAGAGCGAGTAAGTAGCGCGTATGTAGGAACTGTTCTATTCTCTGTATATGTCTTTATCTGATCGCGAACGACGCCTGCTGGCTGAGATGGAAGAAGCTCTCGCCACAGATGATCCACGCCTTCAATCACGTTTAGCGGGCAGCACTATCACCGCCTCTCGTCCACGGATTCTTCTCGGAGTAAGCCTGAGCTTTATCGGTATCGCCATCATCTTCGCCGGGCTGATCTCAAAGACCACACCTATCGGAGTAGCGGGCTTCCTCGTGGCGCTGGTGGGGGTCCTGATGCTCATACGCTCCATAGGCTCCATCTCAACCTCGCGCACACCTGGCCCTAAGGGGGCCCGTAAATCTGTGGGAGATCGTCTTCAAGAGCGCTGGGATCGCCGTAACTTTGAGTAGATAAGCCCTTATCCATAAGCCCTGGCCATACGGTCGGGGCTTTTTTCTTGCCCGAATTAGGCCCAAAAAGGGTGGGGAGAGGTGGGGCGGGATAGGGAAAATAATGGGTGAGAGTGGTGTAAAAAGGGGGAAAGTGGTGTAAAGTGGGGAATTGAGCGGGAAATTCACGCTCAGACCAACTTGGGGAAGGTGGTGATAACGATGTTTCTCGGCACACATGAACCACGCCTTGATGAGAAAGGTCGCCTGATCCTTCCCGCCAAATTCCGCGAGGATCTCTCAGCTGGATTAGTTATTACTAAGGGACAAGAGCGATGCCTCTATGTCTTCCCATCTTCAGAATTCGCAACGATTACAGAGACGTTGCGCCAAGCACCTGTGACTGCAAAGAGCGCTCGCGATTACCAGCGTGTGATGTTTGCAGGCGCCCACGATGAAATTCCTGACCGCCAAGGGCGCGTCACCATCCCACAAGGCCTACGCACATATGCGGGCCTTGAAAGAGAGTGCGTCGTCATCGGTGCAAATACCCGCGTTGAAATCTGGGATAGCGCTGCATGGAGCACCTACCTCGCCGATCGCGAAAAGAGTTTTGCTGATGTCTCTGAAGAAGTTTTTCCGGGACTTTTTTAGAACATCAGCAAAAAACATTTAAAACTGAATAAGCAGTAAAGCAAGACCGCAGAACACAACTACATAGAGCGCTCATTTGTGGCCACCGCCGACCTTTCCAAGCATGTTAGGCCGGCAGCGGCGCCCCTTCCCCGGCGTCGCTACTGAAAAAAGATCCGTCGGCCGGCGGTGACCAGAGATGAGCGCTCGAAAGTTTTTGCAGAAGTGAAGTAGTTAAGGAACGGGGGAGAAGATGCAACATATATCTGTAATGCGCGATCGCTGCGTCGACCTTCTCGCACCTGCAATTCTTGCAACACAGAGCCCAGTGATTGTTGATGGAACTCTCGGCCTTGGTGGCCACACAGAAGCTCTTCTGCAACGTTTTGAAAACCTCACAGTTATTGGTATCGATCGCGATGAGATTGCCCTCGAGCGCGCAAGTAAGCGCCTTGCACCATTTGCAGATCGCTTTAAGACTTCACATTGCATCTTTGATCAGATTTCAAGTGTGGTTGAAGGCTTTGGATATAGCCAGATTAATGGCGCCCTCTTTGACCTTGGCGTCTCATCCATTCAGCTCGATGAGAGCGAACGAGGATTCTCTTATTCACAAGATGCACCACTTGATATGCGCATGGATCGCAGCCGTGGAATAACTGCCTCAGAGATAGTCAATACCTATGAGCCAGGAAAGTTAGTTCACATTCTTCGCACCTATGGTGAAGAGAAGTTTGCAACCCGCATCGTTGAGAACATTGTCAAAGCTCGCGCAAAGGCGCCGCTGAACTCGACCACAGAGCTTGCAACTCTTGTGAAGGAGAGCATCCCTGCTGCTACTCGTCGCACGGGTGGAAATCCTGCAAAGAGAACTTTCCAAGCATTGCGTATTGAGGCCAATGATGAACTCGGTGCGATTACTCGCGCACTTCCTGATGCACTTGATCTATTGATGGTGGGCGGTCGCCTTGTGGTGATGTCCTTCCAATCGCTGGAAGATCGCATCGTTAAAGAAATCTTTGCCGAAGCATCCACGTCAAAATCTCCTCGCAATCTTCCCGTTGAACTTCCTGAATATGCAGCGAAGTTCTCGCTGGTCTTTCGCTCGAGTGAGACACCGACAGCCGATGAACTCGAATCCAATCCACGTTCGGCATCTGTGCGCCTTCGTGCTATCGAGAGGGTGGCTGCGTAATGTCGATAGCTAGCGCCCGCAAAGTTTCAGCTGCGCGTCCTGCAACGAAGAAAGTTGCGCCAAAGGCGAAGAAACAGGTTGCAGAGCGCACGGCAGAGATCATCTCGGGACTTTTCCCGGAGATGTCATCAGGTGCTCGCGCTACTCATAAGCACTTTGCAACATTTCTCACCGTTGTCAGCGCACTTGGATTCCTCACACTTCTGGGAATAAACACCCTGCTTGCCCAAGATGCCTTCACACTTTCTAATCTTAAGATTGAGGCAAAAGCGGTAGCCGATCAGCGCGATGCCATCAATCGCAGTATCGATTCATATGCAGCACCTGAACGATTGGCTGCAGCTGCAACAGCCCTTGGCATGCGCCCTTCAGAGACTCCTGTCTTTCTTGATCTGACACCACCTGCGAGCGGCGTGACCAATGGGTAATTTGCTCCTTGCTAAATCACGTATCAATATCTTGGTTATTGGAATCTTTCTTCTCTTTACTCTCCTTGCCTGCCAGCTCTTTCGCGTTCAGGTAGTGCAGGCAAGTAACTATCAGCAAAAAGCTGCCAATGAGATGCAGTCCACGCGCGTTATTCCAGCTCCTCGTGGTGATATCACCGATGTCAACGGAGTCGCCTTTGCTCGCAGCGTTTCAGCAATCACTGTCGTAGTCGATCAGACACAGATTACAGATCCAGCACGAGTGGCAAACTTTGTTGCGCCAATCCTTGGGTTGTCTGTGGCAGATGTTCAAGAGAACATCACGGGTACGCGCAAATACTCGATTGTGTTAAAGAATGGTCGCCCAGCTCTCTGGGATAAGTTGACTGAAGCAATTTATGAATATAACAAGACCCTCGATGATAAGCACTTTGATAAGCGCATCATCGGCTTCTTCCCTGAGCGCTCTTATATTCGCGAGTATCCATCAGGACAATTGATTTCATCTCTTGTTGGCTTTGTTCGCGCAGATGGAATTGGTGCAACAGGGCTTGAATCAAGTATGAATTCAAAGATTACGGGCACAGCAGGTAAGTACTCCTTTGCACGTGGATATAGTGCTGAGATTCCGGGCTCACAGCGTGAAATCATCGCAGCGAGTGCTGGAACAAATGTTCGACTTACTATCAATCGCGATGTGCAGTGGGTTGCAGCAAAAGCGATTGCTGATGCTGTGAAATCCTCAGCTGCTACAAGTGGAACTGTCATCGTGATGGATCCCAAGACAGGCGCAATCGTGGCTCACGCAACTGCGCCAACTTTTAATCCGAATAACACCAAGAACGTTGCGCTCTCCTTGATGCGTAATCCCTCTGTGCAAGATGTTTATGAGCCAGGCTCCACGGGCAAAGTCATGACAATGGCTGCAGCACTTGAAGAGAAGACCGTTTCACCGACGACAGTATTTTCAGTGCCATACATGCTCAAGCGGGGTGGTTCCACATTCCATGATCACGAACGGCATCCAATACAACACCTGACCGCATCAGGAATTCTGGCAGTCTCAAGTAATACTGGAACTATCAAGGTCGCTGAAACTTTCAGCCACGATACTTTATATAACTACCTCACTAAATTTGGAATTGGAACCAAGACAGGTTCAGGTCTGCCTGGAGAATCAGCAGGTCTCTTGCGCAAGGTCTCAGATTGGTCTGGAACAACCGCGCCAACAGTTGCCTTTGGTCAGGGATATTCAGTGACGGCGATGCAGGCCACAAGTGTCTTTGCAACGATTGCCAATAATGGAGTGCGCGTATCACCGACTGTGATTGCAGGAACCAGTGATGCCTCAGGACATTTCACGCCAACAGCTAATCGCAGCAGCGTTCGAGTTGTCAGTGAGGATACAGCGATTAAATTACGTCTTATGATGGAGAGCGTCGTATCGGCCCAAGGAACAGCGCCTAGTGCTGCAATTCCTGGATATCGCGTTGCAGGTAAGACAGGCACTGCGATGCGCTATGACCAGAACACAGGTCGCTATAGCGGATACACAGCATCCTTTATCGGCTTTGCACCAGCAGATGCACCTCGTTATGTCATCAGCGTGACGCTACAAGATCCTAAGAATGGTCACTATGGTGGATCCCTGGGTGGACCAGTCTTTAAGAAGGTTATGACCTTTGTTCTTCAATCAGAACATGTTGCTCCAACGGGCACAAAGATTCTTCCCGTTGCACTTACTCAATCAGAGCTCACTCGTGCTCGCGCAACACAGGTAAGTGCAAAGAAGCAATGATTCGTCCACTCGCGCCGTTTACTGCGACCCTCAACGATATGGCGCAGTTAGTCGGTGCATCTCTTCATGGCGCAGATCTCACCTTTACAGGCATCACTCATGTTGATTCTGAAGTTGAAGCAGGAGATCTCTTTATCGCTGTGGCAGGGGCGCACGTGCACGGGGCGACTTTTATTGATTCTGCAGTAAAACGTGGGGCAGTAGCAGTTCTTACAGATGAAACAGGTCTTGCGTATTGCACAGGGGTACCTGCACTTGTTGTCAGTGATGTGCGCACAGCTGGTGCTCTTATCGCAGCCTCGCTCTATCAAAACCCCATGCGTGATCTCATGAGTATTGGAATTACAGGTACCAATGGCAAGACCACAGTGTCCACACTGCTCTATCAAATCTTTGCAGCGGTAGGGCGCGATAGTGGACTGATTGGCACGGTAGAGACTCGTATTGGTGCTGAAGTCTTAAAGAGTTCTCGCACCACACCTGAGGCAGCTGAACTCCAAGCACTTGCTGCTGTCATGCGTGAGCGCCACATGCGCCATCTTGTGATGGAAGTTTCTAGCCATGCGCTCTCACTCAAGCGCATGAAGGGCTCTCACTTTGCGATAGCAGCCTTTACCAACTTGACGCAGGATCACCTAGATTTTCACAAGGATATGGATTCATACTTTGCAGCGAAGGCGCAGCTCTTCACATCAGAGTATGCAGATCAAGCATTTATCAATATTGATTCGCCTTATGGCCAGCGCCTGGCTGATCAAGTAAAGATTGGTGTGACAACACTTTCTCGTTCCAATACGGTGGCTACATGGCACTTCACTCAAACTCATAAAGTTGCACGTGGTGTTGAATTTAGCGCACGCGGTACAGGTGGAATTCTCATTGAATCTCGCACACAACTCTCTGGTGGATTTAACCTTGATAATCTCCTGCTAGCTCTGGCTATTGCAGTCGAGTGTGGAATTGATCCGATTGAACTTGCAGCCATTACTCCATCTTTAACGGGAGCAGCTGGACGCCTTGAAGCGGTCTCACTAGGCCAGGGATATAGAGCTTTTGTTGATTATGCGCATTCACCTGATGCAGTGAGCAATGTTCTTGCAGCTGCTCGAGAATTTACCCCAGGAAAGATTATTGCTGTTTTAGGGTGCGGGGGAGATCGCGATGCAAGTAAGCGCCCCCTCATGGGTCGCGCACTTGTTGATGGTGCTGACGTTGCAATCTTTACTAGTGATAATCCACGTTCTGAAAAACCCAGTGAAATCCTTAAGCAGATGACGGCTTCCCTCAATTTCCAGGCACCTTCACAAATCGTTGAAGATCGCACAGATGCAATCCGTGTGGCAGTTGCTTTGGCCGCAGATGCTGACACGGTATTGGTACTGGGTAAGGGCCATGAGACTGGGCAAGAGATTGCCGGTGTTGTTACTGCCTTTGATGATCGCCTTGTCTTAGCTCAAGCAATCGAGGCCAAACCATGATTGCAATGAAGGCATCTGAAATCGCATCTGTTGTTCAAGGAACTCTCCACGGTGATGATGTCGCCGTGACTGAAGCTGCTGTGATTAATTCAGCGGATGCAACACCAGGTTCACTCTTTTTAGCAATCAAGGGTGAGCGAGTAGATGGTCACGACTTTGTCTCGGATGCTCGCTCTCGTGGCGCAGTACTTACCCTTGCAACACAGGGCGTTGAAGGACCTCATATTCTTGTTGCAGATGTGATTGTCGCACTCGGAAAGCTTGCACAGCATGTGCGCAGCAATCTGCTTAATCTCACAGTAATTGGTATCACTGGATCACAAGGAAAGACCACTACAAAGGAGTTGCTGCTCTCCATACTCTCAGCTGCTGCTCCGACTGTGGCACCTCATGGAAATTACAATAATGAGATTGGTGCACCTCTTTCACTTCTTCACTGCACTGAAAGCACGAAGTACTGCATCGTTGAAATGGGAGCTCGCCATAAGGGCGATATCGCCCATCTGTGCACGATTGCCCAACCCAATATTGGTCTCGTACTTAAAGTCGGGACTGCGCACCTGGGTGAATTTGGTTCGGTTGAAGCAATCGCGCAAACGAAGTCAGAACTGATTAGCTCCTTGAGCCCTGAAGCTATTGGAATTTTGGGCACGTATGACGCATTTACTCCGAAGATGGCCTCCCTGCATAAGGGTAAGAACCTCACATTTGGTGAAGGTGCTGAGTGCGATATTCGCGCTAAAGATATTGAAGTGCGTGAAGGCCGAGCACATTTTGATCTTGTCACTCCCGAAGGTCGCAGCGCTGTGGGACTTCGCATTGTTGGACTACATCAAGTGGCAAATGCATTGGCGGTTGCTTCGGTTGCAACCGTTCTAGGTTTCTCATTGGATCAAATTGCAAGCGGTCTATCGACTGCAGAATCTCATGCAAAGTGGCGTATGGAGATTAATGAACTTCCATCCCTGGTGCTTATCAATGATGCATATAACGCAAGCCCCGAAGCGATGGAGGCAGCGATGCAGACATTGGTTCTCTTTGCGCAGGAGCGTGGGGGAGAATCATGGGCGTTCTTAGGAAAAATGCATGAACTCGGCGAGTCATCAGATGCCGATCATGCAGGTATTGGCACCCTTGCCTCAGAACTTGGAATCGATCACCTGGTCTGCGTTGACGCCCCTGCGTATGGAGCCAAGATTGCAGCAGGGAGCGCCACCTCAGTTCATCTCTGCGTAGATAAAGCTGCAGCGCTAGAAGTCGCTGCACATATCAACCCAGGTGATGTTGCTTTGGTGAAAGCTTCACGGTCAGAGAAGTTAGAAGAATTGGCAGATGCAATATCTGCGCAGTGGATGTCACGAGTGAAAGAGAGTGAGGAGAAGGCATGAAGCTCATTCTGATTGCCGGAGCACTCGCACTGTGCCTCTCACTCTTTGGTACCCCAGCTCTCATTAAAGTTCTTGCCCGTCGCGGCTTTGGACAGATGATTCGCGATGATGGTCCATCAACGCACCACACCAAGCGTGGAACTCCGACTAGCGGCGGAATCATCATTATCTTTGCTGCTCTCGTTGGCTATCTCGTTGCGCACCTTGTTACTCAAAGCTCCATCACTGTTTCAGCAGTTCTGATCCTTGGTCTTGTTATCGCACTGGGGTTAGTCGGATTTCTCGATGATTATATGAAGGTCTCTCGACAGAATTCACGCGGAATCAGCGGCAAGCAGAAAATCTTCGGACAAGTTCTCTTCGCTTCAATCTTTGGCTATCTCGGAACACGTTTTCCTGACGGTGATGGACTCACACCAATTTCTCAAAATCTTTCCACCTTGCGCGATACGAGCATCACCTTAGGTGTGGTTCTTGTTGTTATCTGGATTGCTTTGATGGTCACAGCAACAAGTAATGGCGTTAATCTCGCCGACGGACTTGATGGGCTTGCAACAGGTGCATCAGTGATGACCTTCCTTGCATTCATTCTCATCGGTGTCTGGGAGTTTGGTCAGAGTTGTGCAATATCTGCATCAAGTAATTGTTATAACGTGCGCGATCCACTTGACCTTGCAGTTCTTGCCGCTGCATTTGCGGGTGCATGCACTGGATTCTTATGGTGGAACGCATCTCCTGCCAAAATCTTTATGGGGGATACCGGCTCTCTTGCTCTAGGAGGTGCGCTAGCAGGGCTTGCGGCATCTCTTCGCGTGCAGCTACTACTTATTCCACTAGGTGGGCTCTTCGTCATCATCACACTCTCTGTTGCAATGCAGATTATTTACTTCAAACTTACAGGCGGAAAACGTCTCTTTAAGATGGCACCTCTTCAACATCACTTCGAACTTTTGGGTTGGGGTGAAGTCACTATCGTGCTTCGTTTCTGGATTATTGCCGGGCTTAGCGTTGCACTCGGTCTTGGCTTGTTCTATACGCAATGGGTTGCAAGTTAAACCACCATGGCTCATGCACTCTATACACAGTTAGATGGTAAACGGATTCTCGTTGCAGGTGCGGGTGTAACAGGAGCTGCGTGTGCTCGCGCATTGGCAAAACGTGGCTCGGTTGTCACCATCGTTGATGAAAAGGTAACCGAACTCGATGTTTTCACCATCATCACTCCAGAGCGTGTGAAATTTTCGAATTTCGATCTCTTATTGGTCTCACCCGGGTGGAGAGAAGATCATCCAGTAGTTGTTGCAGCTCGCACTGCGCGCATTGCGCTCATCAATGAAGTCGATCTTGCATGGAGCCTAAAGGCGCCAGGACAGAAGTGGCTTGCACTGACTGGCACTAATGGAAAGACTACAACGGTTGAACTTGCTGCTGCGATGTTGCGAAGTGGTGGGTTAACTGCCATAGCGTGTGGCAATGTCGGTACTACGGTCATTGAAGTCATCGAATCTACAGAAAAATATGACTACCTAGTTCTTGAACTCTCCTCCTTCCAACTTCATTGGTTAGAAGATGCTGAATTTGTCTCTTCAGCGGTGCTCAATATCGCCCAAGATCATCTTGATTGGCATGGAAGTTTTGATGCCTATGCCAAAGCCAAGTTATCTATCCTTGATAAATCCGCCACCGCAATCCTTAATAGCGATGATGGCGAAATCGTTCTGCGCACCACGCATTGGCAGGGGCGCAAAGTCTTCTTCTCACTGGATACCCCTTCCCCTGGTGAAATCGGAGTAGTCGAAGAACTCCTTGTCGATCGTGCATTTGTGGCAGACCCACAAGAGGCTGCGATGATTTGTGAGCTCATCGAGGTAACACCCACTGTTCCTCACAATGTTTCTAACGCACTTGCAGCAGCTGGCTTAGCCCGCACAGTTGGCGTGAGCCACGAAGATATTCGTATCGCCATCACAGAGTTCGCTCCTGGTCGTCATCGCATTGAAACGGTTCTAGAGCGCGATGGGATTACCTGGATTAATGATTCCAAGGCTACTAATCCACATGCAGCATCTGCAGCGATTATGTCCGCGCTCTCTGTCATCTGGATCGCAGGCGGTCTTGCTAAGGGCGCCGAGATGGGTGAGTTAGTTGAGCGGATTAAATCTCGCGTTCGCGTTGCAATTCTTATTGGTGAAGATCGTGAGCTTATTGCCAAGGAACTTACTGAGCATGCACCACAGATTGAAATCATTCGTGTAGATGCTCCTGCTGCTTACTCTAAAGGTGGAGAGAGCAATGCTCTGATGGAGAGTGTTATCCGCACTGCACATGAGCATGCCAAATCTGGGGACACCGTCCTGCTCGCGCCAGCGTGCGCATCGATGGACCAATTCATTTCTTATGGCGATCGCGGTGACCGCTTTAAATTAGCAGTAGAAAAGGTTGTTCGTGATGGCAAGTAAGACACAAGAGCGTTTCCTCGCAAAGCCGGTCAACCATCTCTATATGTTGCTTGTCAGCGCCGGTGCACTGACCTTCATCGGTTTGATTATGGTCTTCTCAGCCTCATCTATTCGCGCCATTGATACGCAAGGCAGTGCAATCTCTATTGTGCTTCGCCAGCTGCTCTTTGTTGCGGTCTCGATCCCGCTCGCTGGATATCTATCCAAGCTCTCACTGGCTAAGTGGGAGATCTTGGCACGTCTAGGTCTTGTGCTCTCTATTTCCCTGCTGGGACTACTTCTAATTCCTGGTTTAGGTAAGACTGTCAATGGAAATACAAACTGGATCAACCTTAAATACATCGATGTCCAGCCCAGTGAATTTGCAAAGTTTCTGATGATTTTATGGGCAAGCTATCTCCTTGCCCGTAAGGAGAAGGCAGGTCGTCATAACGTCAATGTCTTTGGATTGATTGGCCCAGGATTTCTCTTGATTATGGCGATGATTATGTATGGCCGTGATTTGGGAACAACATCGGTGATAGCAGCAATCCTTGCAGGCCTTCTCTTTGTCTCAGGCATTCAGCTGCGTCTCTTTGGTTGGATTACAGCAGCAGGTGCGCTAGTACTAGCTGGGCTGATTGCAACTTCTGGCTATCGTGCACAACGTTTCCTTGTCTTCCTTGATCCCTTTGCTCCCGAAGATTACAAATATGCAGGATGGCAACCAGCTCATAGCTTGCTCGGTCTTGCAAGTGGTGGCCTCTTCGGAGTGGGTCTTGGCGGAAGCAGGCAGAAGTGGGGCAATCTTGCCGAAGCTCACACTGACTTCATCTTCTCTGTCATTGGTGAAGAACTTGGGCTCGTTGGAACCTTAAGTGTTCTTATCTTGTTGGCAACATTGATTTACTCCATCTTCCGCATTGCACTGCGTGCTCAAGAACCAATGGTTCGCTATGCATGTGCTGGTATTGGTTGCTGGATCACTGTGCAGTCATTTTTGAATATTGGCTCTGCAACAAGCGTTCTTCCTGTTGTGGGAGTAACTCTTCCCTTAGTTTCATACGGTGGTTCCGCACTCGTGGCAACGCTCTGCGCTCTTGGTTTTGTTGCAGGAGCGGCTCTGCGTGATCCTGCAGTGCGAAAAGAAATAGTGAAGAAGCGCAAAGCATGACGCGAGTACTTTTTGCAGGTGGTGGCACGGCTGGCCATGTGGAGCCAGCTCTGGCTGTTGCACGTGCCTTCAGGGCAACGCATCCGGAATCAAAAATTTCCTTTGTGGGTACTCGCCAAGGACTTGAAGCGCGGTTAGTTCCTGAAGCAGGTTTTGATCTCCACTTTATTTCCAAAGTTCGTATTGCACGTCGACTTTCTCCATCTCTGCTTGGGGCACCATTTGCACTCCTTCGCTCTGTTGCGCAATCTGTTGCGCTGATGAGCAAAACCGATCTCGTTGTTGGTTTCGGGGGATATGTCTCAGCACCTGCATACCTTGCTGCAGCTCTCACTCGCACACCGATTGTTATTCATGAAGCAAATGCTCGCCCAGGTCTTGCCAATCGACTTGGCGCGCTCTTCACACCACACACCGCCATTGCCCATCCCATTGATTCCGGAAAGCTCTCACAGGCACTCCTTGCCGGTCTTCCACTGCGCGAAGATGTTGCCAGCGCATATCGCGCTGCATCACACAACTGGGAGCAGGCTCGTAGTTCAGCCAAGAGCGCACTTGGTTTTGATGCAGCCAAGCCACTGATCTTCATCTTTGGTGGATCACAAGGATCAGTTGCTTTAAATACAGTTATCGCAGATTCTCGTGCAGAGCTATGCGCTGATGGAATCCAGATTCTTCATGGAATAGGTGCTCGTAATCAAGCCCCTTCTGCAATAGATGGATATCAATCCCATGGATATATCGCCGATATGGCAACTGCATATTTAGCCGCGGATCTTGTGATCTCTCGAAGCGGTGCTGTGACATGTGCTGAGGTCAATACCTTAGGAAGATTTGCACTCTTTATTCCACTTCCGATTGGCAATGGAGAGCAAGAGCTCAATGCGCGAGCCCTAGTTTCTCAATCTCGTGCACGCATCCTTGCGCAAAGTGAGTTCACACCAACGTGGCTGAGTACACATATCAAGGAGCTACTCTCACAAAGCCGCACCGCGCCCATTGCAGGTTCTGATATCGATATCAACGCTGCATCTAAGATGGTCTCACTCATGGAACACGCGCTGCACGGAGGTAAGTAAGTGGATTCGCTGAAAGGCAAGAAGATTCACTTTATTGGTATCGGCGGTTCTGGCATGAGCGGTCTTGCTCGTATTGCTCTCTCTGATGGCATTTTGGTATCTGGCTCAGATGCCAAAGATTCTTCCGTTCTCCTTGCCCTTCGCGCCCTGGGCGCCGATGTGTATTCATCGCATGAGGCAGCACATGTTCAAGGCGCAGATGTTGTCATCTACTCAACTGCAATCTCCTCCTCTAATCCTGAGATGGCATATGCCGTTGAGCGATCTATTCCCATTCTTACTCGAGCACAAGCTCTCGCGCTATTGATGAAGGGCTCCACCAGTATCGCCGTTGCCGGCACACATGGAAAGACAACAACGTCTTCCATGATGACTGTGGCGCTGCAGGCATGTGGAGTCGATCCATCATTTGCCATCGGTGGAACTCTGACTGCATCTGGCTCCAATGCACACCGCGGAACAGGTAACTTCTTTGTCGCTGAAGCCGATGAATCAGATGGCTCCTTCATTGAATACAAGCCTCTTGCTGCCATCGTGACCAATATCGAACATGATCATGTCGATTTCTTCCATACGCCAGAGGCTGTGACTGAGGCTTTTGATTCCTTTGCAGCCACAATTTCACCCGATGGTTTCTTGGTCTATTGCGCAGATGATGCAGGCGCTATGCGACTTGGAACATCAGGACTGAAATGTGATGCCATCTCATATGGGCAGGCAGAAGGTGCTGACCTTCGCATCGATCAGATTGAACTAAAAGCTGCATCTTCATCTGCCCGCGTGATGTGGCGAGGCAGAGCAGTAGGCAATCTGGAGATGCAGATACCTGGCTATCACAATCTACTGAATGCAGCAGCCTGCGTTGCGATGGGCCTCTTACTTGAAATGCCTATCCATCAGCTTCTGGAGGGATTACATAACTTCCGTGGTGCAGGTCGCCGCTTTGAGTTAAAGGCAACAGAACATGGCATTCGCATCATTGATGACTATGGCCACCATCCCACAGAAATTACAGTGACTCTCAATACTGCGCGCAGGTATGCAGGAGATGGTCGAGTCCTTGTGATCTTCCAGCCCCATCGTTATTCGCGTACACAAGCGTTTATGGATGATTTCGCAACATCCCTGGATCTTGCAGATGATGTCACTCTGCTTGAAATCTATGCAGCAAGTGAGAAACCCATCCATGGAGTCTCCTCTGAACTCATTGCTGAGAAGATGAGCAAGGGCCATTTCATTCCAAACTTTGCAGCAGCTTCAGAGCGCATCATTGATATGGCTAAGCCTGGTGATGTGATCATCACCCTTGGTGCGGGAGATGTGAATTCTCTTGCTCCGATCATTGCCGAAGGGTTGCAACGTCGCTTTGCGTAATCTCTCCAAGGCTCCTCTTATCGGCGTATTGATCGCTGCACTCTTTGCAGGCCTTGTTTATCTCTTTGCCTGGTCTTCGATCTTTGCAGTCTCAACAATCTCCATCACAGGAGCTCCAACAACAGAGACTGAGAAAACCATTTCGCAGATCGCTGCAATCTCTCCTGGACAAAAGCTTGCACGAGTGGAACCCCGAGCGATAGCTCATCGCATTGAAGATCTGGCCTGGATTAAATCTGTTGAGATTTCACGTAATTGGATTAATGGCAAGGTGGAGATAGTCATAACCCCACGAACCCCGAGCGCCTATTTCAATGGATCAACAATGGATGCATCTGGAGCGATCTTTACCTTGCCAGGTTTTGAAGGGGCAGATCTGCCCCGGGTATCTGCCCCAACACCAGAGCTAGGGCTGTCGGCAACGGAGCTCTTTCAGAGCCTTCCTGAAGAATTTAAATCAAAGGTCATCTCACTGTCGGCACATAATCAATCCAATATTGCGATGCGGATCGCACTGGATGGAAAAGAGATCAAGGTGCTGTGGGGGACCAATGAGAAGAGCGCCCTGAAAATCGAAGTTATTAGCGCCCTTATTGCACTTGAAGAGAATAAGAACATCCGTCGTATTGATGTGAGTGCACCACATGCACCTATCGTGAAGTAATTGATCTGATTGCGAAATTTACTTTGCGAATATTTCTAGGCAAAAAAACTTTTCTATCTATCAAGTGTGGGTTGAGAAAATAGTTCGTGGCGGTCTTTGATTAGTACTTGGTAAGCGCATACGTTCCCCCCATCAAAGAGAGTAGAAATGTAATTCTCAAGTAGAGGTTTACAGTTCTAAAGGGGGACTCACGTGGCTGCACCACAGAATTACTTAGCTGTCATCAAAGTTGTCGGTATCGGCGGCGGCGGAGTAAATGCAATCAATCGCATGATTGATGTCGGATTAAAAGGCGTTGAGTTCATCGCTATCAATACTGATGCACAACATTTGTTAATGAGTGATGCAGATGTGAAATTAGATATTGGTCGTACATCAACAAAGGGTCTCGGTGCAGGTGCTGCTCCTGAAAAGGGAAGACAAGCTGCACTCGATCACACCGAAGAGATTGAAGAAATTCTTCGTGGAGCAGATATGGTCTTTGTTACTGCAGGAGAAGGTGGCGGAACCGGAACAGGTGGAGCTCCAATCGTTGCAAAGATTGCGCGCGATCTCGGTGCGCTGACTATCGGTGTTGTTACTAAGCCATTCTCATTTGAAGGAAAGATTCGCACACGTCAAGCAGATGAAGGAATTGAACTTCTGCGTGAACAAGTGGACACACTTATTGTTATTCCAAACGATCGCTTGCTTGCAATCTCAGATCGTTCGATTACAGCAGTCGATGCATTTAAGAGTGCAGATCAAGTTCTCCTCTCTGGTGTTCAAGGAATCACAGAGATCATTACTCAGCCAGGACTAATCAACCTCGACTTCGCAGATGTGAAGACTGTTATGACAGATGCAGGTTCTGCACTGATGGGAATTGGTTCAGCGCGTGGTGATAATCGCGCAACGAGAGCTGCAGAGCTAGCAATCTCAAGCCCACTCCTTGAAGCATCTATTGATGGCGCAATGGGAGTTCTTCTCTCTGTTGCAGGTGGCTCTGATCTTGGTCTCTTTGAAATTAACGAAGCGTGTGAACTTGTTCAGGCAGCTGCGCACCCAGATGCACGGATCATCTTTGGAACAACGATTGATGATGCACTCGGTGATGAAGTTCGAATCACTGTGATCGCTGCAGGCTTTGCTGGCGGAGAACCGAAGAAGGTTGTGATGCCGGTTATCAATGCAACAACTCTGGGTGGGGTGGCAGATCCCATTCCATCAAATGACCCACTCTCTGTGGCCCTTGACCTTGATTCAGCCCCGCGCAAGCGCATTACATTTGAAGAGCTCGTCTCTGAAGATGAAATTGATGTCCCAGATTTCATGAAGTAATTCACTTACTCAACCTTTATGAAGTATCGCTTTACCAATCGCACCGGTGGCGCAAGCTCCGGTGCTTTTGCATCTCTCAACCTTGGTACTCACGTCTTCGATGATCTGCCTACCGTTCTTGCTAATAGAGCACTACTTGCTGCGCAGGTTGGACCGATTCAGTACATGACTCAGGTGCATGGCAATCGCGTAGTAGTGATTGAAGAAGTAACGGATGAAGATCCCACTGCAGATGCGCTGGTGACTGGGATTCCTGGAATAAGCCTTGCAGTGCAGGTGGCAGATTGCATTCCACTTCTCTTGCACTCTGGCGAATCAGTTGCCGCGGTGCATGTCGGACGCAAAGGGCTAGTCAATGGTGTTGCACTTGCTGCTCTTGAAACTATGCGCGATATGGGCTCTAGCGAGATAACAGCAATCATCGGCCCATCTATTTGTGGCAACTGTTATGAAGTTTCTCAAGAAATTTATGACGAGGTTACTGCTCTGCACCCAGCTGCTGCTTCACGGACAGCTCAAGGAACTCCTGCACTCGATTTGCCTGCAGCCCTGCGAGTTCTGTTGGAAAGTCAGTCGATTTCCTTTATTGATGAATCTCGTTGCACACGTGAGAACGATGATCTTTACTCCTACCGTCGAGATGGCGTTACGGGCCGACAAACTGGAATCATTAGCTTATGAGCCGCCGTGATGAGTTAGCCGCCAACCTTGCGGCGGTGCAGGCGCGTATTTCCAATCCGGATGTGACTTTGATTGTGGTGACTAAGACTTATCCCGTTAGCGATGTGCAGATATTGAAGGAACTGGGAGTCAGTGAATTCGGTGAGAACCGCAATGAAGAAGGTCTTGAAAAGTCATCGGCAGTGGATGCAACTTGGCACTATCAGGGAGAGATTCAGAGCCGAAAGTTGCGAGATATAGCGCAGTGGGCAGATGTGATTCATTCACTTGATACAGCAAGCCACATCACAAAGCTTGATTCTGTTGCCACATCCAGCATTGATATTTTCCTTCAACTATCCCTTGATGGAGATCCATCGCGTGGGGGAGTCATTGAATCTGACCTACCAGTCCTTGCAGATGCAGTCCTTGCATCCTCTCATCTGAATTTGAAGGGACTGATGTGTGTGCCACCGGTGGCTCTAGAACCCCGGACTGCATTTATTGAAATCGCTGCAATTCATCGACGATTTATCGGTGCTTTTCCAGCTGCACAATCGCTTTCTGCAGGGATGTCAGGGGACTATGAAATCGCCATTGATTGCGGTGCGACACATATCCGCGTTGGTAGCTCAATCCTCGGCTCTCGCACAGCCCGCTAGTAACCTAGTCATATGTCAGCACTCAATAAAATGATGGGCTTCCTTGGCCTCGTCGATTCAGATGAAGAGACCACAGTTTCAGAAGCCCCAGCTCGAACTGCAGTCGCACGTCCAAGTCGCGAACGCACCGGAGTAACAGTCCTTGGTTCACATTCATCAGCAACACAACCTGCGATGATCGAAGAACCAGCTTCTTACAACATCATCACTTTGCAACCACGTTCTTACTCTGAGGCTCGCAAAGTTGGTGAGTACTACCGCGAAGGCAATCCAGTGATCATCAATCTCGATGACATGGAAGAGTCAGAGCGCAAGCGCCTCGTTGATTTTTCAAGCGGTCTTGTCTTTGGTCTGCACGGACGCATCGAACGCATCAGTCTTAAGGTTTTCTTGCTCTCACCAGCAAATGTTTCTGTGAGCAATGAAGATAAGACAGCTGCTCAGGCAAGCTTCTTCAACCAGAGCTGACCTGCTGCATGCTCTCTTCAATACTGATTCAACTTCTGGGTCTCTTTAAACTCGTTCTCTTTGCTCGCATCATTATCGATTACGTTCGGATGTTTGCACGTAATTGGAAACCTAATGCGATCTTCTTAGGTCTCTTTGAGATTGTCTACTCAATTACAGATAGACCGATGAAATTTGTCCAGCGCTTTGTGCCGCCACTTCGCCTAGGTGGCGTGGCAATTGATCTCTCTTTCATCGTGCTCTTGATTGCAATCAATATTGCTCAAGTAGCGATAAACGTCTTGCTCTAAGAGCTAAGCTTTTTTCAGCACAACTCCCACGCCAAGTTCATTCTCTTCTTGCGCCACGGAAGAATCGTGTTCAAAGGAGAGGGCAAGAACTTCATCTGCAATGTGGGATGCGCTAGCTGTAATCGTTGCTACTAATTCAGCAGGTGCATTCCATCGGACTGATATGCGATCTGAGATATCAAAGCCATCACTCTTGCGACGCTCTTGAATAAGTCTGATTACTTCGCGAACCTGGCCTGATGCAATCAGCTCTGGGGTGAGTGCAAGATCGAGAGCAACGCTTTCCCCATCATGACTTGCAACCATCCAGCCACTCTTTGGAACTTCTGTCACAACAAGATCATCGAGGTCGATGGAAAAATCACCGAGTGTGGCTGAGCCTGAGGTGCGAAGCCCCTTCACAAGAGCTGTCGCATCCGTTGCGGCAATCAGCTTTGCAACATCCTGCACAGCTTTGCCGTATTTAGCACCGAGTGATTTGAAGTTTGCTTTGACTGAGATATCAACGAGATCTCCATCTGCATCGGCAATATCTTGAAGATCAAGAACATTGAGCTCATCAGAGATCTGTTCCTTCATATCTGTTGGCAGTGATGACCATCCTTGTGCTGAGATGAGTGCACGCTGGAGAGGCTGGCGAATCTTGATGGCAGATTCTGCGCGAGCTGCGCGTCCAAGTTCTACAACACGTCTTGTCATTGCTACTTGTTCATTGAGTTTGGTATCAACAAGGGATGAATTGGAAACTGGGAAATCTGTGAGGTGAACAGATGCCGCAGCTCCAGAATCTGCAGGACGTACTAATACCTGCCATGTGTGCTCTGCGATGAAGGGAACCATGGGCGCAAGAAGTTGCGTCACTGTTGTCAGGCACTCATGCAAGGTGGCAAGGGCTGCAACATCGCCATCCCAGAATCGCCGGCGCGAGCGTCGCACATACCAATTTGATAAGTCATCGATAAAGCGAGCTAAGACCTTTCCTGCATTCTGTGAGTCAAAGTCGTTATAGGACTTATCGACATCTGCAATGAGGGCATTGAGTTCACTGATAATCCACTGATCCATCATGGATCGATCTTTCAGTGCTGGACTCTGTGAAAGATTGAAGTTAGAAGCTTCTGCATAGAGTGCATGGAAGGAGATGGTGTTCCAGTAAGTCAGAAGCGTTTTGCGCACAACATCAGAGATTGCATCGTGGCCCACGCGGCGTGCAGACCATGGAGAGCCAGCTGCGAGCATGTACCAACGGACAGCATCTGCGCCATGTTGATCCATAAGGGAAATTGGTTCAAGAACATTGCCTAAGTGCTTACTCATCTTGCGACCATCTTTATCAAGGATGTGGCCAAGGCAGAGAACGCTCTTATAAGAACTTTCATCAAAGACGAGAGTTCCAATAGTCATCAAGGTATAGAACCAACCGCGGGTCTGATCGATTGCTTCACAGATGAAGTCAGCAGGGTATGCAGCCTTGAACTTCTCAACAGAACCTGGCTTATGTGGATAGCCCCACTGTGCAAAAGGCATTGCACCTGAGTCATACCAGCAGTCAATGACTTCAGGAACGCGAGTCATTGTTGATGAACACTCAGCACATGCAAAGGTAATGTCATCGACAAAGGGACGGTGAGGATCAAGGTTGCTGAGCTCTTGGCCGGCAAGGGATCCCAACTCTTTGAGTGAATCAACACAAACTTCATGCTTATTTTCACAGCGCCAGATGGGAAGGGGAGTTCCCCAATAACGATTACGAGAAAGAGCCCAGTCGATATTGTTATTGAGCCAATCACCATAGCGACCAGTTTTGATTGTCTCTGGATGCCAATCAGTCTTCTGGTTTTCGCGGATCAATTCATCTTTGATTGAAGTTGTGCGGATATACCAAGAAGGTTGTGCGTAATAGATAAGTGCCGTGTGACAGCGCCAGCAATGTGGATATTCGTGCTCGTATGGCTGGTGCTTATAGAGCGCACCTGATGCTTTGAGGTCCTTTACCAAAGGCTTATCTGCCTCCTTAAAGAACATTCCACCCACAACAGGAGTCTCTGCAAGAAAAGTTCCATCTGGTGCAATGGGATTTACAACAGGTAGTCCATAGGAGCGACATACAAGTAAGTCATCTGCTCCGAATGCGGGGGATTGATGAACGAGTCCTGTTCCATCTTCAGTAGTCACATATGTTGCAAGGACGATGAAGTGCGAATCTGGAATATCAAGGTAATCAAAGGGGCGCTTATATGTGGTGCGCTCCAGATCTTTACCCTTGATGGTCTTAAGGATTTCATGCTCGCCTGCAACCTTGGAAAGAAGCGGTTGGGCAACAACAAGGACTTCACTTACTTCTTCAACAGTTGCCTTCACAACTACGTAATCCACATCAGGGTGGACAGCGACTGCGGTATTTGAGACAAGTGTCCATGGAGTTGTTGTCCACACGAGGAAGGATGCTTTGAGTTCTGCTAGCTCTCCTGATGTTGCAGGAAAGCGAACGAAGACAGATGGATCAGTAACAGTTTCATATCCTTGTGAAAGTTCGTGGTCTGAAAGACCTGTCCCACAACGAGGGCAATATGGTGCAACGCGATGGTCTTGAACGAGAAGACCTTTCTTCCAAATCTCTTTCAAACTCCACCAGACGCTCTCCACATATTCTGGAGCCATCGTCCAATAGGCTTGATCGAAATCAACCCAGAAGCCCATACGCTCTGTCATAGTGGTAAATGCATCAACGTGACGGGTTACAGATTCGCGGCACTTATCGTTAAATGGTGCGATGCCATATTTTTCGATATCGCCTTTGCCTGCAAAACCAAGTTCCTTCTCTACTGCAATCTCAACAGGAAGTCCGTGACAATCCCACCCGGCTTTACGTGTGACGTATTTGCCCTTCATTGTTTGATAGCGAGGAAATACATCCTTAAATACGCGCGCCTCAATATGGTGTGTGCCGGGCATTCCATTTGCGGTGGGAGGGCCTTCATAAAAAGTCCAAGGAGTTCCACCAGCGCGAGATTCAGTGCTCTTATGGAAGATGTCATTCTCGCGCCAGAAATCTAGAATCGAATGTTCCATTGCAGGAAGATCGATCGCGGCAGGGATTGCGCGAAATGGTGATGACATAAAAAATCCTCCAAGAAGTAAGACTCTCTTGGAGGGACGAAGCTTGAGAGCTTCGCGGTACCACCCGCCTTGTATCGAAAAGCTGCTGCTATCGATACCTCTTTATTACTTACATTCAGCTGGTTCTACCCCACCTCAAAGAGGCGGATCTTCCAGCGTGCTCCGAAGGTGATGGCCTCATCAACGCACATTTCCTGCAAGGTCTTGCATGCGAAGTCTAAACCATGCGTGGCAAAGTTGGTTACGAGGGCAAAAACGCATAAGGTGCGCGGCGTGCCAGGAAAAAAGGTAGTGAAGAAGGCGGCTAAGAAAGCCCCTGCCAAGAAGGCACCTGCAAAAAAGGTTGCAAAGAAGACTCCTGCGAAGAAAGTTGCAAAGAAAGCTGTAGCCAAGAAGGCAGCTAAGAAGGCGCCTGCAAAGAAGGTTGCCAAGAAAGCTCCTGCGAAGAAATCAATTCCCGTTAAGAAGGCGCCTGTATCTAAATCACATGGCCGTCCCTTCCCATCCAAGATTGGTAAGACAACTCTTACCGTTGATGAAAAGTCTCAGACAGTCTCAGTAGCAACTGTTGTTGCGCCATCTGCAGCCCCGGTTGTTGAAGAGCGTCGTTTAGTAATGCCACCACCACCACGACCTGTGAAGAGTGGAAAGAAAGTTGCACCACTAAAGCCCATCAAGGCTGCGCCAACACCTGTGACAGCTGATGCCAATGAAGCGCCATGGACAGCTGCTGAACTTAAATCAGTCCGCACAGAAATCTCTTCAGATCTTGAACGTCTGCGCCATGAACTTGCAGTTGTAGAACGCGAGATGGATGAGTTGATTGCTGATTCTGGTGAAGGTGCTGGAGATGACCAAGCAGATTCAGGAACGAAGACATTCGAACGCGAACACGAGATGTCACTTGTTATTAATGCCCGTGACATGGTGCTGCAGACAGAGCGCGCTCTTGAGCGCATCGATGCCAAGACATATGGAAATTGTGAAGATTGTGGATCAGCAATTGGTAAGGCACGTCTTCAGGTATTTCCTCGCGCAACCTTGTGCATGATCTGCAAGCAGAAGGAAGAGCGGCGCTAAAGTGCGCCGATTGTTCGCAACTGCGTGGACTATCTGGCTCTTTGATTTTGCAACAAAGACGTGGGCCCTAGCTTCGCTCTCATCTGAACCTCGAAAGATACTTGGTTCTTTTCTTCAATTTACTCTGGTTCATAATCCTGGTGCAGCATTTAGCATTGCTACAGGATTCACTCTCGCTTTCTCACTTCTAGCTCTCGCAGTCGTAGTTGCCGTCATTTACTTCGCACCTAAGATCACATCAGGTGGATGGCAGCTCACTATTGGCCTTCTTCTTGGGGGAGTTCTTGGCAATCTCACCGATCGCATCTTCCGTGAGCCATCATTTTTAAACGGTCATGTGATTGATTGGATTCAAATACCCTCTTGGCCCGTCTTTAACATTGCAGATAGCGCTATTTGTGTTGCTGCTTTCATCGCCTTTGTCTTATCGCTGAGAAATGTCCCACCCATTACACGGGTAGGGTAGCTACATATGACACGAGAACTCAGACAGTTAACTGTCCCTGAAGGCGTTGCAGGTGAGCGCATTGATAGCGCTTTGACGCGCGTTCTGGGTCTGTCTCGTACATCTATCGTCAAACTTCTCGAAGATGGTGATATCACTACAGATAATCGCGCCATGCAGAAGTCAGATCGCGTTGCAGCAGGCCAACTCATTGAAGTATTGATGCCAGCTCCTGTGAATCAAGATCCGATTCCACTGACTCCACTTGAGGGACTCACTGTTGTCTATAACGATGATGACATTGTGGTTATTGATAAGCCTGTGGGGTGCGCAGCGCACCCAAGTCCAGGATGGATGGGACCCACCGTTGTTGGCGCTCTCATGGCAGCCGGTTACACAATCTCCACATCAGGACCTGCTGAGCGCGCTGGAGTAGTTCATCGCCTCGATGCAGGAACTTCTGGCTTGATGATCATTGCTAAGACGGAAAACTCATATTTGAAATTGAAAGAGATGTTTCGTGCACATGATGTGGAGAAGACTTATCACGCACTTGTTCAGGGACATATGGATCCTTCGACAGGAACGATTGATGCACCGATTGATCGCCATCCGAAGGAAGATCATCGCTTTGCAGTTGTGGCAACAGGCAAAGAGAGCATTACTCATTATGAAGTCATCGAGTATTACCGCTCTGTCTCCCTTGTAAAGGTTGAACTAGAGACTGGGCGCACACATCAGATTCGCGTGCACTTCTCAGCACTCGGCCATCCGCTGGTGGGGGATACGACATATGGAGCAGATCCTGTACTTGGTAAGAAGATGAAGATGTCTCGACCTTGGCTTCATGCTCTTGAACTTCGTTTCAACCATCCCATTAATGGAAATCCTCTTGTGCTCACAGCGCCATACCCAGCCGACCTCCAGGCATCTCTGGCGTTGCTATCGGATGCAGTTCTGCCTTAGGCGCTAATGTTGCGCCACCATGTCATCTGAAGATTTTTCAGCTTCACGGGCATCGACGCAAGACTCTTTTGTACATCTTCATGTGCATACCGAGTACTCGATGCTCGATGGTGCCGCGCGCGTTGGAGATCTGGTAAATGAAGTAGCTCGCCAAGAAATGCCGGCGATTGCGATGACAGATCACGGAAATGTTTTCGGAGCATTTGATTTCTATAAGCAGGCGACAAAAGCAGGCGTTAAACCCATCATCGGAATCGAAGCCTATGTAGCACCTGAATCACGTTTTGATAAGAAGCGTGTGCAGTGGGCTGATGGCGGAGAAGATGATGTCTCTGGTGGCGGTGCATATACCCACATGACGATTTTGGCTGAGAATAATGTCGGCCTTGCCAATCTCTACAAATTATCTTCCCTTGCATCCCTTGAAGGTTATTACTACAAGCCACGTATGGATCGCGAGCTCATCTCGCGCCATGCTGATGGATTGATTGCAACAACAGGATGTCCTGGCGGTGAGATTCAAACTCGCCTTCGCATGGGCAATTACAAAGAGGCCATGCGAGCAGCAAGTGATTACCGAGACATATTCGGTGCCGATAACTTCTTCCTAGAGCTGATGGATCACCAGATTGATATCGAAACTCGCGTTAAGGATGATCTCCTCAAGTTGGCTAAAGAACTCAAGCTTCCATTGCTTGCAACTAACGATCTTCACTACACGCGATATGAAGATGCTGCAGCTCACGCTGCCCTGCTCTGCGTGCAATCAGGTTCCACTTTGGCAGATCCCAAGCGCTTTAAATTCGATAATGATGAGTTCTATCTCAAGACCCCTGCGCAGATGCGCGAGCTCTTTAAAGATATCCCTGAATCATGCGATAACACGCTGCTGATTGCTGAACGTTGTAACGTCACACTTCGCGAAAATGAGAACTTGCTTCCAGCATTTGGAGTTCCTGAAGGGGAGACCGAAGATTCTTGGCTACGTAAAGAATCGGTGCGCGGACTCCTTGAGAAGATGGGCGATAGAGCAACTGAGGAATATCGCACGCGTTTGCAATATGAACTCGATGTCATGGTCAAGATGGGCTTTCCTGGTTACTTCCTTGTTGTGGCAGACCTTGTGGGACATGCAAAGAAGGTGGGAATTCGCGTTGGTCCAGGTCGAGGATCAGCAGCAGGATCTCTTGTTGCATATTCATTAGGAATTACAGGACTTGATCCGATTGAGCATGGACTCTTGTTTGAGCGATTCCTTAATCCAGAACGTATTTCAATGCCTGATATCGACCTCGACTTCGATGAACGTCGCCGCTCAGAAATGATTCGTTATGCGACAGAGAAATATGGTGAGGACCGTGTTGCACAGATCATTACCTACGGAACGATTAAATCTAAGCAATCTCTGAAAGATGCAACGCGCGTTCTTGGTTTTCCATACGCTATTGGTGAGAAGTTAACGAAAGCCCTTCCACCATCTGTCATGGGTAAAGACATCACTTTGTCTGGAATCTTTGACTCTGGGGATACACGCCATGGTGAAGCAGGCGAATTCCGCCAACTCTACGAAACTGATCCTGACTCCAAGCGCGTTGTTGATTTAGCTAAGGGCCTTGAAGGCCTCAAGCGTCAATGGGGAGTGCATGCTGCTGGTGTCATTCTCTCTCGTGAGCCACTTCTTGATGTGATTCCCATCCATCGCCGTGAAGCAGATGGCGCCATCATCACGCAATTTGATATGGGCGCATGTGAAGCAACAGGGTTGCTCAAGATGGACTTCCTAGGGCTTCGCAACCTCTCTGTTCTCGATGATGCACTGCTTAATATCAAGGCGAATAAAGATATTGATGTAGTCCTTGAAGATTTGCCACTCAGTGATCAAAAGACATTCGAACTTCTCTCTCGCGGTGACACACTCGGAGTCTTTCAGCTCGACGGTGGACCGATGCGCGCACTTCTGCGCAGCATGTCACCTGACTCTTTTGCAGATATCTCAGCTGTGATTGCTCTCTATCGCCCGGGACCTATGGGTGAGAATTCACATAATAACTATGCAGATCGTAAGAATGGTCGCAAACCCGTTGAGCCAATTCACCCTGAGCTATCAGAGCCGCTACAAGAAATTCTTGGTAGTACATATGGACTCATTGTCTATCAAGAGCAGGTAATGGCTATTGCCCAGAAAGTTGCGGGCTTTACTCTCGGTCGCGCAGATTTACTTCGTAAGGCTATGGGTAAGAAGAATAAAGAGATTCTTGATAAGGAATACATCCCCTTTGAAGCTGGCATGAAAGAGAATGGCTTCTCAGTCAGCGCCATCAAACGTCTCTGGGAAGTTTTGATTCCCTTCTCTGATTACGCATTTAACCGCGCACACAGCGCCGGCTATGGCGTTGTCTCCTTCTGGACTGCATACCTGAAAGCAAATTACCCCACTGAATATATGGCTGCGCTATTAACAAGTGTGCGCGATGATAAAGATAAATCCGCGCTCTATCTCTCTGAGTGTCGCCGTATGGGAATCAAAGTCCTGCCACCTGATGTCAATGAATCTGATGCTGAATACACACCACGTGGAGTAGATATTCGCTTTGGCCTTGCTGCGATTCGTAATGTGGGCGAGGGTGTTGTTGCTTCAGTGAAAGCATCACGCGCCAGCAAAGGTGCCTTTACATCATTTGGTGATTTCCTTGCCAAAGTTGATGCCAACGTCTGCAATAAGAAGACTATTGAATCCCTGATTAAGGCCGGTGCATTTGATTCACTTGAGCATCCACGTAAGGGGCTGATGGCAATACACCTGGAGGCAATTGATTCAGTGATTGAGACTAAGCGCGCTGAAGCAATTGGTCAGTTTGATCTCTTTGGTGGAGATTCAATTTCGCAAGTGGCAAGTCTTGATATTGAGATTCCGGCAACTGAATGGGATAAGTCAACACTTCTTACCTTTGAGCGCGAGATGTTAGGTCTCTATGTTTCAGATCATCCACTTCTTGGCGTGGAACATGTGTTGCGATCACATACAGATATGACTATTAGCCAACTTCTGGAAGATGGACCACAAGATGGCATGGTCACCATCGGTGGATTGATTACAGGTATCCAGCGCAAAGTCTCACGGCAGGGCGCTTCATGGGCTGTTGTTAACGTTGAAGATCTTGAAGGAGCTATCGAAGTTCTCTTCTTCTCCAATACCTATAACCAATATGCGCTCTCTCTTACTGAAGATCGCGTTGTTGTTGTTCGCGGACGCTTCTCTCGCACAGATGAACAAGTGCGATTTACTGCACTTGAAATGAAGATGCCAGATATCTCAGCAGCTCCGATGGGACCGCTTTTGATCTCACTTCCGGCTGCACAAGTAACTCCACCTATTGTCGATCGCATCAAGGAAATCTTGCGTTCACATCCTGGAAAGCGTGAAGTGCATCTTCAAGTCATTGATCAGCAGAAGTCGACAACGATGAAAATTGATGCACTCGTCACATCTTCGCCAAGTTTGAGCGCAGATCTCAAGGCGATACTTGGCCCAGACTGTTTGGTTCGCATCTAACTCACCAGTATTGCTGGGAAAAATCAGGTCTCATCACATCGCCTGCGCAAAGTAGAATCACCCTGTGATTCGAACCGTTGACCTCCGTGGAAAGACTCTTGATAAAGCTGGTTATCAAGGCGAGCTTCCACGCGCCAAACTTGATGTGGCGCAGGCGATGACTCTTATCGAACCGATTCTGCGACGTGTTCAAAACGGTGCTGAGGCAGATCTGATTGCACTTGCTCAAGAGTTTGATGGAGTTACACCACCATCAATTCGAGTTCCACAGTCAGCCCTTGATTCAGCACTTGCCCAGCTCGATCCTGCAATTCGCAAGGCACTTGAAGTATCCGCCGAGAGAATTCGCAGAGTTCACAACGATCAAGTGCGTACCGAGACTCGCACCACTGTTGTCGATGGTGGAGTTGTTACTGAGAAATGGATTCCTGTTGATCGCGTGGGGCTCTATGTCCCAGGTGGTCGCGCCGTCTATCCAAGTAGCGTGTTAATGAATGTCATTCCGGCTCAGATTGCGAAGGTGCAGAGCATCGCTGTTGCATCTCCTCCACAGAAAGAATTCGGCGGACTTCCTCACCCAACAATTCTTGCAACGTGCGCTCTTCTTGGTATTACTGAGGTTTATGCAGTGGGGGGAGCGCAGGCGATTGCTCTCTTTGGTTATGGAATGAAGGGTGTTGCACAAAAGTGTGATCTTGTGACAGGTCCAGGCAATATCTATGTTGCAGCAGCCAAGCGAGCACTTCGTGGCGTTATTGGAATTGATTCAGAGGCAGGTCCGACTGAGATTGCCATCCTTGCTGATGAGAGTGCACTAGCTGCCGATGTTGCAGCAGATCTTATAAGCCAAGCAGAACACGATGTGATTGCAGCAGCTGTATTAGTTACTACATCGACTCAATTGGCTAAGGAAGTGGAAGCAGAACTTGAGAAGCGAGTTGCTGTAACTAAACACTCCGAGCGTATTCGTTCTGCTCTTACTGGAATTCAATCTGCTATCGCACTCGTTGATTCCATCGAACAAGGACTCGATGTTGTGAACGCATATGCGGCAGAGCACTTAGAGATTCAGACTCGTAGCGCATCCCGCGATGCCCAGCAGGTCCGCAATGCTGGAGCAGTATTTATCGGACGCTTCTCACCAGTTTCACTTGGTGATTACTCTGCCGGTTCCAACCACGTTCTCCCAACAGGCGGTTGTGCATGCCACAGCAGTGGTTTATCTGTTCAAACTTTCTTACGCGGTCTTCACTTTATTGAGTATGACAAGAAGGCGTTCACCGACATTCTCGAGACTGTCGTGACTCTTGCAAACTCTGAAGATCTCCCCGCACACGGTGAAGCGATGACTGCGCGATTGGAAAATCTATGAACCAATGGCCATCCTGGTTGCCATTGCGCCAGAATCTTCAAGAGCTCTCACCCTATGGAGCGCCTCAGCTTCCAGCAGAAGCTGTCATGAATACCAATGAGAATCCTTATCCACCATCTGCTGCGTTAGCCAAGGCAATTGCAGATCGCATCTCAGATGTTGCACTGACCCTTAATCGTTACCCAGATCGCGATGCGGTTGTATTGCGCACCAAACTTGCTGACTTCATTAATGGGTTATCAAAAACTAGATTCACATCTAGCAATGTGTGGGCTGCCAATGGAAGCAATGAAATTATTCAATCTCTCTTTATGGCCTTTGGTGGGGGAGCAGCGCTGGGATTCACACCTTCTTATTCGATGCACCCATTGATTGCAAAGGTCACTCAGGTGCAGTGGCTCAATGGCAATCGCCGTGAAGATTTCACACTTGATATTGACTCAGCGATTGAGCAGATTCAGCGCGATAAGCCAACACTGACATTTATTACAACGCCGAATAATCCAACGGGATCTGCTGTCACGATTGAAGAGATTGAGAAGATTGCGAAATCAACTTCAGGGCTTCTGATTGTTGATGAGGCATATGCAGAGTTCTCCGATGAAATCTCTGCTGTTACTTTGATTGAGAAGTACCCACATGTTGTTGTCATTCGCACAATGAGTAAGGCCTTTGCCTTTGCTGGAGTGCGCCTTGGATATCTGATTGCAGATCCAGCAGTTATTGATGCAATGTTCTTAGTTCGCTTGCCGTATCACCTGAGCGCGCTGACTCAAGCAGCAGCTGAAGTTGCACTGGACTTTAAGGGCGAGCTTTTGGGGACAGTGGCTCAACTGCGTGTAGATCGTGATCGCGTTGCAGCCCAACTGAGCGAGATGGGTCTTACAGTCATTCCAAGTGCTTCTAACTTCCTGCTCTTCACAGGCTTTGATATGCCATCGGCCCAGCTCTGGCAGGCGATGCTCGATAGAGGTGTTCTCATCAGAGATGTGGGATTATTGGGCTACTTAAGAGTCACCATTGGCAATGAAGCCGAAAATACAAAGTTTATTTCAACGCTATCGGTATGCCTGGGAGAAAAATGAGCAGAACATCACGAGTCGAACGCACTACTAAAGAGTCAAGCGTTCTTGTAGAACTCAACCTTGATGGAACCGGTGAGATCTCGGTCGACACAGGAGTTCCATTTTTCGATCACATGCTGAGCCAATTAGGAAAGCACTCTGGTTTTAATCTGACAGTCAAGACAACAGGTGATGTTGATGTTGATTCACACCACACTGTGGAAGATACATCTCTGGCATTTGGCCAAGCACTCCGCGAAGCGCTAGGGGACAAAGCAGGCATTCGTCGTTTTGGTGATGCCATGGTTCCACTGGATGAGGTTCTTGTTCAGGCAGCTGTCGATCTTTCAGGCCGCCCATATCTTGTGCATCGTCAACCAGAGATTGTTGAACTTATTGGAACTTTTGATACAACTCTTGGAAAACACATTTGGGAATCAATCGTTGCTGAGGCGCGCATCGCACTGCATATTCGCGTTCTTGAAGGCCGCAATGCTCACCACGTATTCGAAGCTCAATTCAAAGCAGTTGCTCGCGCACTTCGCGATGCTGTGGCACTTGATTCTCGTGTTGCAGGGATTCCTTCAACAAAGGGCTCTCTCTAACGTTCGTGATTGCAATTCTTGATTACGGATCTGGCAACCTTCGTTCAGCACAGCGTGCCTTTGAAACTTCTGGCAAAGAGGTAGTTCTTACATCTGACTACGACATCGCACTCAACGCCGATGGATTAGTTGTTCCAGGTGTTGGAGCATTTGCAGCATGCATGCAAGGACTTGCTGGAGTTCGTGGTGATCAACTTGTTCTCGAAAGAATTGCTTTAAAGCGCCCCACTCTGGGCATCTGTGTGGGAATGCAGATTCTCTTTTCGCATGGCGTTGAGCATGGAAACCATGATGGAGTTGGAGTCTGGGATGCAACGGTAGAAAAACTTGAAGCACCGATCCTTCCTCATATGGGGTGGAATACAGTTTCTGTTGGAAGCGGGAGCTCGCTCTTTAAAGGCGTTGAAAATGAGTCCTTCTACTTTGTGCACTCATACGCTGTGAAGAAGAAGGTGGGTGCAGTTGCAACAATGGCTCACCATGGTGAAGATTTTCTTGCAGCAGTTGAAGATGGAGTTATTGCCGCAACGCAATTTCACCCAGAAAAATCAGGAGATGCGGGTCTGCATCTGATTAAGAATTGGGTGGATGGGCTATGAGTTATCTAGAGCTATTACCAGCTGTTGATGTCAAAGATGGACGCGCTGTCAGGCTTGTGCAGGGTGAACTCGATGCTGAGACCGCCTATGGCAATCCACTTGAAGTAGCCCTTGAATTTCAAGCAGCGGGAGCTGAGTGGTTACACCTTGTCGATCTTGATGCAGCATTTGGTCGTGGGGAAAATAGCGCACTCCTTGCTGAAGTAGTGGGCAGACTCGATATCAAGGTTGAGCTATCGGGTGGAATTCGTGACGATGAATCTTTGCGAAGGGCACTTGCAACAGGATGTGAGAGAGTCAATCTTGGAACCGCAGCCCTTGAAGATCCAGAATGGACTGCAAAGGTCATTGCTGAATTTGGTAATCGCATTGCAGTGGGACTTGATGTGAGAGGCCATGTACTTGCAGCTCGTGGTTGGACGAAGGAGGGTGGCGATCTCTTTGAAACCATAGAACGTCTTGAGCGCGATGGCTGTGCTCGCTATGTCGTTACCGATGTGACAAAGGATGGAACGCTCAAGGGTCCCAACATTGAATTGCTTAAAGAAGTTTGTGCTGTCACACGCAAGCCTGTTGTTGCATCCGGCGGTATTTCATCGCTGGAAGATATTGCAGCACTTGTCGCATTGAATAACTCAGGCGTTGAAGGTGCAATCGTGGGTAAAGCACTTTATGCGGGCGCATTCACTTTGCAAGAGGCACTGGAGCTCACACGACGATGAGTCTTTCTATCCGCATCATTCCCTGCCTTGACGTCACCGATGGTCGAGTAGTCAAAGGCGTTAACTTCACAGCTCTCGTTGATGCAGGAGATCCTGTTGAGATGGCAGCTCTCTATGGCAGAGAAGGTGCAGATGAACTCACATTTCTTGATATCTCAGCAAGTGTTGCAGGACGTGAGACAACGTTAGATGTTGTTCGAAAGACTGCAGAGCAAGTATTTATTCCTCTCACTGTTGGCGGGGGAATCCGAACAGTTGAAGATGTTGACCGATTGCTGCGAGCAGGAGCAGATAAAGTCTCTATCAACACCGCGGCCCTTGCCCGCCCAGAACTGATTGCAGAGATTGCAGATCGATTTGGTTCACAAGTATTAGTGCTCTCTGTTGATGCACGTCGCGCTCGTACTGACTCTGGATTTGAAGTAACAACTCACGGTGGGCGCGAATCTGTAGGTGTTGATGCATTGGCATGGGTTGAAAAGGCATGTGCACTGGGCGTGGGTGAGATTCTGCTCAACTCTATGGATGCAGATGGAACACGTGCAGGTTATGACATTGGAATGATTACTGCTGTTCGTGCTGTCTCTAAGGTTCCACTTATTGCTAGTGGTGGGGCTGGAACACTGGAGGATTTCGCATCAGCTCTAGATGCTGGAGCCGATGCGCTCTTGGCCGCGAGCGTCTTTCACTTTGGAATTCATCGTATTGGTGATGTGAAGAAGTACCTCTCTGGTCACAATTATTCGGTGCGCAATGCGCATACGGTCTAAGGCAGAATAAGCACATGAGCGACGCCCTTAGCCCAGAGATATCTGCGCTTCTTAAAGATCCGACAGCTCTGATTCCGGCTATCGCCCAGGATGTTCACTCAGGTGAAGTCTTGATGCTTGCCTATGTGAACTCGCAGTCAATGGCTGCAACTCTTGCTACAGGACGAGCCACATATTGGTCGCGCTCTCGCAATGAACTTTGGGAGAAGGGTGCAACATCGGGCAACACTCAGTTAGTGCACTCAATCTCACTCGACTGTGATGGCGATGCACTTTTGTTTAAAGTTGAACAGACTGGCGCTGCCTGTCACACAGGCGATCACTCCTGTTTTCATAGAAATATTGAGATGACGCGATGAAGCTTGAAGAATTTCGCGAGTATGCCAAGAGCAACAACGTTATCCCTGTCTATCGCAAACTTTTGGGTGATGGCGAAACCCCACTAAATATCTATAAGAAGTTAGCAAAGAACCTACCTGGCACATTCCTGCTTGAATCCGCTGAGCATGGGGGAGTCTGGTCGCGTTATTCATTTATTGGTGCACATAGCCAAACAACGCTGACTGAGAAAGATGGCGTTGCTGTGTGGCTTGGTAAACCTCCTGCTGGTGTTCCTCAAGGAATGAATCCGCTTGAGGCGCTGCGTAAGACTGTCGCACATTTGAAGTCTCCGAAGATTGAAGGTCTTCCTACTCTGACAGGTGGGCTCGTTGGCTATATGGGTTATGACTCTGTGCGCAGATTAGAAAAGATTTCAAACCTCGCCACAAAAGATATTGATCTACCTGAAATAGCTTTCATATTGACAAGTGATTTAGCAGTGATGGATCACAGCGAGGGAACTATCACCTTGATTGCCAACGCCATCAACTGGGATGGCTCAGATGAGCGCATCGATGAGTCCTATGCAGATGCAGTCTCTCGCCTTGATCGCATGCAGGCTGAGCTTCTCGTTCCATTAGCTGGAGATGTATCGCAGATCCCAGCAAAGAAATCTCCACAATTTGATCGCAATATGACTGAGGAAGAATTCAAGTCAAAGATTGAGATTGCGAAGGAAGAGATACGAGCGGGTGAGGCTTTCCAGATTGTGCTTTCGCAACGTTTTTCTATGCCATGTTCTGCAGATGCCCTCGATGTCTATCGCATGCTGCGACTGAATAATCCAAGTCCATATATGTATCTCTTCAGATTTGAAGATGGAATCGAAGTTGTGGGCTCAAGCCCTGAGGCTCTTGTGAAGGTAACGGGCACTGATGTGATGGTGCATCCGATTGCCGGTACCCGCCGTCGTTCAGCATCTATCGAAGAAGATATTCGACTAGGTGAAGAACTCCTTGCCGATCCGAAAGAGCGTGCAGAGCATTTGATGTTGGTAGATCTTGGTCGCAATGATTTAGGTCGCGTATGTGCACCGGGCAGCGTTGAAGTCATCGACTTTATGCACATTGAGCGCTACTCCCACGTGATGCATATTGTCTCAACCGTTATTGGAAAGCTTGGAAAGAACTCAACTCCGATTGATGCCCTCTTCTCAGTCTTTCCAGCAGGAACACTTTCCGGTGCTCCAAAACCACGTGCGATGGAAATTATCGAAACTCTGGAACCGACAAGGCGTGGTCTCTATGGTGGCGCAATCGGATACTTCGACTTCACAGGAAATATTGATACCTGCATCGCAATTCGCACAGCACTTCTGCATAAAGGCATCGCCCATGTTCAAGCCGGCGCTGGTGTCGTTGCTGATTCTGATCCAACATCTGAAAATGATGAGACTCTCAATAAGGCAGCTGCAGTACTTGGTGCTATCACTGCCGCAAATGAATTGAAGCGGCGCTAGTAATGAAGGTCGGCATTTCACTCATCATCGTTGCTGTCTTAGCAATTGCCATCAGTCGTCGAATCCGCCTCTCGCCTCGCTATGACAGAGCGCCACGTAAATTAACTCAATGGAATTCCATGGATAAGGGAATCGATCCGACAGAAGATCAGTCATGAGCGTTTTAGATTCCATCATCGAAGGTGTTCGCGAAGATTTAGCAGCTAGGCGACTGCCCTTGGTGCAGATTCACAAACGTATGGAGCAGACAGCTCCAGCACTTGATGCACATGAATTCTTGTCGCGAGATGAGATGAATGTGATTGCAGAAGTTAAGCGCTCCTCACCAAGCAAAGGCGTACTTGCTTCCATCACAGATCCAGCAGCTTTGGCCGAGCAATATCAAGAGGCAGGAGCTGCTGCGGTCAGTGTATTAACTGAGCGTCGTCGCTTCGGTGGTTCTCTTGAAGATCTTGATGCGGTGCGCAAGAGAGTTTCTATTCCAGTTCTTCGCAAAGATTTTATGGTGGATGAATATCAATTCTTAGAAGCTCGCGCACATGGCGCAGATATAGTTTTGCTTATTGTTGCAGCACTTTCAAAGAGTCAGCTGAGAGATTTCTACGATCTTGCAACTGAACTTGGGATGGCATCCCTTATCGAAGTCCACACAGCGCAAGAACTTGAAGGTGCAATGGATATTGAACCGCGCATCATTGGAGTTAACTCTCGAAACCTAAAAACTCTCGATGTTGATAGCGCAGCTTTTGCAGACCTCATTCCTCGCATTCCATCGGATGTGATTCGGGTCGCTGAGTCAGGAATTGCCACTCGCTCAGATGTGGAATTCGCTCAGAAGGCTGGAGCCACAGCAATCTTGGTCGGAGAATCTCTTGTGAAATCTGGTGACCCTATTTCTGCCATGCAGGAACTCATAGGTCGCAGGTAGTCTTTCACCATGACTACTGTCGATGATCTCGCAGGGCACTTTGGCCCCTATGGAGGTCGCTTCGTTCCTGAAGCGTTGATTGGCGCGCTCGAAGAGCTTGATGCGATTCGCATTAAGGCGCTGACAGATCCAACGTTCATTGCAGAGTTAGCTGAACTTCATCGCACTTATACCGGTCGTCCAAGCATCATCACTGAGGCAAAGCGATTTGCCGAACATGCAGGCGGAGCGCGCATACTTCTCAAGCGTGAAGATCTCAACCACACAGGCAGTCATAAGATTAATAATGTTTTAGGTCAGGCGCTTCTGACCAAGCGAATGGGTAAGAAGCGCATCATCGCCGAAACTGGTGCAGGTCAGCATGGCGTTGCCTCTGCAACGGCTGCAGCGCTGATGGGTCTTGAGTGTGTTGTCTATATGGGCGAGGAAGATACAAAGCGCCAATCACTCAACGTTGCTCGTATGAAGTTATTGGGCGCAGAAGTTGTTCCCGTGACGTCAGGCTCTCGCACACTCAAAGATGCAATTAATGAAGCGATGCGTGACTGGGTAACCAATGTGGAGACAACACATTACCTACTTGGCACTGTTGCAGGACCTCATCCATTCCCATCCATGGTCCGTGATTTCCATAAAATTATTGGTGAAGAATCTCGCGAACAAGTGTTGGCTCTGACGGGTCGACTTCCTGATGCTGTGCTTGCCTGCGTTGGTGGTGGCTCAAATGCAATTGGAATTTTCCATCGATTTATCTCAGATCCATCTGTGCGATTGATTGGACTTGAAGCAGCAGGAGATGGCGTTGAAACCGGTCGCCATGCTGCCTCTATTTCAGGTGGATCACCAGGAGTGCTTCATGGAAATCGCACCTATGTTCTTCAAGATGCCAATGGTCAGACAATCGAGTCGCACTCAATCTCAGCAGGACTTGATTACCCAGGTGTTGGACCTGAGCATGCATATCTGCACGACATCGGACGCGCTGAATATCGTGGAATCACTGATGCTCAAGCGATGCATGCATTTGCTCTACTTTCAAAAACTGAAGGAATTATCCCTGCGATTGAAACAGCTCATGCATTGGCAGGAGCTATGCAAGTGGGAAATGAATTAGGTAAAGATGCCATTATCCTCATCAACCTTTCAGGTCGTGGAGATAAAGATGTGCAGACTGCAGCGCAGTACTTTGGAATTCCCCTCTAAATGACAACTCCGCTGGATGATCTCTTTGTAAAGACTCGTGCTGAAAATCGCGCGGCGCTGATTGCCTATATCCCAGCAGGATTTCCCAGTATTGAAGGTTGCAAGAAAGTTATTCAAGCATTTGTCGATGGCGGCGTTGATGCGATTGAAATCGGTTTTCCTTATAGCGATCCTGTGATGGATGGACCGACAATTCAAGCGGCTGCAGATCAATCATTGGCACAGGGAACTGGGGCGAAGGAAGTTTTTGAAGCGCTCAAAGTAGCTACCGATGCTGGCGTTGCAGCCGTTGTGATGACGTATTGGAACCCCATTGAAAAGTATGGAGTCGAGAAATTCGCACAATCGATTTCAGATAATGGGGGATCAGGGGTCATTACTCCGGATCTGACCATTGAAGAATCTGCATCGTGGAAAGAGGCAGTGGAGAAGATAGGAATCAATCCCATCTATGTTGTTGCACCGAGTACTACCGATTCCAGACTTCCGCAGGTAACTTCGCGATGTAGTGGATTTGTCTATGCCGCAAGTTTGATGGGTGTTACAGGCACTCGTACCTCAGTCTCATCCGGTGCCCCAGATCTTGTTGCACGCATTCGCACAACAACGAAACTACCCATTGCTGTGGGCCTTGGCGTATCAACGCGGGAACAAGCAAAAGGTGTTGCCGGCTATGCCGATGGCGTTATTGTGGGCTCTGCATTTATCAAAGCCATACTGGATGCTCCGGATGAAGCAACAGGCTTAACAGCTGTTAAAGAACTCGCATCTCAATTAGCGCTAGGAGTACGTGAAGGACGATGAGAAAATATTTACCGTGGGTTGGCCTTGTGGCTCGTCTTATTCTTGGCGGAACTCTCATTGTTGCTGGATACCTAAAGTTTGATGAGCTAGATAAATCTCAAATGGCAGTTCGTGCCTATGAGCTTCTCCCGATACCGCTAGCAAATTTCATGGGTATCTTCCTTCCATTCTTTGAATTAGCAATTGGAATCCTGCTTGTCTTAGGTGCATCTACCCGCATCGCTGCATTGTTAAGTGGATTACTTATGTTCGCCTTCATAATCGGAATTTCACAGGCGTGGGCGCGTGGGCTCTCAATCGATTGTGGCTGCTTCGGTGGCGGGGGACAGGTTGCCCCTGGTGAGGCAGATTACGTAACTCCGCTTCTGCGCGACACAGGTCTGACATTGCTAGCGATATATCTAACTCTCTTCCCGCATACTAAAATTGGGCTCGATAAGAAACCGAAAACTGCAACCGAACTAGGAGAAGGCAATAATGGCTAATCAGAAACCAGGGAAAGATAACTTCACACGCAATATCGTCATTGCGGTGGTTGTAGGTGTTCTTCTCATCATGTTGGTACCAACCCTTCTCTCTAAGCAGACAGATACCTCTGCAAAGGTTCCGGCAAGTGTCTCTGCAGATCGCGGATATGGAATCGTCTTCAATGAAGAGCTCACAGGTGTTCCAGTGATTGAAATTTACGAAGATTTCCAATGCCCAGTGTGCGCGCAGTTTGAACAACTCCAGGGCGATTACATTGAATCTTTGATTACCGCCAAGAAGGCGACAGTTGTCTATCACACGCTCTCATTCTTAGGACCTGAGTCAGTTAACGCTGCAAATGCAGCAGCATGTTCTGCTGATGAAGGAAAGTTCCTTGGTTATCACCGCGCTCTCTATGCCAATCAGCCTGCAGAAAATACAGGTGTGTGGTCTAACGATGTCTTAGGAATTCTCGGTCAGGTAGCTGGCATTACCTCTAAGTCCTTTACTTCATGTGTTAATAACATGGATTACCAGGGCTGGGTCTCTAATGCAGCAGCTGCAGGTGCTAAGGCAAATGTGAACTCAACTCCTACAGTCTTCATCAATGGCAAAGAGATCAATCGCCAGAATGAATACTTCAACGCCGATAAGTTCAAAGCAGCTGTAGAGCGCGGATAAGGATGCTTCTTTCAATTCCAACTCCGACAACCTCGGCAGTTGAAATTGGACCGCTGACTATCCATTTCTATGCGCTCTGCATTATTGCTGGAGTTGCTTTAGCGATCTGGTTAGGCAATCGTCGATTCACCCGTGCACACGATGGAGTCGATGGTGTGGTTGCAGATGTTGCAATAGTTGCAGTTCCTGCTGGAGTTATCGGTGGGCGCATCTATCACGTGCTCACATCACCGGAACAGTATTTCGGTAGTGGTGCAGATGTTGTCGATATCTTCAAGATTTGGAAGGGCGGCTTAGGTATTTGGGGCGCAATAGCCTTAGGTACCTTCGGGGCATACATTTCTTATAAGAGGATTGGCGCCAGTAGATCACTTCCGCATTTTTCTCACTTTGCCGGTGCACTTGCTCCAGGGCTTGCACTTGCTCAAGCGATTGGGCGTTGGGGAAATTGGTTTAATGGCGAACTCTTCGGAAAGCCACTTGATGCTCCATGGGCGCTCTCCATTCCAGTTCGGTTAAGACCCGTCGGTTTTGAAGAGTTTGAAACATTCCATCCCACATTTCTCTATGAATCATTGTGGTGCATCGTTATTGCGCTGACCTTGATTTATATGACGCCAAAGTTATCCGGGGGAGCGATTTTCTCTCTCTATGTTGCAGGCTATAGCGCTGGACGATTCTTTATTGAGGGATTGCGCATCGACCAAGCCCATATATTTGCTGGTCTGCGTCTAAATCAATATGTCTCACTCATACTTGTTGCAGCTGGTGTGCTCGCCTTAAGTCGATATTCTCGCTCAAAGCGGTAGGCTATAAATATGGCTCTGGAAGATGTCTATCGTCGCAATCTGCATCACCGCACTCATCGTGCTGGTTGGCTGCGCGCTGCAGTCCTTGGTGCAAACGATGGCCTCGTCTCAACAGCAAGCTTGATGATTGGTGTTGCAGCTGCAAAGTCAGGCGATCATGGATTCTTGATTACAGCAGGTGCCGCAGGAATTGCAGCTGGTGCGATGTCGATGGCAGTCGGTGAATATGTTTCAGTGCGTTCACAAAATGATATTGAAGAATCTGATCGACTCCTTGAGATGGAACACCTTGCAATCGATCCCGATGGTGAACTGGAAGAGCTCATTGAGATTTACATCAACCGTGGATTAACCCGAGAGTTAGCGACGCAGGTTGCTGCCACAATGCATGCTAAGGATCCACTTGAAGCTCATCTGCGTGATGAGCTTGGTCAGCACCCGCATACCAAGGCGCGTCCTGTGCAAGCAGCGATTGCATCTGCCTGTGCCTTCACAGCAGGTGGCCTCATTCCTTTCGTTGGAGCATTTGCTGCTACAGATGGGAAAGCGGCCTGGACAATCGTTGCCTTTACCGTGATTGGGTTGGTTTTCACAGGAATGATTAGCGCCAAAACTGCAGGCTCAAAGCTCCTAATCCCAACCTTGCGCGTGATCGCAGGCGGCTGCCTCGGAATGGCAATCACCGCTGGAATTGGTCAGCTCTTGCATGTGAGTGGCATCTAAAGCACCCCCTTGCTACCCTTTCCACACTGACTAATCGTTTCACCAGCTACACCGGGCCAAGGTTGTCCCCTTAATTGCAAAATCAAGAATTAAGAAAAAGGACAACGGGTAATGGCACTCTCATCGAACTATCCCGCAGCACAGGGTCTCTACGATCCTGCAAATGAACATGATGCATGCGGCGTCGCGATGGTGGCCACCCTTAATAAAGTAGCCACACATGAAATTGTAGAGAAGGCACTTACAGCTCTTCGTAATCTCGAGCACCGTGGTGCATCAGGAGCTGAACCTGATTCAGGAGATGGTGCTGGAATTCTTATTCGCGTTCCTGATGCTTTCTATCGCGCAGAAACTACCTTTGAATTACCTGCAGAAGGCTCTTATGCAACAGGCATTGCATTTATTGCACAAGGCGTCACTGTTACCGCAGAGATTGAAAAGCTTGCTAAAGAAGAAGGCCTGACAGTTCTTGGATGGCGTGATCTTCCGGTCAACTCAACTTCCCTTGGTAAGACTGCACTCTCTGTCATGCCGCAGTTCAAGCAGCTCTTTGTAGCGGGCGTTAAGAATGAATCTGGAATTGGACTCGATCGTCTTACCTTTGCACTGCGTAAGCGCGCAGAGCACTCACTTGATCTCTACTTCTCATCTCTGTCTTCACAGACAATTGTCTATAAGGGAATGCTTACAACAGGCCAGCTGGAGGAATTCTTCCCAGATCTCAGTGATGAGCGCGTTGTCTCACCTCTTGCACTCGTGCACTCACGCTTTTCAACAAATACATTCCCTTCATGGCCACTTGCCCACCCATATCGCTTCATCGCACATAACGGTGAAATCAATACAGTAAAGGGAAATCGCAACTGGATGCGTGCTCGTGAATCACTTCTTGAAAGTGATCTCATCGGTGGAGATTTAAAGCGCCTCTTCCCAATCGTTGAAATGTCTGGCTCTGACTCAGCATCCTTTGATGAAGTACTTGAACTTCTCTATCTTGGTGGACGCTCATTGCCACACGCAGTATTGATGATGATTCCTGAAGCATGGGAGAACCATGCGACGATGTCACAGAAGCGTCGTGACTTTTATGCATTCCACGCATCGTTGATGGAGCCTTGGGATGGTCCTGCCTGTGTGACATTTACCGATGGACATCAGGTTGGTGCTGTTCTAGATCGCAATGGACTTCGCCCTTCACGTTTTTGGGTGACAGATGATGGCCTCGTCGTTCTTGCATCCGAAGTGGGAGTACTTGATTTTCCTGCAGAGAAGATTGTTCGAAAAGGAAGACTTCAACCAGGAAAGATGTTCTTGGTCGATATCGAAGCAGGGCGCATCATTGAAGATGACGAGATTAAAGATTCGCTAGCTGATGCTGCGCCTTATGGCACATGGCTTAAAGATGGAATGATCAAGCTCTCTGATCTTCCATCACGTGAGCACATCGTCTATCCACACAAATCTGTTATCCGTCGTCAAAAGGCTTTTGGTTACACAGAAGAAGAAATCAAAATCATTGTGACTCCAATGGCAAAAGGTGGGGGAGAAGCGCTCGGTTCTATGGGAACTGATACTCCTATCGCAGCTCTCTCAGGCAAACCACGTCTACTCTTTGATTACTTCTCACAACTCTTTGCGCAAGTCACCAATCCACCACTGGATGCAATTCGTGAGGAGCTTGTGACAAGTCTCGGTGGATCACTCGGTCCAGAGCACAACTTGCTCGATCCAGGTCCTGAATCCTGTAAACAGATATCACTGGCTTTTCCTGTCATCGATAATGATGAACTTGCAAAGATTATTCACGTCAATGCCGATGATGATTATCCAGAACTTGAGGCATATGTCGTTCGCGGACTCTTCCCGGTAACCGGTGATGGAAACACTCTGCGTGCTCGCCTTGAGGAGATCAAGCGTGAGGTCTCTGATGCGATTGCAAAGGGTGCACACATCATTGTTCTCTCTGACCGCGACGGTGATGCAGAAGATTGTCCAATTCCATCACTGCTACTTACAGCAGCTGTTCACCACCACCTTATTCGCGAAAAGACTCGAACAAAGGTCGGTCTTGTTGTTGAAGCAGGCGATGTTCGCGAAGTGCATCATGTCGCTCTCCTTATCGGTTATGGAGCAGCTGCTGTAAATCCATACCTCGTGATGGAAACTGCAGAAGATCTCGTGAACCAGGGTGTCATTACGGGAATTGCTCCAGAGAAGGCTGTTCGTAACGTCATTAAGGCTCTCGGTAAGGGAGTTCTCAAGGTGATGTCGAAGATGGGCATTTCAACAATTGCTTCTTATACGGGAGCCCAAGTATTTGAAGCAATCGGTATTGCTCAAGATGTTGTCGATGAGTTCTTTGTTGGAACAACATCACGTCTTGGCGGCGTTGATCTTGATGTCATTGCAGAAGAGACCATTAAGCGCCACCATTTTGCATATCCTGTTGGGGGAGAGATTCCAGGTGCTAAGCGACTAGCTGTCGGTGGCGAATACCAATGGCGCCGTGATGGAGAACCGCACCTTTTCAACCCTGAGACTGTCTTTGCACTTCAGCACTCAACGCGCAATAAGCGTTATGACATCTTCAAGCGTTACACAGATAAGGTCAATGATCAGAGCAAGGATTTGATGACTCTGCGCGGACTCTTCCAATTTAAGGAGGGCGAACGCCCTGCCATCTCCCTTGATGAAGTGGAGCCAATTTCAGAGATTGTGAAGCGTTTCTCAACCGGTGCGATGTCATACGGCTCTGTCTCTCAAGAAGTACACGAGACCCTCGCAATCGCAATGAACCGTCTTGGTGCAAAGTCCAATACCGGTGAAGGCGGAGAAGATGAGTCTCGTTATCTTCCGATGGCAAATGGTGATTCAAAGAAGAGTGCTATCAAGCAAGTTGCATCAGGTCGCTTTGGCGTAACAAGTAATTACCTTATTAATGCAACAGATATTCAGATCAAGGTGGCCCAAGGCGCCAAGCCTGGTGAAGGTGGACAACTTCCTGGCTTCAAGGTCTATCCATGGATTGCTAAGGCGCGCTACTCCACACCTGGCGTTGGTCTGATCTCACCGCCGCCTCACCACGATATTTACTCAATTGAAGATCTTGCACAGCTCATCCACGATTTGAAGAATGCAAATAAGGATGCGCGAGTTCACGTCAAGCTTGTTGCAGAAGTAGGTGTTGGAACTGTTGCAGCTGGTGTCTCTAAGGCACATGCCGATGTTGTTCTTATTTCAGGCCACGATGGTGGAACTGGTGCATCACCTTTAACATCACTCAAGCATGCTGGCGCCCCATGGGAGCTTGGCCTTGCGGAGACTCAACAGACACTTCTACTCAATAATTTGCGTGATCGCATCGTTGTTCAAGCAGATGGTCAACTCAAGACTGGTCGCGATGTTGTTATTGCTGCCCTTCTCGGTGCTGAAGAATATGGATTTGCAACTGCGCCACTGGTTGTCTCAGGCTGCATCATGATGCGCGTCTGCCACTTGGATACATGTCCTGTGGGCGTTGCAACACAGAATCCAGAGCTACGTAAGAAGTTCACTGGAAAGCCTGAATTCGTTGAGACATTCTTTGAGTACATCGCAGAGGAAGTCCGTGAAATCTTGGCATCGCTTGGATTCCGCACACTTCTTGAAGCAATTGGCCATGTGGAGTATCTCGATACTCGCGATGCAGTCAATCACTGGAAGGCGAGCGGTTTAGATCTTTCACCACTTCTTGTGCGCCCAGATGTTGATTCACCATTGCACAACACCACACAGCAGGATCATGGACTTGCTGCAGCACTCGATAATAAATTGATTGAACTTTCTAAGGCTGCACTAGAAAAGCAAGAACCTGTTCGTATCGATCTTCCTATTCGCAACGTCAACCGCACAGTCGGAACAATGTTGGGCGCAGAAGTTACTCGTCGCTATGGATCACCAGGTCTTCCAGTCGGAACTATCGATGTCACTCTTCATGGCTCTGCAGGTCAATCACTCGGTGCATTTATTCCTCAAGGCCTCACTCTTCGACTCTACGGTGATGCAAATGATTATGTAGGTAAGGGAATCTCTGGCGGACGTGTAGTTGTTCGTCCAGATGAAAAGGCAAGCTTTAAGTCAGAGCTCAACGTGATTGCCGGTAACGTCATTGGTTATGGCGCAACATCAGGAGATATCTTTATTCGAGGTCTTGCAGGTGAGCGCTTCTGTGTGCGTAACTCAGGTGCTATTGCAGTCGTTGAAGGCGTTGGCGATCACGCTCTTGAATATATGACAGGTGGAACCGTGGTCATCCTCGGACCAACTGGGCGAAATATTGCAGCAGGTATGTCAGGTGGTCGCGCCTTTGTTCTCGATCTCAATACCGCTGTTGTGAATGCTGAGATGGTAGATATTCTCGCCGTTCCCGCAGATCAACGCGAGAATCTCAGGTCTGTTGTCTCTTCCTTCCATGTCGAGACAGGTTCAGAAGTTGCCGCAGCACTCCTTGCAGATTGGGATAACGAGATTTCTCGATTCTCACTTATTATGCCGCGTGATTACGCGAAGGTCTTAGGTGCAATTGAGCGAGCAACCAGAGAAGGTTTGCCCGTGGATGAATACATTATGGAGGTAGCAGCAAATGGCTGATCCAAAAGGATTTATGACAACTCCTCGCGAGACTCCTCAGCGACGTCCCGTTGATGTGCGCATCCAAGATTGGCGCGAAGTCTATGAACCACAATCTTTTGAACACCTACAGAAGCAAGCAGGTCGTTGCATGGATTGCGGAATTCCTTTCTGTCATAACGGATGCCCACTCGGCAACTTGATTCCAGAGTGGAATGACCTCATCTTCCGTGGAGATAAAGAGGAAGCAATTGATCGCCTCCATGCAACCAATAACTTCCCTGAGTTCACAGGGCGCCTCTGTCCTGCTCCATGTGAGACAGCGTGTGTTGTGGGAATTAACCGTGATGCAGTCACCATTAAACAGATTGAACTTCGCACTATTGAAGAGGCATTTGATGCCAATAATGTGAAGCCACTTGCTCCAGATCGTCTATCGGGCAAGACAGTTGCTGTGATTGGTTCAGGTCCAGCAGGACTTGCTGCCGCGCAACAGCTCACTCGTGCTGGACACACAGTTGCTGTCTATGAGCGCGCTGAAAAGATTGGCGGACTTCTTCGCTACGGAATTCCTGAATTTAAGATGGAGAAGCACATCGTTGATCGCCGCCTTGCTCAGATGGAGCAAGAAGGAACTCGTTTTCGCCCAGGCGTTAACGTTGGCGTTGAAATCACAGGATCTGATCTACGCGCTAGATACGATGCAGTTGTTCTAGCAATTGGTGCAACGCAATGGCGCGAGCTACCAATTCCTGGTCGTGAAAACATTGGCATCTATCAAGCGATGGAGTTTTTGCCATGGGGCAATAAGCAGGCTCTCGGTGAGGTAGAAGTTCCCGGAATTAATGTTGCAGGCAAACACGTCATCATCCTTGGTGGTGGAGATACTGGTGCAGATTGCCTTGGAACATCTGTGCGCCAAGGTGCTGCAAGTGTTACTCAACTTGAGATCATGCCTCGTCCAACGGATGAGCGCCCAACATCACAGCCATGGCCAACCTATCCAATGATTTATCGCGTCTCGAGTGCGCACGAAGAGCTCGATAACCGCATGTTCTCTGTCAGTACACAAGAATTTATAGGCGATGGCAAAGGCAATCTCAAAGCGCTCAAGATTGTGGAAACTAAGTTTGAGAATGGAAAGTTCGAGCCAATTCCAGGAACAGAGAAAGAACTTCCAGCCGATTTCGTCTTCCTTGCGATGGGCTTTACAGGTCCTGAGAAGTCAGCACTTATTGAGCAACTTGAGGTCGAACTTGATGATCGCGGCAATATCAAACGAGATGAGAACTTCCAGAGCACTGAAGAGGGAATCTTCGTGGCAGGCGATGTTGGTCGCGGTCAATCTCTGATTGTCTGGGCAATCGCTGAAGGTCGTTCTGCGGCTGCTGCTGTGGATAGATACTTATCAGGGGAGACACAACTACATTCACCGATCGAGCCAACAACTCGTTCGCTCATGGTGTGAGATACATCGGTTTCACACTCGTAAGTACACATCAACCAGAGATAAGGTAATGCCATGCGTCGCGCCAAAATTGTTTGCACTATGGGTCCAGCTGTTGAATCTCCAGAGAAGGTCAAGGAGCTCATTGCAGCGGGTATGAATATGGCGCGCCTGAATCTTTCCCATGGCGGATATGAAGAACATCAAGCACGCCTCGATGCCGTGCGATCTGCTGCCAAAGCTGCGGGTAAAGCTGTTGCAATCCTTGTTGATCTTCAAGGGCCAAAGATTCGCCTTGGCCGCTTTGAAAATGGTCCTCACGATCTATCTCGTGGCGATATTTTCACCATTACTACCGATGAAATCTCTGGAACGAAGGAGCGCGTTGGTACGACATATAAAGGTCTTCCAGGAGATTGCAAAGCTGGAGATCGCATTTTGATCGATGATGGAAAAGTTACTGTTGAAGTGATTGAGGTCAAGGGCAATGATGTCATCACCAAATGTATCCAGCCAGGTACGGTCAGCAACAATAAGGGAATTAACCTTCCGGGCGTTGCAGTCTCTGTTCCTGCGATGTCTAAAAAAGATGAAGATGATCTTCGTTGGGGGCTGCGAGCAGGCGCCGATTTCATCGCACTCTCATTTGTCCGAAATGCTGCAGATGTCAAAGATGTTCACGCCATCATGGATGAAGTGGGAATTCGCGTTCCTGTCATTGCAAAGATTGAGAAGCCTCAGGCTGTTGAGAACCTTGTTGAGATCGTTGCAGCATTTGATGGCATCATGGTCGCTCGTGGCGACCTCGGGGTCGAACTACCTATTGAAGATGTTCCTATGGTTCAAAAGCGCTGTATTGAACTCTCTCGCGATGCTGCAAAGCCAGTCATTGTTGCAACACAGATGCTTGATTCCATGATTACCAATTCATCACCTACGCGCGCAGAGGCGACAGATTGCGCCAACGCTGTTCTTGATGGCGCAGACGCACTCATGCTCTCAGGTGAGACATCAGTCGGAGAGTTTGCAATTCAGGCTGTAGAAACAATGGCTCGCATCATTGAGCGCACCGAAGAACTTGGCCTTGATCGCATTCGTCCATTGATGACTAATCCACGTACTAAAGGTGGAGCAATCACTAAGGCAGCAGCTGAAGTGGGTCTTATCGTGGGCGCGAAGTTCCTTGTGACCTTTACGCAATCGGGTGATTCAGCGCGACGTATTTCTCGTCTGCGCTCTCCTATTCCAATTCTTGCAATTACTCCTGAAGAGGGCACCTATAACCGCTTAGCTCTCTCATGGGGAGTCGAGCCGCTGATTACTCCTATGGTCAAACACACCGATGAGATGGTGTTGCAGGCTGACAAGATGCTGATTGAAGGTAAGCGCGCAGAGATTGGTGAACTCGTCATGATCGTTGCTGGCTCACCTCCTGGAATTCCAGGTTCGACCAATGCGATGCGCGTGCACAAGGTTGGCGATGCCGTTAATGGCGTTGTCGCTGCATACCGCTAATCCACAAGCTCTCTCGTTTCGCCTAACTCCTCTCTTCTAATACGATAGGGGAGTACGCCTCGGTACTCCAACGGTAGAGAGGGCAGTCTCAAACACTGCATAGTGTCGGTTCGAATCCGACTCGAGGCACATGAGTAAAGAATCCACGCAGAGCGCACCTGTGCGAATCCTTGTTGCCGAGGATGAAGCGCTCATTCGTATGGATCTTGTTGAGATGTTGCAAGAAGCTGGTTATGAAGTCATCGCACAAGCGACCAATGGTGAAGAGGCAATCGCACTTGCAACAGAACATAGACCAGATTTAGCAATCCTTGATGTGAAGATGCCAGTCCTCGATGGAATTTCTGCAGCTGAGAAAATCATCTCGATTGCTCCAGTTCTGATGTTGACAGCATTTAGCCAGAAAGAACTTATTGATCGCGCACGTGATGCTGGTGTGATGGCATATGTTGTGAAGCCATTTACTATCGGAGATTTGGTTCCTGCTATTGAAATTGCAATTAGCCGACATACTCAGATGAAATCACTTGCCGAAGAGGTTGCCGATCTCCATGAACGACTTGAGACTCGAAAAATTATTGATCGAGCCAAAGGGATTTTGATGAAGGCGCTAAACCTTTCAGAGCCAGAAGCATTTTCTTGGATTCAAAGGGCTGCAATGGACCGCCGCCTGACCATGAAAGAGGTCGCCCAAGCCGTCATTTCCCCTGAGGCCGCCCTGGATAAGTAGCTCGTCCTAGCAAATATGAGCCACAGGAAAATCACCTAATTTCGTGATGCAAAAGTAACCTCCCACGCCGTATTTCGGGCAATTACACCTTGTCTCAACTAGGGGTTGAGCATTACTCTTCTCACCTCCCTGTCCCGGGACACAAGCATGAAAAAACAGGAAGGCAATACATGAACAAGAAGCTCATCAGCGCTCTTGCTATTGCTGCTGCTACAACTCTCGCTCTTGGCGTAGTTGCAACAGCTCCAGCAAATGCAGCAGCGAAGAAGAATGTAACACTCGCATTCCAGGGTCCACTAACAGGTCCTGATGCACAGCTCGGCCAGGATCAATTCCCTGGTGCAGAGTGGGCAATTGCGCTTTACAACGCAAAGAACCCAGCTGTAAAGATCACACTTATCAAGGCTGACTCACAGTGCGACGGAACAGTTGCTGCAAACATCGCTCCTGGTGTTGCTGCTAACAAGGCAGTTATCGGCGTTATCGGAACATCATGTTCTGGTGAAGCACGTAACTCATTCCCTGCATACAAGGCTGCTGGCCTCACAATGGTCGCACCTTCAGCATCAGCTGTATCACTAACAGATCCAAAGGCTCCAGACCGTGGATTCCCAGTCTTCCACCGCGTTGTAGCTCACGATGGTTTCCAGGCACCAGCTCTAGTTCGCTATGCAACTAAGGGTGTCTCATCACCAAAGATCTACCTCGTTGATGACCAGACCACATACGGCGCAGGTCTCATCAAGTACGCAATGGCTCCAGCTAAGAAGATCGGTGTTGCAGGTACAGATTCAGTTCCACGCGGAACTGCTGACTGGACTTCAGTAGCATCAAAGGTCAAGGCTTCAGGCGCTAACGTTGTTATCTACGGTGGTTACACAGTAGAAGCAGCGAAGTTCTTCAAGGCTCTTCGCGATGGTGGATACACAGGTATCCTTGCAGCTGGAGATGGTGTTAACACATCAGACTTCCCAGATCTAGCAGGTAAGGCAGCTGACGGCGTTCGCCTCACAGCAGCAGATGTTCCTTTCGACTCACTTCTAACTGCAGCAGAACTTGCTTCATTCCAGAAGATCACAGGCGTAAAGGTTCCTGGTCTCTACTCAGCAACTGCATACAACGCAGCACAGGTGTTCATCACTTGTATCGAACAGGGCAAGCTAACTCGCCCAGCGATTCAGCTATGCGTTAACAGCCAAACCTTCAAGGGTGCAGGCGGATCATCAATCAAGTTCAACCGTTATGGAGACATCATCGGTGGAGCTGACGTGGGTGGTTACCTCGTAAAGAACGGAAAGATCGTCTACGACGCAATTGCTTAATAAGCACTGCATCTAGTAACACTTTCAATATGTAGTAGGGAGTGGCCATCTTCGCAATACACTGCGGAGGTGGCCACTCCTCATAACACTCTTAGTACCTTCAAAGATCGGTAGATATGAACTTTTCAGTCATAACGACCCAGTTCTGGTCCCTAGTTCTTCAAGGACTTGCCCTCGGTCTGATTTACTCACTTGTCGCACTCGGATACACCATGGTGTACGGAGTTTTGAGACTCATTAACTTTGCAAACTCAGAAGTATTTATGTTGGGAACATTTGCTGTTCTCTGGGTGGAAATTACATTCCTTGGCCATCCAATCAACGCTAAACCGCTGCAAGGTTTCGAGTTGGTTTACACACTCGTCATTGCACTCGTCGGCTCCATGATTGCTTGTGCAGTCTTAGCCGTGCTTGTTGAGCTTGTCGCATATCGACGACTCCGAGCTCGAGGTGCAAATAGACTCGCCTCACTTATTTCAGCTATTGGCGTATCAATCTTTCTTCTTGAAGGCATGCGCATGTACACGAAGTCTCGTCCTGCTTCCGCCCCTCGCTTGCTCGAGAAGTGGTCTTTTGGAGAAATAGCAGGAGCAAACTTCCGCATCGACACAATGCTTGCAATCGTTTCCCCGATTATCATCTTCGTAGCTCTTGATCAGTTCGTTAATCGATCACGACTTGGTAAAGCTATTCGCGCAGTATCGATGTCAGAAGATAATGCGAAGTTGATGGGAATTAACATCAACCGAGTTATCTCTATGACATTCCTTATCGGTGGTCTCACCACAGGTGCGGCTGCTTTCCTCTATACAACCGTCTATGAAAACACAGTCTTTAACGTCGGCTTTAATATGGGTATCGCAGCATTTACTGCCGCAGTTCTCGGTGGAATCGGTAACCTTCGTGGAGCTTTCTACGGTGGTCTTGCACTGGGAATGATGGAGCAGTTCGCTTCAGCAATTCTCGGATCACAGTGGAAGGCAGTAACAGTCTTCGTTATCTTGGTCCTTATCCTTCTCTTCAAACCGAATGGCCTCTTTGGTGAGGCAGTACAGCAGACGAGGACATGATGAATACACTTCGAAACTTTAATCTTCGCGATAAAGGCGCAGAAATCTGGGCAGGCTGGAACCGTCCAGTTCGTACTGTCTTTGTCGTTGCGATGATAATCATCGTGGGTCTGATTCCATTTGCAGCAGATTGGGGTCCTACAAGCTTCCTCAATACACCGATTACTTCATTCCAAAACGTTCTGGTCTATCCAGTTGGAATGTTTGTACTCATGGCACTTGGCCTCAATATCGTGGTGGGAAAGTCGGGACTTCTCGATCTTGGATATGTTGCCTTCTTTGCCATCGGAGCCTACGCACAAGCAATTCTCTCCACGCTTTTTGGGTGGAATACATGGGAGATTCTTCCATTCGGAATTATCTTCGCGATGATTTCAGGTGTGATTCTGGGTCTTCCGGCACTTCGACTTCGTGGCGATTATTTAGCAATCATCACTCTAGGTTTTGGTGAGATCGTTCGCATCGTTGCACTGAATCTCTCTGTGACAGGTGGACCTAACGGAATCGCGGGTATCCCAAACCCTCCAACAATCTTTGGTTTCGAATTCAATCTCATGTTCCCAGAACACTTCTTCTGGTTGGTTTTTGTCATGATCTTGCTCGTAATCTGGATGATTCGCCGCTTTACGGTGCGCCGCCCAGGTCGTGCGTGGGAAGCGATTCGCCAGGATGAAGATGTTGCAGCGCTCATGGGCGTCAACACTTTGATCTACAAACTGTGGTCGTTCGTGATTGGCGCTGCAGTCGGTGGCGCAGCAGGAGTTCTCTATGCATCTAAGGTCATGGTGATCTCACCGGATATGTTCAAGTTTGAAGTCTCAATCTTAATTCTTGCCTGCGTAGTCTTCGGGGGAATCGGAAATATCTGGGGAGTCGTGCTGGGAGCATCAATGCTTGCCTACCTCCCAGAGCGTATTCGCTTCATCTCTGATGCACGTCAAGTGATCTTCGGACTCGTTCTTATCTTGATGATGAACTTGCGTCCAGATGGATTACTTCCACGAAAGAAACGTGAAAAGATTACAGAGAAGAGGTCTATGTAATGTCTGAGAAACTTCTCGAACTTAAGAATGTAACTATTAAATTCGGTGGCGTTACAGCCCTGAATGAAGTTAATTTCCATGTCAATAAGGGTGAAATCTGCGCTCTTATTGGTCCTAATGGTGCAGGAAAGACAACAGTATTTAACGTTGTTACTGGTGTTTATCCAATCACATCAGGTGAAATGATGTTTAAGGGCAAGAGCCTTTCTGGTCTTAAGCGCCATCAAGTTACCAAAGCGGGCCTAGCTCGTACTTTCCAGAACGTCCGTCTCTTTGGAGATATGACCGCACTCGAAAATGTCATCACAGCAACCGATGTCCATAAGAAGACCGGACTCTTACGCGCTTTGATTGGCACTCCACTTAACCGTCGTGAAGAGAAGGAGAGCAAAGAGCGCGCATACGAGCTCTTGTCGCTCATGGGTATAGATCACCGCGCTGATCAACTTGCTAAAAATCTTCCCTACGGAGATCAGCGTCGCCTTGAGATTGCTCGTGCACTCGGAACAGAGCCAGAGTTATTGCTCCTTGATGAACCGGCTGCAGGATTTAACCCTGCTGAAAAGGTTGAGCTAGCAAACCTGATCAAGAAGATTCGCGATAGGGGATACACGGTCCTTCTCATCGAGCACGATATGTCCCTCATCATGGGAATCTCTGACCGCGTTGCAGTTCTCGACTTTGGTTCAAAGATTGCAGATGATCTTCCATCAGTAGTTCAAAACGACCCTCGTGTTATTGAGGCTTACCTAGGAGTGCCAGCAGATGCGTCTTGAAATTAAAGATCTTCGTGTTCACTACGGCAAGATTGAAGCTATCAAAGGTGTTTCAGTTGTCGTAAACCAAGGTGAAATTGTGACCCTTATCGGTGCTAATGGTGCGGGTAAGACAACAATTTTGAAGACTATCTCTGGCCTTCGCAATGTCACTAGTGGATCCATTACTTTTGACGGTGGAGAGATCAGTAAAGTTCCGGCACATGAGCGTGTGGATCTAGGCATCTCACAAGTTCCTGAAGGTCGCGGAATCTTCCCTGGTATGACAGTTCTTGAAAACCTTGAGATGGGTAAGTTCAACCGTAAGAATCGTAAAGCGGAGATGGATGAAGATCTTGATCGCATCTATACCTTGTTCCCACGTTTGAAGGAGCGCACTTCACAAGCTGGTGGAACTCTTTCAGGTGGTGAGCAGCAGATGCTTGCAATGGGTCGCGCACTGATGGCTCGTCCGAAGGTCTTGCTCCTTGATGAGCCTTCTATGGGACTTGCACCTCAGATGATTGCAAATATCTTCCGCATCATCACTGAGATCAATAAGCAGGGCGTAACCATTCTTCTGGTTGAGCAGAATGCACAGCAGGCTCTACAACGTGCTGACCGTGCTTATATTCTGGAAACAGGAAATGTTACAAAGGAAGCAGCAGCTTCTGACCTACTCAATGATCCAGCTGTCCGCGAGGCATACCTCGGAACAGGTGCTCATTAATTACTGATTAATCCTTATTTAAAATGAGGCAGGTTATGCGAGCAGTACAGGTTCGCTGACCTGCCTCGTTTGTTATTACGATCTCATAGACGCAGAGTGTGCGACCAAGTGAGACTGGGGTAGCAACAGCTGTCACATATCCACTCGATGTTGATTTATGGTGAGTTGCGTTGATATCTACGCCCACAACTTTGCGGTCAGGGCCGGCATGTAATTGAGTACCGATAGAACCTAGTGATTCAGCGAGAACAACGTTAGCTCCACCGTGGAGAATGCCTATGGGTTGAGTATTTCCCTCAACAGGCATACGTGCCACCAAACGCTGCGGTGAGACTTCGAGCATTTCGATACCCATCTTGATATCGAGAGCGCCTTGTCCACGTTCTTTGATGATTGCTAAGTAATCAGGTTCACTCATAGTTGCAGAGTTTATATCTATGATGAGTGCCATGGCTACGAAGAGATTGCTCCTTATCGATGGCCATTCCATGGCCTATCGAGCATTCTTCGCACTTCCTGCCGAGAACTTCACAACGGCGCAAGGCCAGCACACCAATGCCATCTATGGCTTTGCAACGATGCTGATTTCCCTATTAAAGGATGAGAAGCCGACTCATGTCGCTGTGGCATTTGATGTCTCGCGCAAGACCTTCCGTACTGAAATCTTTCCTGAATATAAGGCCAATCGTGCCAAGACCCCCGATGAATTTCGTTCACAGATGTCCTATCTACATGAGTTGGTGAAAGGTTTTGGAATCAGCCAATTTAAAATAGAAGGCTTTGAAGCAGATGACATCATCGCAACGATTACAAAGCGTGCAGAGAAAGAGGGTGCAGAGGTTCTCATCTGTACTGGTGATCGGGATAGCTTTCAGCTAGTTACGAAGCAGACGACAGTTCTCTATCCCAAGCGTGGTGTCTCTGAGATGGCGCGTATGACACCGGATGCCGTGCAAGAAAAGTATGGAATGTCGCCTGAGCAATATCCAGATTTTGCAGCTCTTCGAGGAGATCCCAGTGATAACTTGCCATCAATCCCAGGGGTTGGAGAGAAGACTGCATCAAAATGGGTTATTGAATATGGCTCACTGGGTGAGCTTCTTGCACAAGCCGAGAAGGTGGGCGGAAAAGTTGGAGAATCACTTCGCGCCAATATCGATAATGTAAAGCGCAATCGCGAACTTACCCAGCTCATCCATGATGCACCGATGGATTTCACCATTGATGCTCTTGCTTGGAGCGGTGTTGCAGAATCTGATCTCACCTCACTCTTTGAACAACTTGAATTTCGCACACTGAAAGATCGATTGAAAGTTATCTCTGCAGCAGGTGCGCAGACGCCTGCGAAGGAGGAAGCTAAATCATCAGAGCCTGAATTCTCTCTCTTTGGTTCAGAGATTGACTCATCTGTTCTTACATCAGATGAGGTGAGCGCCAAGATTGGTGGGCAGCAAGGTGCAATCTCGATTGCATATGAACTAGTCGATGATCGACTGCATCGTTATGCCATTGCACTGGATAAGAAGACAGCATTTTTAGTTCACTCATCAGAGATGGGGGAGTGGGCGACAAATCCAGCGGTTGAAAAGATAGCCCACGATGCAAAGTCTGTGGCTCGCGATAATGGACTCACAGGAGTTGTCTTCGATACATCTCTTGCCGCATACCTTGTAAATCCTGGAGTTCGTTCACAGGAGGTCAAAGATCTGTTGGAGCGTTGGGGCGATGGCAGTCAGATAGATGAGTCTTCACCTGAACAAATACTGCTCACAACAGCATGTGCACTCTTTGGACTTCGAGATTCATTATCTAAGGAACTTAACGATCGTGGATTAACAAAGCTCTATCACGAGCTCGAACTCCCGATTGCTGACTTATTGGCGTTGATGGAGAACCGTGGAATCGCAGTAGATAAGAAGGGCCTAGAAACGCTTGCCATATTCTTTGATAGCGAAGTAGCCCGTGAGACCAAGATTGCCCATGATGCAGCAGGACATGAATTTAATGTGGGCTCACCTAAGCAGCTACAAGTTGTTCTCTTTGATGAACTTGGTCTTCCCAAGACGAAGAAGATTAAGACCGGTTACACCACGGATGCTGATGCTCTTACGTGGCTCTTTGAGAAGACTTCGCACCCAGTTCTTGCCGCCCTTCTTCGTATTCGTGAGACAAAGAAGCTAGCGACAACTATTGAAGGCTTACTCGTTGAAATTCAAAAGGATAAGCGAATCCACACCCACTTTGCACAGACAGTTGCAGCAACTGGGCGCTTGTCATCTGTGGGACCTAACTTGCAGAACATTCCCGTGCGCACAGAAGAAGGGCGCAAAATTCGTGGGTGCTTCATTGCAGGTAGTGGCTATGACGCACTTCTGACAGCAGATTACAGTCAGATTGAGATGCGCATCATGGCTCACCTATCTCATGATGAACATCTACTGAAAGCATTTGAATCAGGGGAGGATCTTCATGCAACAGTTGCTGCAGAAGTCTTTGGTGTGAAAGCTGCAGATGTTGACCCCGAGATGCGTCGTCAGATAAAGGCGATGTCCTATGGGCTTGCTTACGGTCTGAGTTCTTATGGACTAGCTGTGCAGCTTGATCTGACCCCTCCTGCAGCACAAGATTTGATGGATAGATACTTCGAACGCTTCGGTGGCATTCGCGATTACCTCAAAACTGTTGTCGATGATGCACGCAAAGTTGGTTACACAGAAACTGTTATGGGGCGCCGCCGCTACCTTCCCGATCTCATGCATGACAATCGTCAGAGACGTGAGGTTGCAGAGCGCATGGCACTCAACGCTCCAATCCAAGGATCTGCTGCAGACATCATCAAGCAAGCGATGCTTAATGTGCAGGGAGCACTGGTTGCCGGTAAGTATGAGTCGCGCTTGTTATTGCAGGTTCACGATGAACTTATTTTGGAAGTTAAAACTGCAGAAATTGATGCAGTCTCAGAACTTGTCCGCGAGCAGATGGGTAAGGCATATCCGCTTCGTGCACCACTAGATGTCTCAGTGGGTATTGGAAAGAGTTGGAACGAAGCTGCTCACTAAGTCGTTGTGGGGGAGTTATCTTTCATCGCTGCGAGATCTTCTTCATCTGTTGGAATTCGATCTGCTGCGATAAGCCGAGCTTTGCCTAGTGCGAGAATTATGTATCCGATACCGATACATGCTGTTGTGATCGAGAGTGCGATAGTCGGAGAGAGTTTTTCTGAGATAACTCCTCCAAATGCTGAACCAATAGACATCAACGTTCCTTCAACGGTCCAGAGCCAACCCATCATCGCGGTTGGAGAACCTTGAGGTCGGATCGCCTCCATGACTTCCCAATAGAAGACCATGATTGCTCCACCGAGAAGTCCTAGTAGTGCAGCGGCTATAACCATGGTCCAACCTGGATGGGTGAGCACCATAGGAATTGATGCAAAGAACCAGACGCCATATGTTCTGCGCATTGCACGAAGTGAGGATGTTCGCTTAGAGACGAGCCCTGCAAGTAATCCTCCAATAATGTTTGCAAGGCCCATCGCGGTAAATATCCACGCAGTCATATAGGGGACTTTTTCAATTGTTGTAAATGCAGGTACTGCCACATCAAAGACGCCCCAACCAAATCCAAGGAAACATCCTTCAATCATCAGAAGTTGGAGAGGCTTATGGCGCCAGAGTGGTTGGTCATCTGCAGATTTCTTCTCTGGGATCCAGCTCCGTGAAACTTTTGTGAGCGCAAGTGCTCCGCCACCTAAGAGCATGAGCCCACCACAAATATTCAGCGGCAGAGATGGGCGAGATGAGAGAGCGAGAGATGTCGCGATAACTGGACCAACTACACCTGCAGTACTCATGACTGCGGTATCCATCGCATAGGCGGTGCGCAGATAATTATCAGGAACGATAATCTTCCAAAGAGGGCGTACGGATAAGTTAATTGGGGGAGCGCTTAGCCCCATGACAAATGCAAAGATCAACATCAATGGTTTTGATTCAATTGCATTGAGTGCAAATGCCATACCTGCATATGCTGGAACCATGATTCGAAGCGGCCACGTTTGACCGTACTTATCCATAATGGAGCCACGGATACCGGCAGTAAGGGAACCCGCTGCTGCATTGAGTCCGATTGCAAAACCGGCAAAGGCGATAGAACCAGTTGTCTGCTCTGCTTTAAAGAAGATCGATAATCCCACCATTCCGTATGCAACGCGAGCTGGGAAGCAGGCAAGAAGAAGGCCCCATACATTGGGAAAACGGAATAACTCCATATAGCGCTTCATTGCACCGCAATCCTATGTGCAGTCCTTCATTTCTATGCGGGGATTTGCCTGTAAATCACCCCCACCAATACTCTTAGCCTCCCGATTCACCTGAAGCGGGAAAAATTTCATAGTCCTATCCCTACTACTTTCTATCCCCACGGAGCATCTTGACTACACAAATTGCAATAAATGACATTGGATCAGCGGAAGATTTTCTAGCCGCAATTGAAGGAACAATCAGAAATTTCAGTGACGGAGACCTCGTCATTGGCACAGTCGTTCAAATTGATCGCGAAGAAGTACTCCTAGACGTCGGATACAAGACTGAAGGCGTAATTCCATCACGCGAACTCTCTATCCGCCACGATGCAGATCCAAATGACATCGTTAAGGTTGGAGATAAAGTTGAAGCGCTTGTTCTTCAGAAGGAAGATAAAGAAGGACGCCTAATTCTCTCTAAGAAGCGTGCTCAGTATGAGCGTGCATGGGGCGAGATCGAAGGCAAGAAAGAACGCGATGAAGTTGTCATCGGAACAGTTATTGAAGTTGTTAAGGGCGGACTTATCGTCGACATCGGATTGCGCGGCTTCTTGCCAGCATCCCTCGTTGAAATGCGTCGCGTTCGTGACCTCACTCCTTACATCGGTAAGCAGGTTGAGGCTCGCATCATCGAGCTCGATAAGAATCGCAACAACGTTGTGCTTTCACGTCGCGCATTCCTTGAGCAGACACAGTCTCAGTCACGCACTGAATTCTTGAACCAGCTCCAAAAGGGTCAGGTTCGTTCAGGCGTTGTCTCATCAATCGTTAACTTCGGTGCATTCGTTGACCTTGGTGGCGTTGATGGTCTTGTTCACGTTTCAGAGCTTTCATGGAAGCACATCGATCACCCAGGTGAAGTTGTTGAAGTTGGCGATGAAGTAACTGTTGAGGTTCTCGAAGTCGATTTCGAGCGCGAGCGTGTCTCACTCTCACTCAAGGCAACACAGGAAGATCCATGGCAGGCATTTGCTCGCACTCACACAATTAACACTGTTGTGCCAGGTGTCGTAACAAAGCTTGTTCCATTCGGTGCATTCATTCGTGTTCACGAAGGAATTGAAGGACTTGTTCACATCTCAGAGTTGGCAGAACGCCACGTTGAGATCCCAGAGCAGGTTGTTGCAGTAGATGACGAGCTCTTCGTCAAGATCATCGATATCGATCTTGAGCGTCGCCGCATCTCACTCTCATTGAAGCAGGCTAATGAAGGACATGAAGTCGAGATCGAAGCATTCGATCCAACACAGTACGGAATGTCTGCTCGTTACGATGCTGAAGGAAACTTCATCTATCCAGAAGGTTTCGATCCTGATACTCAGGAATGGAAGCCGGGATATGACACACAGCGCGAAGAGTGGGAGCGTCAATACGCGGTTGCTCAGGAGCGCTTCATGGCTCACAAGAAGCAGAAGGCTGAAGCAAAGGTCGCTGAAGAAGCTGCCGTTGTAGCAGAAGAAGCTGTTGTAGCTGAATAAGTAATTACTAAAGAGGGACTCATTCGGGTCGCGAGCTGATATTTCACTCGCACACCCCGCATGGGTCCCTTTTTAATTACCGCAAAGGTAGAGTTAAGACATGTTGGTTGTAGCGCTCACAGGTGGAATTGGTTCGGGTAAATCAACCGTTGCGCAGAACTTTGCAGAACTTGGCGCACTTGTTATTGATGCAGATCAGTTAGCACGTATGGCTATCGAGCGTGGCACAGATGGATTTGCCGATGTATTACTTCGCTTCGGAGATGAAGTCATCCTCAATGGAGATATCGACCGGAAGAAGCTCGCTGAGATTGTCTTTAGTGATGAGAAAGCCCGAAAAGATCTTGAAGCAATTATCCATCCACGCGTGCAGGCACTTTTTGCCCAAGCAGTTGCAGATCTAGAACTTGATGACATTTTGATTTATGAGATTCCGCTCCTTGTTGAGACAGGGGCTGCTGAGAAATTTGATTATGTTGTCACGGTTGAATCCGATATCGAACTGCGTAAGGCGCGTCTTCTAAAGAAGGGGCTCTACATCTCACAAATTGAAAAGCGCATGGCTTCTCAGGCAAGTGAAGAGGCCCGCACGGCTATCGCTGATGCCGTTATCCGCAACGATGGCGATGAGGATTCCCTGCTGCGTCAGGTGGAAAATCTCTGGGAGAGCGTTCTTCTACCGCAATCGCTAGGCTAACCAGGTGCGCCCGGTAACCGATCTTCAGCGAAAGGTCGCACCTTTTCAGGTCATTAGTGATTATGTTCCAGCAGGAGATCAACCTGCTGCGATTGAAGAGATTACCCGCCGTATCAATGCAGGTGAGCAAGATGTGGTACTTCTAGGCGCCACAGGAACTGGAAAGTCTGCAACGACTGCTTGGTTGATAGAACGGCTTCAACGTCCCACCTTGGTCCTTGCTCCGAATAAGACACTTGCGGCTCAGCTTGCCAATGAATTTCGAGAGCTACTTCCCAATAATGCTGTCGAGTATTTCGTTTCTTACTACGACTACTACCAACCTGAGGCATACGTTCCTCAGACAGATACATTTATTGAGAAGGATTCCAGTGTTAATGATGAGGTTGAGCGTTTGCGCCACTCAGCAACTAACTCACTTCTCACGCGGCGGGATGTGATTGTTGTGGCAACCGTGTCATGTATTTACGGCCTTGGCACACCACAGGAGTACATCGATCGGATGATTCGTCTGAAAGTAGGCGATGAAATTGAACGCAATGTTCTGCTTCGTAAGTTTGTTGATGTTCAATACAAACGTAACGATATGGCCTTTGAGCGGGGCACATTCCGCGTGCGTGGGGATACCGTTGAAATCATCCCTATGTATGAAGAGTTGGCTGTGCGCATTGAGATGTTTGGTGATGAGATTGAGAAGATCATGACACTCAATCCACTCACAGGTGAAATTGTCCGTGATGAGGAAGAGATCTACATCTTCCCAGCTACCCACTATGCAGCAGGTCCTGAGACGATGAAGAGGGCAATGGGCGAGATTGAAGATGAGTTGCAGATTCAGCTCAACCTCTTTAAGAAGCAGGGAAAGCTGCTGGAAGAACAGCGCCTGCGTATGCGCACGACCTTTGATTTAGAGATGATGCAGCAACTGGGGTTCTGTTCAGGTATTGAGAACTACTCACGCCATCTTGATGGTCGCGAACCCGGTTCTGCACCGAACTGTCTGCTTGATTACTTCCCAGAAGATTTCCTTGTTGTCATCGATGAAAGCCATGTTACTGTGCCTCAAATTGGTGCGATGTATGAAGGCGATGCATCCCGTAAGCGCACACTGGTGGAACATGGATTCCGTCTACCGAGTGCACTTGATAACCGCCCGCTGAGATGGCCAGAGTTCTTGGACCGAACTGGCCAGACTATTTATCTTTCGGCAACACCAGGTAAGTATGAGATGGCAAAGGTAGATGGAGATGTGGTGGAGCAGGTCATCCGCCCAACAGGCCTTGTTGATCCTCAGATAGTTGTGAAGCCAATTAAGGGCCAGATTGATGATCTCCTACATGAAATCAATATTCGAGCAGAACGTAATGAGCGAGTACTTGTGACAACGCTGACGAAGAAGATGTCAGAGGATCTAACTGATTACCTGCAAGAGAAGGGTGTGCGAGTTCGCTATCTGCACTCCGAGGTCGACACATTGCGTCGCGTTGAACTTCTGCGCGAGCTTCGCAGCGGTGAATACGATGTCTTAATTGGTATCAACTTGCTTCGTGAAGGTTTGGATCTTCCTGAAGTTTCTCTCGTTGCAATTCTCGATGCTGATAAAGAGGGCTTCCTTCGTTCTGCTACATCACTCATTCAGACTATTGGCCGTGCTGCACGAAATGTTTCCGGTGAAGTTCATATGTATGCAGACAATATGACTGCGTCGATGGCGAAGGCGATTGATGAGACCAATCGACGTCGTGCTAAGCAGGTGGCATATAACCTCGAACGTGGCGTGGACCCTCAGCCTCTTCGAAAGAAGATTTCAGATATTACAGATCTCATCGCTCAAGAGAGCGATGACACTGATGACATCATGGCAACACTGAAGGGCAAGAAATCTGGCTCTGCTCTGCCCTTTGCTTCTAAATCCACGGATTCTATGCCGCGCCAAGAACTGATTGCGTTGATAGGCTCCCTCACCGAACAGATGCGCAGTGCAGCTGATGAACTCGCTTTTGAACTCGCTGGACGACTGCGAGATGAGTTGAAGGATTTAAAGCGCGAACTTCGCGGAATGGATGAGGCCGGTACATGAGCATCGATAAGTTAGTAGTTCGTGGAGCACGCGAACATAATCTTAAAGATGTCTCAATTGAACTTCCTCGCGATGCGCTGATTGTCTTTACTGGTCTTTCTGGTTCAGGTAAATCAAGCCTTGCATTCGACACCATCTTTGCTGAAGGCCAGCGCCGCTATGTGGAGTCCCTTTCTGCCTATGCACGTCAATTCTTGGGGCAGATGGATAAGCCTGATGTTGATTTCATTGAAGGACTCTCACCTGCAGTCTCCATCGATCAGAAATCTACCAACCGAAACCCGCGTTCAACGGTGGGAACCATTACTGAGGTCTATGACTATTTCCGTCTGCTCTTTGCTCGCGCAGGGCGACCACATTGTCCCGAGTGCGGCAAGGCAGTCTCTCGCCAGAGCCCGCAACAGATTGTTGATCAAATTCTCACGATGCCTGCCACAACGAAGTTTCAAATTCTTGCTCCCGTTATTCGCGAACGCAAGGGTGAATTTGTCGATCTCTTTGCAGAGCTAGTCACACAGGGCTATTCCCGGGCTCGAGTTGATGGGGAAACAATTCAACTGACTGAACCACCAAAGCTCAAAAAACAAGAGAAGCACACCATTGAAGTGGTCATTGATCGTCTGACTGCAAAGGCTGAGAGTAAGTCACGTCTTACAGATTCGATTGAGACTGCTCTGCGTCTAGGTAATGGTCTTGTTCTTCTGGACTTTGTTGATGCCAAAACCGGCGAGAAGGAGCATACATATAGCGAGCACCTTGCATGCCACGATTGCAATCTCTCCTTTGAAGAGCTCGAACCACGTTCATTCTCATTTAACTCACCCTTTGGTGCATGTGTTGAATGTTCAGGAATTGGAACGAAGTTAGAAGTTGATGAAGATCTGATCATCCCTGATGACTCCATCTCCATTAATGAAGGCGCCATTGCGCCATGGACTGGGGCACAATCCTCTGAATACTTCCTGCGTCTGCTTGAAGCGTTAGCAACTGAACTGAAATTCTCGATGGATAACCCATGGAAGAAGCTTTCGGTTAAAGCCAAGGAAGCGATCATCAATGGCTTTGATTATGAAGTTCACGTTAAATACAAGAACCGTTATGGCCGAGTGCGTAATTACTCCACAGGCTTTGAAGGCGTAGTTCCCTTTATCCATCGCCGCCATAGTGAGACTGATAGCGATTACAGCCGTGATAAGTACGAGGCATATATGCGTGAGACACCATGTCCTGCATGTAAGGGAGCAAGACTCAAGCCTGAAGTATTGGCTGTAACTCTCGGTGGTAAGAGCATTGCTGAGGTGTGCGCTCTCTCTATTGATGATTGTGCAACTTTCTTGAAGCAAGTAACTTTGAATAAGCGTGAGGCGCAGATTGCAGAGCGTGTCATGAAGGAAGTTCATGCTCGTCTTGGCTTCCTTCTTGATGTCGGTCTTGATTACCTTTCACTTGATCGCCCTGCAGCAACGCTTTCAGGTGGTGAAGCACAACGTATTCGTCTTGCCACTCAGATTGGTTCAGGGTTAGTCGGTGTTCTCTATGTCTTGGATGAGCCTTCCATTGGTCTGCATCAGCGTGATAATCGTCGTTTGATTGAGACTCTGACTCGTCTACGCGATCTTGGAAACACCCTCATTGTTGTTGAGCATGATGAGGAGACGATTCGCACAGCTGATTGGGTGGTCGATATTGGGCCAGGGGCTGGCGAACACGGTGGCAAAGTTGTTGTCTCAGGTTCCTATGAAGAACTTATTGCATCAAAGGAATCTATTACAGGTGCCTACTTATCAGGACGTAAATCAATTGAGATTCCAAAGACGCGCAGACCAATTGATCTCAAACGCCAACTTGTCATTAAAGGTGCCAAAGAGAATAACCTCAAAGATATTGAAGTATCAATTCCACTCGGTCTCTTTGTCTCAGTCACAGGAGTTTCAGGCTCTGGTAAATCAACACTAGTTAATGACATTCTCTATACAACTCTTGCCAACAAACTCAACGGTGCGCGTTTGGTGCCGGGTCGCCACAGAACTGTGACGGGTATCGATCAACTCGACAAAGTTGTGCATGTGGATCAATCACCGATTGGTCGCACACCACGTTCTAACCCTGCTACTTATACGGGTGTATTCGATAAAGTCCGTGCGCTCTTTGCTGAGACAACGGAGGCAAAGGTTCGTGGTTACCAGCAAGGGCGCTTCTCATTCAATGTGAAGGGCGGACGCTGCGAGAATTGTTCAGGCGATGGAACTATCACGATTGAGATGAACTTCCTGCCTGATGTCTATGTTCCTTGCGAAGTGTGTCACGGTGCTCGCTATAACCGCGAGACTTTAGAAGTTCACTACAAGGGCAAGACGATTGCTCAAGTTCTCGATATGCCTATCGAAATTGCTCATACATTCTTTGAGTCAGTGCCAACGATTGCTCGTTACCTGAAGACTCTCTGCGATGTGGGGCTTGGGTATGTGCGCTTGGGTCAGTCAGCACCCACTCTGTCAGGTGGAGAAGCACAGCGCGTGAAGCTTGCTACCGAACTTCAGCGTCGATCAACTGGCCGCACGATCTATGTTCTAGATGAACCAACTACTGGTCTGCACTTTGAAGATGTGAATAAACTTTTGGGTGTTCTCAAGCGCCTAGTGGAATCAGGAAATACAGTGATCGTGATTGAGCATAATCTCGATGTCATTAAGTCATCTGACTGGGTCATCGATATGGGTCCTGAAGGTGGATTCCGCGGGGGATTAGTTGTTGCCGAGGGAACTCCCGAAGAGGTAGCAAAGGTGAAGGCAAGTTATACGGGTCAGTACTTAGCTGAGATTCTTGCGACTAATCGTGCAGCAACTGCCACAAAGACTGCCCCACGTAAAACTGCACAAAAGAAGTAGCCATGGCAGAGCCATCCTCATATCGTCCAAAAGAGATACCGGAAGAGCCTGGGGTATATCGCTTCTATAACGGTAGCGACAAAGTTATTTATGTGGGCAAGGCGAAGAATCTTAAGAATCGTCTGACAACTTACTTCGGTTCCAATCTTGCACAGAAGACCTATCGCATGGTGCATGAGGCTGTTCGCGTTGATTGGACAATTGTTGGAACAGAGTTAGAGGCGCTAGCGCTGGAATTCTCATGGATTAAGCAGTATCACCCAACATATAACGTGCAATTTAAGGACGATAAGTCGTATCCATACCTTGCCATCTCTATGGCAGATGAATTCCCTCGAATCTTCATTACCCGTAAAGAGAAGAGACCAGGACTTAAGTATTTTGGTCCCTATACAAATGCGTGGGCGCTACGTAATACCTATGAAGTTCTCTTGAAAGTCTTTCCTGTCCGATCCTGTAGTGCTGGTAATTTCCAGCGGGCTCAACGCACCAAGCGTCAATGTTTATTGGGTGATATTGGAAAGTGCGCAGCACCCTGTGTTGGTTGGGTAACCCCTGATGAGCATCGCGAGATTGCAGTAAAGCTCGATGCATTTATGGAGAAAGGTATGGAGAATCTTCTTCCTACCTTGCGCGCTGAGATGGAAGGAGCATCTGAACGTGAAGAGTTTGAGCGAGCTGCCAGACTTCGCGATCAGATTGAATCATTTGAAAAAGCTCAGCGCTCCACCCAAGGAAATCTCTCAGATGAGCTCGATGGTGATTTCATCTCACTGCATGAAGAGGGTTTGCATGCAGCCGGTTCCATCTTCATTGTTCGCCGTGGATCGATTAAGGGATCTCGCTCATGGATTGTTGACCAAGAACGAGCTCTTGAAGGCGATGATCAGATTGGTTCCCTCTTCTTTTCTATCTATAGCCAGAGTGCTCCGGCAGATATTCCGTCAGAGGTCTTTGTTAATCACGAACCAGTAGATCGAGTGGCGCTGGAGGAGTGGCTTACCTCCCTACGTGGATCAAAAGTTTCTATCAAAGTTCCACAGCGCGGTGAGAAAGTTGAACTTCTGCAGACCGTGGAACGCAATGCACATTACGCACTCGTTCAATATTTGAGTAAGCGAGCCACCGATGCCGCGGTCTCCGGAAAGGCTCTGTTGGAGCTTGAGGAGGAGCTACAGCTCTCACGTACTCCGCTTCGCATTGAATGTTATGACATCTCCAATATCTCGGGCACATCGGTTGTGGCCTCTATGGTCGTCTTTGAAGATGGTCTTGCGAAGAAGAGTGAATATCGCAGATTCATCATTGATACAGATACAGCGCAAGATGACACGCGTGCTATGCATCAAGTCATTACTCGTCGGATGAAGCGCCTTCTGGCCGATCGCACAGTGAACCAAAGTGAAGTGGCTGAAACCGGTGGCAAGCTCAGTAAGTTTGCGTACCCTCCTCAACTTATTGTGGTCGATGGTGGTGCTCCACAAGTTGCTGCTGCCCAACGTGCGCTGGATGAACTTGGGATTACTGATGTTGCGCTCTGCGGCTTAGCTAAGCGATTAGAAGAGGTCTGGATGCCGGGGGATAAGGATCCACTGATCTTGCCTCGCACATCAGAAGGAATGTATTTATTGCAGCGCATCCGCGATGAAGCGCATCGATTTGCAATTACATTCCATAGATCGCGTCGCTCCAAGGTGATGCTGGAATCTCTCCTTGATGAAATCCCACAGTTGGGTGAAACGCGGCGCGCAGCGCTACTCGATCGATTTGGCTCCGTGACAGCAATGCGTAAGGCCAGTGCAGAAGAACTTGCCTCGACTCCAGGCATTGGAGCAACAATTGCAGCAATCATCTTTGGCCATCTTCAAAACCTTTCACAATCAGGCGTTGATATGGCTACCGGCGAGATACTTGACAGCTAAGGCAGAATATTGACTATGGCAACACAAGAGTTACTCATACTCACCGGAATGTCTGGTGCTGGGCGTTCTACGGTTGCCCATGCACTTGAAGATTTGGGTTGGTATGTAGTCGACAATCTTCCTCCAGCCCTTCTGCCACAACTTGCCGAACAGAGCTTGGATACTCATGCAGCACTTGCCGTTGTGGTCGATGTTCGCGGAGGCAAGTTCTTTGATGAACTCAACAACGCACTCTCTCAACTTAAAGGTGCGGCAACTCCATACCGCTTGCTCTTTCTCGATGCGACAGATCAATCACTGGTGCAGCGTTTTGAATCCACTCGTCGCCCTCACCCATTGCAGGGCAAAGATCGCATTGTTGATGGCATAGAAAGAGAACGTGCAAAGCTGGAGGAGATTCGTGCTCAGGCAGATGTTGTGATTGATACATCTAATCTGAATGTGCACCAACTTGAGAAGAGAACTTCAGAGATTTTCGCAGCAGGAATGCTGCCCTCACTTCGCGTGAATGTTCTCTCCTTTGGATATAAATATGGAATCCCCGTAGATGCTGACCTTGTTCTAGATTGTCGCTTCATTCCTAACCCACATTGGATTCCAGAGCTACGTCCTATGAACGGTCTCGATAAACCTGTCTCAGAGAAAGTCTTAGGCAGTGAAGGTGTGGAAGATTTTGTGAAGAGTTATGTCTCTGTTGTTCATAAGATGATTCCTGGATATTTCCGTGAAGGCAAGAAGTATGTCACGATTGCAATTGGCTGCACAGGTGGCAAACATAGGTCAGTTGCGATTGCTGAGGAGATTGCTCGCCAGTTGAGTACCTCATCGAAAGATCTTGAAATCACAGCACATGCAACCCATCGTGATGTAGGACGGGAATGAGTTCTGATAGAAAAGTTGTAGCACTCGGTGGTGGCCACGGTTTGGCTGCAACCCTTACTGCTCTGCGAAGCTTGACTTCAAATATCACAGCGATAGTTACTGTTGCTGATAACGGTGGCTCAAGTGGAAGACTGCGACAAGAATTTCCAATCTTGCCTCCTGGTGATTTACGGATGGCACTGGCAGCCCTGTGTAGCGATGATGAGTGGGGACGTAGTTGGGCTGAAATCATGCAGTATCGCTTCACAAGTGAAGGCGATCTCAATGGCCATGCAGTTGGAAACCTACTGCTTGCAGCGCTGTGGGATAGAGATGAAGACACTGTTGCGGGACTTGATCGCGTGGGCGCCCTGCTGAAAGTTATTGGTCGAGTACTTCCTATGTCATCGCAGCCGCTGGATATTGAAGCCACCTTTGAGAATTCGATAGGAACGAAGATTGTTCGAGGACAGGCCGAAGTAGCAACAACAAAAGGTCGCTTGAAAACTCTTCGTATCATTCCTGAAAATCCTCATGCATATCCTGAGGCACTTGCTGCCATTGCAGATGCGCAATGGATAACGATGGGGCCAGGTTCTTGGTTCTCCAGTGTGATTCCGCACTTGTTGGTTCCATCACAAAGAGATGCGATTGTTGCATCCAAGGCAAAGAAGATACTTCTGCTCAATCTTGATACAGCAGATAAATCGGCGGGGGAGTATGCGGGCTATTCACCGCTAGAACATCTCCAGATTCTTTCGACCTATGCCCCTGGCCTGCATTTTGATTGTGTTGTTATCGATCATTCATCTGATGGAGAACGTGAATTGCGAGAGCATCTTTCAACCCTGGGTTCAGAGTTGGTTATTGCCGATTTACGCAGTGCAGGCTCGCCATTGCATCATGATGTGAAAAAATTGGGTCAGCTTTTCTCACACATAGACTCACAAATACTGGTTGGATAACCCCCATGGCAATGACTGCAGCGGTGAAAGACGAACTCAGTCGTCTCTCGGTTACCAAGCCGTGCTGCCGCAAGGCTGAAGTTTCATCCCTCCTGCGTTTTGCTGGAGGCTTACATATCGCTGCAGGCAAAGTTCTAATTGAAGTTGAGCTCGATACTTCACAGAGCGCTCGTCGCCTGAAGAAAGATATTGCCGATATCTATGGCCACGATAGTGATCTTGCAGTTCTCTCATCCAGCGGGCTGCGCAAAGGCTCTCGCTATGTGGTGCGCGTTGTTGAAGCAGGGGATGCACTTGCTCGCCAGACAGGTCTGATTGATGCAAATGGTCGGCCAGTTCGTGGACTTCCTCCTCAAGTCGTTGCTGCCAATGTCTGCGATGCAGAGGCTGCATGGCGTGGTGCATTTATCGCACATGGCTCACTGACTGAACCAGGTCGCTCATCGTCACTTGAAATTACATGCCCAGGACCTGAAGCAGCGCTTGCTCTCGTTGGAGCTGCGCGCCGTCTAAATATTGTTGCCAAAGCTCGTGAAGTACGTGGTGTTGATCGTGTTGTAATTCGAGATGGCGATGCCATTGGTGTTCTACTGACACGTCTTGGAGCACATGAAAGTGTTCTTGCGTGGGAGGAACGTCGTATGCGCCGAGAAGTGCGCGCAACTGCGAATCGCCTTGCCAACTTTGATGATGCAAACTTGCGTCGTTCAGCACGTGCAGCTGTTGCTGCCGCTGCTCGCGTTCAACGCGCAATGGAAATCCTCGGCCCTGAGATTCCTGATCATTTAAAGGAAGCAGGAGAGCTTCGTATTTCACATGGACAGGCAAGTCTTGAAGAGCTTGGATCTCTTGCAACTCCACCGATGACCAAGGATGCAATTGCAGGGCGTATTCGTCGCCTTCTTGCAATGGCCGATAAGAGAGCACAAGAGCTCGGCATACCAGATACGGAAGCAGGGCTATCGCCTGATTTATTGGGTGAATAAATGGTGAAGAGTGGCCCTTCGCACGCGTAGCAACTGACCAGTAGCCATCTGCAGGCTGATAGACTTTGCGACAAGCCCCCAATGTTGTGGTGTTACAGATAGCCACCTTTATGCGGGGCAATTCACTTTCTAGAAGAGGTTTTTACAATGATTAATGTCGGAATTAATGGTTTTGGACGTATTGGCCGCAACTTCTTTCGCGCAGCGCTCACCAACCCAAATATCAATATCGTAGGTATCAACGACCTTACAGATAATGCAACTCTTGCTCACCTATTGAAGTACGACTCAATCTTGGGACGCCTCGGACTTGAAGTCTCACACACAGAAGACACCATTACTGTCGGTGGAAAGACCATCAAGGTATTTGCAGATCGCGATCCAGCAAACCTACCTTGGGGCTCAGTGAAGGCAGATATTGTGATTGAATCAACAGGTCACTTCACTAAGGCATCTGATGCCCAGAAGCACATCACAGCAGGAGCTAAGAAAGTCATTATTTCAGCACCTGCAACTGATGAAGACATCACTATCGTGATGGGCGTCAATCATGAGAAGTATGACCCAGCAAATCACCACGTTATTTCCAACGCATCATGCACAACTAACTGCCTTGCGCCCATGGCAAAGGTTTTGGATGAGAAGTTCGGCATTGTCCGCGGTCTCATGACAACAATCCACGCATACACAAATGACCAGGTAATCCTTGACTTCCCACATAAGGATCTTCGTCGTGCTCGTGCAGCAGCTACCAACATCATTCCTAGCTCAACAGGTGCGGCAAAGGCGATTTCTCTAGTTCTTCCACAGCTCAAGGGCAAGCTTGATGGCTTTGCAATGCGTGTTCCTGTTCCAACAGGGTCAGCTACTGACCTCACAGTTGAACTTGCTAAGGAAGCAACAGCCGCAGAGATCAATGCAGCGATGAAGGAAGCAGCGAACGGTTCACTCAAGGGATTCCTTACCTACACAGAAGATCCAATCGTTTCTTCAGATATCGTGACAGATCCTTCATCTTGCATCTTCGATGCAGGTCTTACAAAAGCTATTGGAACAACAGTCAAGGTTGTCGGTTGGTATGACAACGAATGGGGCTATTCAAACCGCCTCGTTGACCTTGTTGGTTACGTAGGTAAATCTCTCTAATGTCTCTGGCTGACCTAGATGTAGCAGGTAAGCGCGTTTTCTTGCGGTGCGATCTCAATGTTCCTTTGAAAGAAGGAAAGATCACTGATGACGGCCGTATTCGCGCTTCACTTCCAACAATCAATGCACTGCTTGCACAAGGTGCCAGCATTGTTATTGCAGCTCATCTAGGTCGACCAAAGGGCGAAGCAAAGCCTGAGCTATCACTTGCACCAGTTGCTGTCCGACTTTCTGAACTTCTTGGAAAGCCTGTTCAATTTGCAGGAGCAATTACGGGCGCAGATGTCACAGCAAAAGCGCAAGTGCTAGGTGCTGGTGAAGTTCTTCTCCTTGAAAACATTCGCTTTAGCGCAGCTGAGACATCGAAGGATGAAGCAGAGCGTGGAGCACTTGCTGCAGAGCTTGCAAAGCTTGCAGATTTCTATGTGGGCGATGGCTTTGGCGCAGTACACCGCAAGCACGCATCAGTCTTTGATTTAGCAAAGCTTCTTCCTCATGCAGCAGGAACTCTTGTTGCAGCAGAAGTTGAAGTTCTTAAAAAACTCACCATTGACCCCGTTCGCCCCTATGGCGTCGTCCTTGGTGGTTCGAAAGTTTCAGACAAGATTGGTGTTATCGCAAACCTGCTTGGCAAAGTAGATGTCATGGCTATCGGTGGCGGAATGCTCTTCACCTTCCTTGCAGCTCAAGGAAAAGAGATTGGTTCTTCCCTGGTTGAACGCGATCTCGTTGACACTGTGAGAGGTCTTATCAAGCAAGCCGAAGACTCTGGTGTGAAGCTCATTCTTCCTACAGATATCGTCGTTGCGCCAACATTTTCTGCCGATGCCACCCCAACTCTTGTGAGTGCAGATGCAATCCCTGCAGATCAGATGGGCCTTGATATTGGACCAGAGTCAGCTGAAGCTTTTGCAGCAGCGATTAAGACATGTAAGACAGTATTTTGGAATGGGCCTATGGGCGTCTTTGAGTTCCCCAACTTTGCTCATGGCACCAAAGTTGTTGCGCAAGCACTGACTGAAGTTGATGGAATTTCAGTTGTAGGTGGCGGTGATTCAGCAGCTGCTGTTCGCGCACTAGGCTTTGCAGATTCAGCATTTGGCTATATCTCAACAGGTGGGGGAGCATCCCTTGAATACCTTGAGGGTAAAGAACTTCCAGGGCTGACAGCTCTCGATCTTTAAGAATTTTCATCAAGCACGATCAACGAAGGAGTAATACATGCGCAAGCCACTGATGGCCGGTAACTGGAAGATGAACCTCAATCACCTTGAGGCGATAGCAGTTGCACAAAAGCTTGTGTACTCACTCGATGACAAGGATTACGATGCAGTCGATGTTGCAATCCTTCCTCCATTTACCGATATTCGCTCTATCCAGACTATGGTCGATGGCGATCGTTTGCGCCTTCAATATGGTGCACAGGATCTCTCACCTGATGCATCCGGTGCATTCACCGGTGATATCTCAGGCTCCATGCTTGCAAAGCTAGGCTGCACATTTGTTGCCATTGGCCACTCTGAGCGCCGCGCAATTCATCACGAAGATGATGCTCTTATAAATCGTAAGATAAAGGCAGCACTTGCCCATGAGCTCACACCAATTTTCTGTGTGGGAGAAGAGCTCGCAATTCGCGAATCAGGAACCCATGTCTCACATGTGATCCGCCAAGTGCGTGCTGGCCTTGAAGGATTCCATAAGCCAGAGCTCAAGAAGATTGTTATCGCCTATGAACCAGTATGGGCAATTGGAACAGGCAAGACTGCAACACCTGAAGATGCACAAGAAGTCTGTGCTGCAATCCGTGAAGAGATTGAACAGATTGGATCTTCAGAGATTGCTGCCAATATGCGCATCCTCTATGGCGGTTCTGTTAAGTCAGCAAATATCGCCGAAATCATGAAGCAGCCAGATGTTGATGGAGCACTTATTGGGGGAGCAAGCCTTGACCCTGAAGAGCTGGCAAAGATTGTTAAGTTCCACGCTCAGGCGTAATTCAAGGCTTTCTTACTCATTCGGGTATCCTGTACCCCTACCTCTAGAGGAGTTTCACGAATGGCTTTAGCACTTTCAATCTTTCTGGTTATCGCAAGTATCGTGATGATACTTCTCGTCCTTCTCCACAAGGGCAAAGGTTCTGGTCTCTCTGATTTATTCGGCGGCGGAATCTCATCAAACTATGGTGGCTCATCTGTCGTAGAACGTAACCTCGATCGCATCACAATTGTTGTTGGCGGCCTCTGGTTCGCAGGCGTTGTTGGTCTCTCACTCGTTTTGAAGGGTTAATTCATGGCAAGTGCAATTCGCGGAAGTCGTGTCGGCGCTGGCCCAATGGGCGAGGCAGAGCGTGGCGATCAGATTGAGCGCGCATCGGTTTCCTACTGGTGTGCCAATGGACATGAAGTGCGTCCATCCTTTGCGGTTGAAGAGACTGTCGTCATCCCTGATCAATGGGACTGCCCAAAGTGCGGTCTTCCAGCAGGTCGCGATAAGAACAATCCACCGAGTGCTGTAGTAAATATCCCTTACAAGACTCACCTCGCATATGTGAAGGAGCGTCGCACAGATAAAGAGGGCGAGAAGATTCTTGAAGATGCTCTTCGCAAACTACGTGGAGATGACCTCGACTAAAGAAAAATTTATAGAGATCTAGCAGCAGCTAAGATTTCATCAATACCCGCTTTTCGGTTCTGCAGATGCAGACGAAGGAGCGGGTATTTTCTTGTCGCAAGGGCTCGGTTATCACCGATAGCTTGCGCAAAGAGGAGTGTACGAAGACTGAAATCGCGACCAGGAATCGTGTAATCGATAGAAGTCTCACCAGTAATTTGCAGGAAAGATCCGTTCTTCTGGCCACCTTTATGGAATTGCCCAGTGGAGTGCAGAAAGCGAGGCGCCCACCCGAATGATGTAGGGCGAGCAGATTTCTCAGCCAAGATTGCACGTAGTTCTGCAATCTTCACATCATCACGGCGATCAAGATAGGCCATGATTGCGATGTATCCACCATCTTTTACATCTTCGATAAATGTTGCCAATGCATCTTTCAGAGATTGACCATCACCGAAAATCTCCACTGATTTATCAGTGCAGGCCGGCGTGAGAACAGGGACGACGTTATTCCATTCGGTAAGGGCTGCAGCAGTCTGTTCTTTAGCCTCAGTCACATTCGGTTGATTAAATGGATCAATCTTGAGTGCTGCACCAATGAGGGCAGTGACCCATTCCCAGAAAATAAAATGTGCTCCGAGTGGGCCTTCGACTGTGAGGTCTGCTCCACTTCCTGCATAGGAAACGGTGAATGCACCGCCAACACGAGCACGTGTTACATCCTCTGTTGCAATGGGAAGTCGACCGATTGAATCTTTTCCGGTGGATTCTGCAATGAGCTGCTCAATCCAATCGGAGAGTCCAGGAACGTGTGATCCTGCATCGGTGAATGCGATGTATTGCTCTGCTTGTGTGACAAGGAGATAGGCGACATCAAGAATTACCTGATCATCTTGTAGGAATGCCTTCTTTTCAGCGCTTGCATCATCGAGTATCTCCTTGATCGGAGCGCCAATGAGTGCAGATGGAACCAATCCAAAGGCGCTGAGAACGCTAAATCGTCCACCCACATTGGGATCGGCGTTAATGACTGAATACCCCGATGCACGAACTTCTTTATCAAGTGGTGAACCAGGATCTGTCACAAAGAGCATATGGTCAAGTGGGTTAAGCCCTGCAGCTCGGAACTGACCTTCGAAGAGTGCGCGCTGTGATGAAGTTTCGATAGTCGAACCAGATTTCGAACTTACTACGACAAGTGTGTGTGCAAGATCTGTCCCGATGGCATGGCGTGCATAGTTGGGATCCGTTGAATCAAAGATGAAGATATCTTTCTTATAGGTAAGAGCAATCACTTCAGGCCCCAGTGAAGAGCCACCCATTCCACATAAGACGACGCGAGTGTGAGATGCAAATTTCTTAGCTATCTCAGTGATCTGGGGTAGAAGTGAGAGCGACGCTTCTGGGAGGTCAACCCAATTCAGGCGAATAGCTGCTTCGGTCGATGCCTTAGTTCCCCACGTGCTTGCATCCTTCTTCGCAATGCGAGGATGAGCTTCACGTAACTTGCGATAAATCTCGCTTTCGCGATCAATGGTCGCAAGCGATGGACCAGAGATTTTCACTATGCAAGCGCCTTCTTCACATCTGAAACAACCCGCTCTGAAGTCAGACCAAACTCAGTGAAGAGCTTTGCAGCAGATGCTGATGCACCCCAATGATCAAGAGAGATGATGACACCTTTATCGCCCACATATTCGCGCCAACCCAGAGCAATTCCTGCCTCGATGCTGACTCGCAGTGATGAGGTGGGAAGAACTGACTCGCGATAGGAGATAGTTTGTTCGTTAAACCATTCAAGACATGGCGCGCTCACAACGCGAGTTGAGACTCCTTCTGCCTCGAGTGCAATCTGTGCATCTAGTGCGATGCCGACTTCAGAACCTGTTGCAATGATGACGACCTTCGGAGTTGAGGATGCCTCTTTCAGAATGTATGCACCCTTATCGACTCCTGAGACTGCGCCATGTGTTGTGCGATCTACGGTGCGAAGGTTTTGGCGAGAGAGCAGGAAGCCTGCTGGCTTATTTCGTTTGATGACAGATTTCCACGCTTCAGTTACCTCATTGGCATCTGCCGGGCGCAAGACTGCAAAGTTTGGAATAGCACGCAGTGCTGCAAAGTGCTCAATGGGTTGATGCGTTGGACCATCTTCTCCCACGCCGATGGAATCATGTGTCCAGACGAAGATAGATGGAATATCCATGATGGCTGCAAGGCGAACAGAGGGACGCATGTAATCGCTAAAGACTGCGAAAGTTCCACCAAATGATCGTGAAAGCCCATGCAAGGTAATTCCGTTGATGATGGAGCCCATTGCATGTTCGCGGATACCAAAGTGGATGATGCGACCGTATGGATCTGCATTCTTCATCGCACTTGTTGCAGGCAAGAAGGAGTTGCCGCCTTCGATAGTGGTCATATTTGAATCTGCAAGATCTGCAGAGCCGCCCCAAAACTCAGGCAGTGACTTTGCGATCGCATTGATGACATGTCCTGATGCTGTGCGAGTTGCGACATCTTTACCGGCTTCAAAGCTAGGCAGAGCTGATTCCCATCCTGCAGGAAGTTCGCGTGCAACAAGACGTTTCAGAAGTGCCGCGCGATCTGGATGAGCCTTCTGCCACTGTTCAAACTTTGAATCCCACTCCTTACGAGTTGCAGCACCTCGAGCCTTCACTGCGCGCACATGAGCAAAGACATCTTCAGGCATTGCAAACTTCTCATCAGGGTTTAGGCCAAGCTCCTTCTTAGTTGCCGCAATCTCTTCATCACCGAGCGCCGAACCATGTGATTTTCCAGTTCCGCGAAGTTTCGGTGCAGGCCATGCAATGATCGAATGCATACGGATAAGAGATGGCTTTGTCTTCTCAGCTTTGGCTGCAATCATCGCCTTATCAAGGGATTCGAGATCTACATTGCCATCAGATAGTGCCGGCACATCTTGGACATGCCAGCCATAAGCGCGATAGCGAGCTGCAACGTCTTCTGTAAATGAAACGTGAGTATCGCCTTCGATAGAGATTCTGTTGTCATCATAAATAATGTTGAGATTGCCAAGCTCTTGTGTTCCAGCAAGTGATGATGCCTCTCCAGAAACTCCTTCTTGAAGATCACCATCAGAACAGATAACCCAGATGGAGTGATCGAAAAGTGATGTGCCTGCAGGTGCTTCAGGATCGAGAAGTCCGCGCTCATAACGAGCTGCCATTGCAAAGCCAACAGATGTGGCAACACCTGCTCCTAATGGACCAGTTGTCATTTCAACGCCTGCGGTGTGGCCAAATTCAGGGTGTCCTGGTGTGAGAGATCCCCATGTTCTAAAGGATTGAATATCTTCCATCTCAAGCCCATACCCACTGAAGAAAAGTTGAGTGTAAAGAGTCATGGAGGAGTGGCCGCAAGACAAGATGAAACGATCGCGACCTAACCACTGTGGGTCGGATGGATCATGAACGAGATGGCGCTGAAATAGGTTGTAGGCAACAGGAGCAAGTGCCATCGCAGTACCTGGGTGTCCATTACCAACCTTTTGCACGGCATCCATGGCCAGTGCACGTGCGTAAGCAACTGCGCGGTCATCGAGTTCAGTCCAGCCAGCGATTTTGCTCATGTTCTTCTCCTTATGCGGGTTTACGTACTACAGATAGACGGACGCGCCACGCTGCGATCCACACCAATACAGATCCAAGTAAATGCATTACTACAAGCTCCTCAGGTACGCCGAGGAAATATTGGAGATAGCCAATTGCTCCTTGGCCGATGGCAAGAAAGATGAAGATAATGAGCCAACGTTTGGTTTCATAGTTCAGCTTTCTTGAAATGAGGAAGAAAACGGAGACAATCATGAGTAACCACACCGAAGCGCTATGAATTCTCGTGATAGTTGTGATGGCAAAATCTAATCGAGGGGCATCGACATCTCCTGCATGTGGTCCGCTGCCTGTGACGAGAGTTCCAATAGTGATTGCAATAAATGCGAGGTTGATATGGGCTAGTGAGATTCTGGAGATGCGAACCTCAGTCGATGATGTGCGCACACTGGGGTTATGCCTGCGTGAGTGCAGGGAAGTTGCAGCGGCGATGAGAAGAATGGATAGAAGTAAGTGCGATCCCACAGCTAAAGGATTGAGATCGGTGAGGACTGTGATGCCACCTAATACGCCCTGACCAAGAATTCCAAGAACTTGTGTGGCGCCAAGAAATCTTAAATCTCGACGACCAGAACGAAATATTGCAATCACTGTTGCAAGGGCAGCAAAGAGAAGTGCGAAGGTCAGAAGTCTGTTTCCAAATTCAATCCATGCGTGCAATTGACCTTCGGCCTGTCCGGGCACTGGTGTGTAGGAACCGGGGGTGCACTCAGGCCATGTCGGACAGCCAAGTCCTGAGCCCGTTACTCGAACTGCCCCTCCGGTAATAACCAGTGCAGATTGGAGAAAGAGGAGCAGGCCAGTTAAGGCAGGAAGGAGTTTGCTCGCTAAACTTCTCGCTCTACTCACGCTCCGTAGCCTAAGACCTTATGGGGGCGCGCAGGCGACACCTGTAAGTGGCGAGGCGGTGCGAATTACGACACAATAGTGTTGTGAAAATCGATGATCTCAGCACCCGTGACGCTGTCGCTCGCTCGGTCCTCGAAAATGGTCCATCGACTGCCGTCGTACTCGGTGAGCGTCTTGGCTTAACCCCGGCTGGAATTCGCCGCCACCTTGATCTCTTGGTTGCAGATGGAATTTTGGAAGCGCGTGAACCTCACCAGGCTCTTACTCGTGGTCGTGGTCGTCCATCGAAGGTATTTGTGATGACCGATTCAGGGCGAGAGAAGTTTGAACATTCCTACGATGACTTAGCTGTTGCGGCGCTGAAATTTATGTCAGCACAATCAGGGGGAACCCTTGTTAAAGCATTTGCGCAATCACGTGCTGATGACATCGAACGTAAGGGAACGGTTGCACTGGCAAAGCGTTCCAATAAATCTGAAGCGCTGGCAACATTTCTTACTGAACAGGGATATGCCGCCAGTATTGAGAGCCGCCCCTTGGGTGAGCAACTCTGTCAACACCACTGTCCAATTGCCCACGTCGCTGCAGAATTTCCTGCGCTCTGTGAGGCAGAGACTGAAGCTTTCTCACGCATGCTAGGAACTCACGTTCAACGTTTAGCCACTATCGCTCATGGCGATGGTGTCTGCACTACATACATCCCCAACACTGTAAAAACCAAACCATCAAAGAAAATAACTGCTGGAAAGGCACACTCATGACAACAGCACACCCAGAGCTCGAAGGCCTCGGAAATTACGAATACGGTTGGTCTGATAGCAATGATGCGGGATCTAATGCTAAGCGCGGATTAAGCGAAGAAGTAGTTCGCGATATCTCAGCGAAGAAGTCTGAGCCTCAGTGGATGCTAGATCTGCGCCTTAAAGGTCTTGGACTCTTTGATAAGAAGCCGATGCCATCATGGGGCTCAGATCTAACTGGAATTTTCTTCGACACTATTAAGTACTTTGTGCGCTCTACTGAGAAGCAGGCGACAACGTGGGATGACCTTCCAGATGATATTAAGAATACCTATGACCGCCTTGGTATTCCTGAGGCAGAGAAGCAGCGCCTAGTTTCAGGTGTTGCAGCCCAGTATGAATCAGAAGTTGTTTATCACTCAATCCGTGAAGATCTTGAGAAGCAGGGCGTGATCTTCCTTGATACAGATAGCGCTCTAAAGCAACATCCTGAGCTCTTCAAAGAGTATTTCGCAACTGTTATTCCTGTTGGCGATAACAAATTTGCAGCGCTGAATACATCTGTCTGGTCTGGTGGTTCATTTATCTATGTTCCTAAGGGCGTTCATGTTGATATCCCTCTACAGGCTTACTTCCGTATCAATACAGAGAATATGGGTCAGTTCGAACGTACTCTGATTATTGCTGATGAAGATTCATACATTCACTATGTAGAAGGCTGTACAGCACCTATCTACAAGTCAGATTCATTGCACTCAGCAGTTGTTGAGATCATCGTGAAGAAGGGTGCTCGTGTTCGTTACACAACCATCCAGAACTGGTCTAACAACGTCTATAACTTGGTAACAAAGCGCGCAACATGTGCTGAAGGTGCAACGATGGAATGGGTCGATGGAAATATCGGTTCGAAGGTCACCATGAAGTACCCAGCTGTGATGTTGATGGGACCACATGCAAAGGGTGAAACACTTTCACTTGCCTTTGCAGGCCCTGGCCAACATCAAGATTCTGGTGCAAAGATGGTGCACGCAGCTCCTTACACATCATCTTCTGTAATCTCTAAATCTGTAGCTCGCGGTGGAGGACGTACTTCATACCGTGGACTTGTCCAGGTTCAAGAGGGTGCACACCACTCTAAAAGCACTGTGAAGTGCGATGCCCTTTTGGTGGACACAATCTCTCGTTCTGATACATATCCGTATGTTGATATCCGTGAAGATGATGTCTCTATGGGACACGAAGCTACTGTTTCTAAGATCTCAGATGATCAGCTCTTCTACTTGATGTCTCGCGGCCTCAATGAAGATGAAGCCATGGCAATGATTGTTCGTGGATTTATCGAACCAATCGCACGTGAGCTTCCTATGGAGTATGCACTGGAACTCAACCGCCTCATCGAACTTCAGATGGAAGGTTCAGTCGGCTAATGTCTTCATTGCAATCGAACGTTCTAGAAAATCACACCCCAACGGGGCGTGAAGAAGCATGGCGCTTTACTCCACTCAAACGCTTGGGTGGAATGCATGATGGTTCGGCCACCCCAGTCGAGCGCAATTCATTGGCAATCAATGGCTCACTTCCAACGGGAGTGACTTTCTCTCACCAAGAGATTGAGGCCGTTACTGAGACTGATGATGTGATCGTTAATCGCATTCGTGCGTTCACAAGCAAGGGCGCAGTTCTATCGATTGCCGCCAGTGCGGAAATCTCTGAGCCAATCATGCTTAACCGTTCTTCTTTCGGAACTGACTCTGCTGAATTCTCACGAGTTCTCATCAAGGCTGGCAATCACTCAAAGTCTGTTGTTGTCATTGAGAACTCAGGTGATACTCATCTTGCAGAAGATTTAGAGATTGTTGTTGAGCCAGGTGCTCACCTCACTCTCATCGCACTTCAGGAATGGGATTCGAAGACCATTCATGCAGCGCGCCATCATGCAATCGTTGATCGCGATGCAACATTTAAGTCAATCGTTGTCACAGTCGGGGGAGATGTAGTTCGTCTGCTTCCCACCGTGGACTTCATTGCACCAGGTGCATCATGTGATCTCTCAGGTGTCTACTTTGCAACTGCTGGACAGTTCTTTGAACACCGCATGTTTGTTGATCATAAAGTGCCTAATGCGAAGTCCCGTGTGAATTACAAGGGAGCGCTAGCAGGGGATAAGGCGCACACTGTCTGGATTGGTGATGTCTTTATCCGTGCAGCAGCTGAAGGCACAGATACCTACGAGCTCAACCGAAATTTGCTTCTTTCAGATGGGGCTCGTGCGGATTCAGTTCCTAACCTTGAGATCGAAACTGGTGAAATCGTTGGAGCAGGCCATGCATCTACAACTGGTCGCTTTGATGATGAACAGCTCTTCTACTTAATGTCACGCGGAATCACTATGGATGATGCGCGACGCCTTGTAGTACGCGGATTCTTTAATGAGATTGTCTCTGAGATTGGTATCGAATCAATTCAAGAGCGCATCATGACTCGCATTGATGGAGAACTTGAAAAGGCAGGTAAGTAAATGTCTGATCTAGCTTTCTCTTCACTTCAGGCTGGAAAGCCTGTGCGCATTGAGAAGAACGGTGAATCTATCTGTGTTGCCCGTGTGGGCGATCAGGTTTTCGCAGTCAACGATGTCTGCAGCCACTCTGATGCATCACTTTCAGAAGGTGACATCACAGATTTCAAGATTGAATGCTGGCTTCACGGAGCTGAGTTCGACCTTCGCACAGGAGAGGCGTTAACGCCTCCAGCTGTAGCACCCATTAAGACCTATTCAGTAACTGTCGACGGAGACTCCGTCACGGTAGAGATGTAACGGAGATAGATATGAGCACTCTTGAAATTCGCGGATTGAAAGTATCTGTCGAGACCGAGCAAGGATCGATTGAAATTCTTAAGGGCGTAGACCTCACCATCAAGTCAGGTGAGACACATGCAATCATGGGACCTAACGGTTCAGGTAAGTCAACGCTTGCATACTCAATCGCCGGTCACCCTAAATACACCATCACAGAGGGCACAGTTACTCTCGATGGTGCAGATGTACTTGAGATGACAGTTGACGAGCGCGCAAAGGCAGGACTCTTCCTTGCAATGCAGTATCCAGTTGAAGTTCCAGGCGTTTCAGTTTCAAACTTCCTTCGTACAGCAGCAACAGCTCTTCGCGGAGAAGCCCCAAAGCTTCGCGAGTGGGTAGGGGAAGTAAAGAGTGCAATGGAATCGCTCAAGATGGATGCATCATTTGCTCAACGCAATGTGAATGAAGGATTCTCAGGAGGAGAGAAGAAGCGTCATGAAATCATGCAGCTCGAACTTCTCAAGCCTAAGTTTGCAATCCTTGATGAGACAGATTCAGGTCTTGATGTTGATGCGCTTCGTATCGTCTCTGAGGGTGTTGTTCGCGCAAAGGCTGCAAATAACCACGGAATCCTTCTGATTACTCACTACACACGCATCTTGCGCTATATCAAGCCTGACTTCGTGCATGTATTTGCTAACGGTCGTATCGTCGAAGAAGGCGGACCAGAGCTTGCAGATAAGCTCGAAGCAAATGGTTATGCGGAGTACGTCACCGCTTAATTATGACATTTGATGCTCACGCTATCGCTAAGGATTTTCCGATTTTGGATCGGACAATCCGCGATGGCAAGCGCCTTGTCTATTTAGATTCTGGCGCAACGAGCCAAAAGCCCAATGTTGTCATTAATGCAGAAAGTGATTTCTACCGTTTTCATAATGCGGCGGTGCATCGCGGTGCGCATCAATTGGCTGAGGAAGCAACCGATGCCTACGAAGGTGCTCGCGAAATTGTTGCTCAATTCCTCAACGCATCGGTCGATGAAATCGTCTTCACTAAGAACGCCACGGAATCTCTCAATCTCATCTGCTATGCGATGGGCAACGCTGCTCCTGGCAATCGTTTTCACCTTAAAGCAGGGGATTCAATAGTCGTTACCGAGATGGAGCACCATGCCAATCTCATCCCTTGGCAGCAGTTAGCTGCCCGCACGGGAGCAACTCTGAAATGGTTCACCGTCACAGATGATGGACGCCTAGATCTCTCTCAGATCAATTCAGTCATTGACGAGAAGACAAAAGTTGTGGCTCTCACTCACCAATCAAATGTACTTGGCACCATCAACCCACTAGAAGCGATTACAAAGCGTGCTCACGAAGTGGGGGCCGTTGTTGTTCTTGATGCATGTCAATCTGTTCCTCACATGAAGACAGATGTGAAGGCGCTCGATATTGATTTCTTAGCATTCTCAGGACACAAGGCAGTAGGTCCTACAGGTATTGGAGTTTTCTGGGGACGCGCAGAACTTCTTGCTGAACTTCCACCGTTTCTTACCGGTGGCTCCATGATTGAAAATGTCACGATGGAATCTGCAACATGGGCGCCAGCACCAAAGAAGTTTGAAGCCGGTGTTCCCAATATGGCACAGGCTGTTGGATTAGGTGCAGCGCTGACCTATCTGACTGGAATTGGTATGGATAACATTCATAAGCATGAGATATCACTTACCAAATATTTGCTTGAGGGTCTGTCTGCTATTACTGATCTGCGCATTATTGGTCCAAAGACAACAGAGCTTCGTGGTGGAGTAGTTTCATTTACTCTTGGAGATATTCATCCACACGATTTAGGTCAGTACTTAGATAGCCAAGGAATTGCAGTTCGCACAGGTCATCACTGCGCATGGCCACTCACTCGCAAGCTTGGAGTTCCCGCAACTACACGTGCCTCTGTCTATCTCTATAACACCACAGATGACCTTGATGCACTCATCGTCGGCGTGCAGGGCGCTCAGAAATATTTTGGTCGCTAATGCAGCTCGATAATCTCTATCAAGAAGTGATTCTGGATCACTATAAGAATCCGCAGAACAAGAAGTTGAATACAACTTTTGATGCGCAGGTTCACCACATCAATCCCAGCTGTGGCGATGAAATCACTCTCAACGTCACACTTGAAGGAAATATGGTCAAGAGCGTTTCTTGGGATGGCGTGGGGTGCTCGATTTCTCAGGCAAGTGTCTCGATTCTTACAGACCTTCTTATCGGCAAAAACCTTGATCAAGCTCAGGTGATAGCTGATTCCTTTATGCACTTGATGCAGAGCAAGGGAACCGAGAAGGGTGATGAGTCACTTCTTGAGGATGCAGTCGCCCTTGCGGGAGTTTCTCAGTATCCGGCTCGCATTAAATGTGCGTTGCTGGGTTGGATGGCATTTAAAGATGCAAGCGTTCAAGCGTTGGCAAAGCAAGCCTAAAAAGAAAGTAGGATAGAGACATGGTTGCAAAGATCGAAGATATTAATGAGGCGATGAAGGATGTTGTCGACCCAGAACTTGGTATCAACGTTGTTGACCTTGGACTTATCTACGACATGATGGTCGATGACAACAATATTGCTGTCCTGAATATGACTCTCACATCTGCTGCATGCCCATTACAAGATGTGATTGAAGATCAAACACGTCAAGCTCTTGCACCTTTTACAGACGATGTGAAAATCAATTGGGTGTGGATGCCACCTTGGGGTCCCGATAAAATCTCTGATGATGGTCGCGAACAACTTCGCGCCCTCGGCTTTACAGTCTGATTCCTAGATCTGATCTCTGATGTCTCAACATGCAGTCTGGATGACCTTTCGGTCAATGACTGCAGATCCATCTGTTAAGTCTCAGAAACTAAAGCCAGGAACAATCAAGAGAATCATTACCTACGGCAAGCCCTATAAATCTCACATCATCATATTTCTCATCACCGTAGTAATCGAAGCGCTCCTCGTCGTTTCAACCCCACTGTTGCTTCGCGAACTCATCGATAAGGGCGTCTTACCTAAAGATACGGGCCTTGTTACAAAGCTTGCTTTCCTTGTGGGACTGCTTGCTGTGGTCGATGCTGCATTTAACATCTTCGGGCGTTGGTACTCAGCAAGAATCGGCGAGGGCTTGATCTATGACCTGCGCTCACAAGTATTTGCTCATATTCAACGCCAATCAATTGCATTCTTTACTCGCACGCAAACAGGTGCGCTGATCTCTCGCATTAACTCAGATGTGATGGGTGCTCAACAAGCCTTTACTGGGACTCTGTCAGGTGTGGTGAGCAATGTGGTCTCACTCGTACTCGTTGTGACAACGATGCTGATTCTCTCTTGGCAGATCACAGTCGTATCTCTTCTACTTCTACCTGCCTTTCTTCTTCCAACTAAGTGGGTTGGAAAGCGCATTCAAGCCCTGACTCGGGATTCATTTAATCTCAACGCAACAATGTCGAGCACCATGACTGAGCGCTTCAATGTCTCTGGTGCACTACTTGTGAACCTGTATGGAAAGCCAGCAAAAGAGGAGAACTTCTTTCGCACACGTGCGCGCAAGGTTGCAGATATAGGCATTCAGACAGCAATGCTTAACAGAGTCTTCTTTGTCGGAATCACAAGTGTCGCAGCGGTTGCAACAGCCTTTGCTTATGGCATTGGGGGACACCTTGCAATCAACGGTTCCATTACGGTCGGAACTCTGCTCGCTATCACTGCACTGCTCATTCGCCTCTATGGGCCGCTGACTGCGCTCTCTAATGTTCGCATCGATGTAATGACTGCACTTGTCTCATTTGAACGCGTCTTTGAAGTACTAGACCTTCAGCCGATGATTGTTGATAAGGCTGATGCAAAGTTTTTGAGGAAGAAAGACTTGAAGATCGATTTCACCGATGTTGCCTTTAGCTATCCGCGTGCTGATGAGATTTCATTAGCATCGCTTGAATCGGCGGCAAAGCCGGAGACTGTTGAAAGCGGAGAGGTTTTGCGCGGAATTACTTTTAGCGCACCTGCAGGATCATTGACTGCAATTGTTGGCCCATCGGGCGCTGGTAAGACAACGATGAGCGCGCTACTTCCAAGGCTGTATGACGTTACACGTGGTGCAATCACCATTGATGGCGAAGATATTCGAGAGTTCACTGTGCAATCACTTCGTGACTCCATCGGTGTTGTTATGCAAGATGCACACCTGTTCCATGAAACTATCTCTGAAAACCTTCGCTATGCGAAAGAAGATGCAACTGAGGCCGAGATGATTGAAGCGTGCAAAGCAGCGCAGATTTGGGATCTTATCTCAACGCTTCCAAACGGCTTTGACACGATGGTGGGAGAACGAGGCCATCGCCTCTCTGGTGGAGAGAAGCAAAGGCTTGCAATAGCCAGGCTGCTTCTTAAAGCACCTGCCATTGTGATCTTGGATGAGGCAACTGCGCACCTTGATTCTGAGAATGAATCTCTCGTGCATGAAGCTTTAAAGCATGCTCTTAAGGGGCGAACATCGATTGTGATTGCACATCGATTGAGTACAGTGATGGAAGCTGATCAGATTTTAGTTCTTGAAAAAGGGCTGATCGTAGAGCGCGGAAAGCATGAAGAACTCATTGCTAGAGGTGGTTTGTACTCAGAGCTCTTTGCGAGACAAGACATCACGACGAATTAAGAATCGTCCGTAGATAACAAGGCCTCCGAAGAATAGCCACTGCAAGGCATATGCCATATGTGGCCCATCGGAGAGTTCAGGAAGTTGCGCTGGAACAGCAGGAGTGAGAGCAGAATCTGATCCACTCAGTAAATCAATATAGAAAGTCTCTGTTGAAGATCCAGATTGTGCATTTGCCTTTGAGACAAGTCCGTCAGCTTTGTTGCCAGGAATCGCAAAGAAAGATCCACGCGGAAGAGAAGAATCTAAGCGAAGCCTTCCGGTAATGCTCACTTCACCCGTTGGTAAAGCAGGTAGTTCGGGTTGGGAAGATGCGCTGGCACCAGCTTTCACCCAACCGCAATCAACCCAGAAGCTCTTTCCTTCAGGAGTAGTAAAGCGCGTGAGAAGTTCGAAACCATACACACCTTCTGAATAGCGATTACGCAAGAGTATTTGTGATGAGGAGTCAAAGATGCCTTCAGTTCGTACTGGTTGCCATTCATGGTCAGCAGGGTTGGATCGCACAGATGTCAGTGAGACAGGGCTCATGCTTGAGTTTGTTTCGATGACTGAATTGCGTGCGTGTCGATCAACACCACGGTGATACTGCCATTGCGCTGCCCAGATGCATCCAATAATCAGAAGTAGGGCGACGAGGGACTTAAGGAGCGAGTAACTCTCTTTCTTTCTTGTGTTACTCAATTCCTCTCGGCCTCTTCTTCAAGATGGCTTCACCTGGTAGAACTGTTTCGCGCCCTGCATTTGCAACTACGACTGCGATATAGGGCAAGGTAACGGCGCCGAGAAGTGCGAACCATCGATATGGACTGGGTAGTAACACAGTCAGGATGAAGCAGGCTGTTCGTATCATCATTGAAATGAAATAGCGACGTTGTCTCGCAGACTGGTCAGTAGATAACCCTTTTGGGGCGCTAGTGATGTCGTAAACGTCATCTTCTTTAGCCATAGAGCAACAGTAGGGTAGTTTTCTCTCATGAGCGAGCCGACTTCAATCGCACTTGTTACCGGTGGAAATCGCGGTATCGGTTTAGCAATCGCAACTGCTCTCAAGGCCGCAGGGCACAGAGTCGTCATTACCTATCGCAGTGGAACGCCACCGACAGGCTTTGATGCCGTGCAGATGGATGTCACTGATTCAGCAAGTGTGGATGCAGCATTTACAAAGATTGAATCTGAGATCGGACAACCTGAAATTATCGTTGCAAACGCAGGCATTACAAAAGACACTCTTGTCCTGCGTATGAGCGATGAAGATTTTGAAAGTGTGATTGATGCAAACCTCACAGGTGCATTCCGAGTTGCAAAGCGTGCAACAAAAGGTCTGCTGAAGTTAAAGCGAGGACGTCTCATATTTATTGGCTCAGTCGTTGGGGGAGTAGGCGCTGCAGGCCAAGTGAATTACTCAGCCTCTAAATCAGGTCTTGTCGGAATGGCTCGATCCTTTGCCCGTGAACTTGGAAGTCGAGGCATTACAGCCAATGTCATTGCACCGGGATTTGTCGAGACAGATATGACAGCAGAACTTGATGAGAAGCGTCGTGTAGATATTGCAGCACAAGTTCCACTTGGACGCTTCTGCTCTGCTGCAGAGATTGCAGATGTTGTGGCATTTATTGCATCCCCGCAAGCTAGCTATATCACCGGTGCCATCATTCCAGTCGATGGCGGATTAGGAATGGGTCACTAAGTATGGGAATCCTTCAAGGTAAAAACATCCTCGTCACCGGCGTTCTCACCGATGGATCAATCGCATTTCATATTGCCAAGATTGCACAAGAGGAAGGTGCGAACGTAGTTCTTACTGGCTTTGGTCGTGCTCTGAGCTTGACCACTCGTATTGCAGGTCGCCTCCCACAACTTCCTCCGATCATCGAACTCGATGTCACCAATCAAGAGCATCTCGATGGTTTGGCTGAGCAAGTAAGAAAGCATGTCCCACATCTTGATGGTGTTGTGCACTCCATCGGCTTTGCACCTGAGGCAGCACTGGGTGGAAATTTCCTGAATACTGCATGGGAAGATGTCGCAACTGCAGTGCATGTATCTGCATACTCGCTTAAATCGTTGACAATGGCTTGCAGACCAACATTTAAAGATGGGGCATCTGTTGTCGGCCTTGATTTTGATGCACAAGTTGCCTGGCCAAAGTATGACTGGATGGGCGTTGCTAAGGCTGCTCTTGAATCCACATCACGCTATTTGGCTCGCGATCTCGGCGCTGAAAATGTTCGTATCAACTTAGTTGCAGCAGGCCCTATTCGCACCATGGCTGCAAAATCAATTCCTGGCTTTGATGAATTCGAAAAGGTGTGGAATGAACGAAGCCCACTGGAATGGGATGTCACAGATCCTGTTCCTGCAGCAAAAGCTGCCGTTGCACTCTTAAGTGATTGGTTTCCCAAGACTACGGCTGAGATCATCCATGTCGATGGTGGTCTGCACGGTATGGGCGCCTGATTACGCACGGATTTTTCATTCTGAGCCCGCTCAGGTAGCCTTGCCCCAGACCAGTAGCTCAGGCTGCTGCAAGAGGAGCTCACCGCTCACACCTCTTTCGCTTCGGCGGATTGGTTAGTCGGAAGTAAACCTGAATCAGGTTTTACTCTCTCTATGCGGTGCGCGTTTTTTGTAGCGACTTGGATACTCAAGAACCGAACATAGGAGCAGAAATCACAACAGAGCCGCGCATTAACGACCGTATCCGCACACCCCAGATTCGTCTCATCAATTACACCGGTGAACAAGTTGGAGTTGTAGATATCGAAGCAGCGCTAGCAATGGCAGATGAAATCGGACTTGATCTCGTTGAGATCGCACCCGAAGCTAATCCGCCAGTGTGCAAGATCATGGACTTCGGCAAGTACAAGTACCAGGAAGCACAGAAAGCTCGCGAAGCACGTCAGAACCAGACCCACATTGTGGTGAAGGAAGTGCGCATGACACCAAAGATCGAAAATCACGACTACGAGACAAAGCGCTCAGCAGTCGAGAAATTCCTTAAAGGTGGCGACAAGGTGAAGATCACGATGAAGTTCCGTGGCCGTGAGCAAACACGTCCAGAGCTTGGGTTCAAACTCTTGCAACGTCTTGCAGAAGATGTGAAAGAGATTGCATTCGTGGAGTTCGCTCCTAAACAAGAAGGTCGACAGATGACGATGGTCCTAGGGCCAACGAAGAAGAAGACCGAAGCGGTAGCAGAACAGAAAGCGGCGCGAGCTGCCAAAGTGAAGGCTGCTGAAGAAGAAGCAGCCGCACAATAGGTTTTACAAGATTTTTCACAACGACGAAGTAACAGGAGAAGATAAATGCCAAAGATGAAAACCCACAGTGGTGCGAAGAAGACCTTCCGCGTCACAGGTACAGGAAAGATCATGCACGAGCGTGCAGGCAAGCGCCACCTTTTGGAGCACAAGTCATCACGCGTTACTCGTCGTTTGAGTCAAGAATCATCAGCTAAAAAGACCGTCACTATGACAGCCAAGCGCATGCTTGGTTTGAAGTAAGGGAGTAGATCAATGAGAGTCAAGCGCGGAGTACACGCAGCAAAGAAGCGTCGCACAACTCTTGAGCGCGCAGCCGGATATCGCGGTCAGCGTTCACGTCTTTTCACAAAGGCGAAGGAGCAAGTAACGCACTCAATGGTTTACGCCTTCAACGATCGTAAAGATAAGAAGGGCGATTTCCGTCAGCTATGGATTCAGCGTATTAACGCTGCAGCTCGCGAAAACGGAATGACCTATAACCGCTTCATCCAGGGCCTTAAGGCATCTGGGCTTGAAGTAGATCGTCGCGTTCTTTCAGATATCGCAACGAATGATCCAGCTGCATTTAAGGTTCTCGTGGATGTTTCACGCAAGAACCTTCCTGCAGCATAAGTAATACATACCAATGATTGAGAGCCTTCACTCGCCACATGTTGCGCGAGTGAAGGCTCTTATTGGTTCTAAGGGTGCACGCGAGCGTCGCGAACAAGGACTCTTCGTCGCAGAAGGCGTGCAATGCGCCCGTGAGGCTCTGACTTCAGAGAGCGGCCCACAACTTAAAATCCTTTACGCCACAGAAAATGGTCTTTCAAAGATTTCTGAGCTCGATTTAGATTCTGTTGAAATTGTTGAAGTAACCGATGCGGTCTTAAAGGCCATGTCTGACACAGTCTCACCGCAGGGGCTAATTTCCCTTTGCTATAAACCTGAAGCAAAGTTTGCAGATCTTAAAGCAACGGGATCATCAACCTTCATCTATCTCCATGAGATCCAAGATCCAGGAAATGCCGGAACCATCTTGCGCACAGCTGATGCAATGGGAATCTCTGCAGTGATTACCTCCCCAGATTCCGTTGATATGTATTCTCCCAAGGTAGTTCGCGCTACGGCAGGCTCTCTATGGAATATCTCTGTATTCGAGGGAGTTACATTCGACAGAGTTGATAAGCAATTTACAGGCATCCAGAAATTCCTTCTTTCATCCCATGCATACACATCAATCCGTGATATTTCCATCCCAGGTGATTGCATAGCAATTTTTGGCAATGAAGCCAGGGGAGTAGATGCATCAGCTCTCGGGGTCAGCGTTACGGAAGTGACCATTCCAATGGCTGGCCGTGCTGAAAGTCTTAACTTATCTGCCGCCGCATCTATCGTTATGTTCACCCTTTCTTCAAAGGTGGCAGGTTAGAATTACCTCCATGAATCCGGCAGATATTGCATCGTGGATAAGCGATGCTCAGAAAGCATTCTCTGCCGCATCCGACCTCGATTCCTTAAAGGCTGCTCGCCTTGCTCATACCGGCGATAAGGCACCTATCTCGCTAGCAAGTCGTGGGCTCGGTTCCCTCTCACCTGAAGAGAAGGCTTCCGCTGGAAAAATGATCGGTGATGCCAAGGCTGAGATTACAAAAGCTCTAGCAGCAGCAACGGAGAAGTTGGAAATTGCACGCGATGCCAAAGTTCTTCTTGAAGAAGTCGTCGACATAACTCTTCCTGTTCAGCGCACACATCGCGGCGGACTACACCCGATCTCCATCATTAAGAATGAGATCTCAGATTTCTTTATCGAACAGGGTTATGCAGTGGAGGAAGGCCCAGAGCTTGAATCTGGTTGGCTTAACTTTGATGCGCTCAATATTCCAGCAGATCATCCGGCACGAACTATGCAAGATACTTTCTTTATCGAACCGGTTGAATCTGGTGTTGTACTGCGCACGCACACATCCCCAGTTCAGATTCGCACCATGTTGACCCAAGAGCCTCCGATTTATGTCATCTGTCCTGGTCGCACATTCCGTGCCGATGAACTGGATGCAACTCACAGTCCTGTGTTTCACCAGGTTGAAGGATTAGTCGTTGATAAGGGCATCACGATGGCTCACCTCAAAGGAACGCTCGATAACTTTGCTCGCCATATGTTTGGACCCGATGTCACAACTCGACTTCGACCATCCTTCTTTCCCTTTACCGAACCTAGCGCTGAGGTAGATGTATTCTTTAACAATCGCTGGATTGAATGGGGCGGCTGTGGAATGGTCAATCCAAAGGTTCTCGCAACATGCGGAATTGATACTGATGTTTACACAGGCTTTGCATTCGGCATGGGACTTGAGCGCACGCTGATGGTGCGTCATGGAATCACGGATATGCACGACATTGTTGAAGGCGATCTACGTTTCACTCGTCAGTTTGGCGTGGGCCTTTAAATGCGCGCACCTCTATCGTGGATCAAAGAATTTGTAGAAATTCCATCTTCAATTACTGCTGAGAAAATCTCTGATGGGCTTATCCGTGTTGGATTTGAAGTGGAAGAGTTCATCAGGCAGGGTGCAGATCTCACTGGCCCTCTTGTCTTTGCGAAGGTCTTAAGCATTGAAGAGCTCACTGAATTTAAGAAGCCTGTGCGGTATGTGGGCCTTGATTGCGGCGAAGAGGAAACTCGTTATGTGATCTGCGGAGCTACGAACTTTGTCGTGGGCGACCTGATTGTTGCCGCCCTTCCTGGTGCTGTTCTTCCTGGCGATTTCGCAATCGGAGCACGTGAGACATATGGCAAGACATCGAATGGAATGATTTGTTCTGCTCGTGAACTTGGCCTTGGGGAAGATCACTCCGGCATCATGACTTTTGCGCAAGGCACCGTGAAGATTGGTGAAGATGCAATTGCAGGTCTGATGATTAACGATGTGATTTTTGATGTTGCAGTAAACCCTGATCGTGGTTATGCCCTGAGTATTCGTGGAATCGCAAGAGAAGTAGCGGGATCATTGGGGTTGAAGTTCACAGATCCAGTTGATGCTTTGCGCACACTGACATTTGCAGAGACCGGCAAGGGAGTCAGTGCAAAGATTGCAGATAAGTCCACTGCATCTGTCTTCTATTTGCGCACACTTTCAAACTTTGATCCGTCTGCAACCACGCCGCTATGGATGCGCCGCCGAATTGAGAAGATGGGGATGCGCTCGATTTCACTTGTCGTCGATGTCACCAACTACGTGATGCTCGAGCTGGGTCAACCACTTCACGCATTTGATAAGTCAAAAATCAAAGGTGGCCTCACGATCAAGCGCGCAGGCAAGGCGCAGCCATTCACTACTCTCGATGGTCAAGTGCGCCAACTCGATCCCGATGACCTGATGGTCTGTGATGATGCGCAACCTCTAGCTCTAGCTGGAACCATGGGCGGTGCATCATCTGAAATTAGTGAGACAACAACTGAGATTGCACTTGAAGCAGTTCGCTTTGATCCGATCTGCGTGGCAAAGAATTCACGTCGCCATAAACTTTCCTCTGAGGCATCACGCCGTTTGGAGCGAAGTGTCGACCCATCTCTTGCTCAATATGCATCTGCACGTTTTGTTCAACTTTTGACGGAGAATAGTTCAGCCCAGCACGTGGCAACTGTTGTTGATGGAGAGCCTCGTTTCTCTCCCGTCGTAAAGCTTGACCCTGCTTATGTTTCTCGCATCCTTGGCGTTGAAGTACCCCCTGCCAAGATCGCTGAAGTTCTGCGCACTATTGGATGCGATGTGAATGAGAAGAACTTTGAAGTCGATCCTCCTGCCTGGCGTTCAGACCTCTTAACCCCGGCTGACTTCACAGAAGAAGTAGCTCGCATGATTGGTTATGACAAGATTCCTTCAGTTCTGCCACCTCGTCCACTGCATGCATCGCTAACTCCGACTCAGAAGCGACGTCGTGCGGTGGCTGCAATGCTTGCAGGCAGAGGACTGGCAGAAGTTCAGACATTCCCATTTACCAATCAAGAGACGATTGATTCAATGGGATTTGTTGGAGAACGTGCTGCCACCTATCGCATCGCAAACCCAATGTCAGAGGAATTCCCATTGATGCGCGTGCATCTAGTTCCGGGATTAATTGAAGTAGCACAGCGCAACATCAGCCGTGGAGCTAAAGATTTTGCCATCTTTGAAATGGGCTCGATTTTCCGTAGCTCACAAAAACTTGTTCCATTTATTTCCCCTGATTTATCCAAGAGGCCTGGACAGAAGATGATCGATGAGATCTTTGCCAGCGTCCCACCGCAGGCTTATCACGTTGCTGGTTTACTTGTTGGCAAAGTTGAAAATGAAGATTGGCAAGGTAAAGCGCGTGCCTATACATGGCAAGATGCCATTGCCTACGCACAAGATATTTTGCAACTGTGTAATCTTCAATGGACAGTCAAGCGCTCTGACTTCGCTCCATGGCATCCGGGACGATGCGCAGAACTTATTGTCGATGGAAAAGCTGTTGCCCATGCTGGTGAACTGCATCCACGTATCGTTGCTAAGTACGGTCTACCCGAGCGCTCTGTGGCCTTTGCTGTGGGTCTCAGCGTTCTTCCTGATTCAGAGCTCGTACGTCCAACAACGGTCGGCACTATGCCCGCAGCTCTTCAGGATGTTGCACTGATTGTTGGAGCAGATGTCACAGCAGCTCAAGTAGAGGCAGCCCTTCGTGCTGGCGCTGGAGATCTCCTTGAATCCATCACTCTCTTTGATCGCTATGACAAGTTAGGCGATGGCAAGATTTCACTGGCATTCTCACTCGTATTCCGAGCACCCGATCGAACCTTGACCGGGGCTGAGGTCACTGAGATGCGTGAGGCTGCGGTAGCGGCTGCCGTGAAGGCAACAGGAGCCGTACTGCGTACTGCATAAATATGCATCTTGTTGCATAAATATGCTATACTGCATCCATGAAAATCGGTGTTGTAGGAGCTAGTGGATATGCAGGGGGCGAACTTCTTCGCCTGCTTGCAAGCCACCCCCATTTCGAAGTTACCGCCATTACAGCCCACTCCAATGCGGGGGAGCAGATCACATCAGTTCATCCACAGTTGCAGAGCTACGCGGGAAAGAAATTCAGCGCATTTGCGCCCAATGACTTTGCTTCATGTGAGCTCATCTTTCTTGCCCTTCCACATGGTGAATCTGCAAAAGTCATTTCTCAACTTCCAGCAACAGCAAAGATTGTCGACCTAGGTGCTGATTACAGATTAGAGAGTGCCGAAGCATGGGCTACTTACTACGGTGGAGATTATGCAGGTGCCTGGACATACGGTTTAGCTGATATTGAACCTTTCAAGTCACTGATTTCTAAGTCCACAAAGGTTGCAAACCCTGGTTGCTATGCAACCTCTATTGCGCTGGGCGCAGCACCGGCTTCCGAGATTGCAGATATGACAGATGTCGTTGTCGTTGCAGCTTCCGGTACAACGGGTGCTGGAAGAAGTGCCAAAATCAATTTGATTGCAAGTGAAATAGCTGGCTCGCTTACCTCATATAAATTTGGGGGAGTACATCAGCATACTCCAGAGATAGAGCAAGCTCTCACTAAAGTATCAGGAGTCGACGCGAAGATTTCTTTCACACCCATTCTTGCCCCGATGCCTCGTGGAATTCTGTCAACCATTACAGCAAAATTGACGAAGAAGATCTCAACAGAGCAAGCCCACGCTCTCTATTCTTCATACTTTGCAAAATCTCAATTTGTTACTGTTTTGCCGTTGGGAGTTATGCCAAAGACTGCAGCGCTAACCGGGTCTAATCACGTTCAGATTCAAGTTGCAGTCGATGAACACACATCGCGTTTAGTCATCTCTGTCGCTATCGATAATCTCGGTAAGGGAGCGGCTGCTCAAGCAATTCAAAACGCTAATTTGTTGTGTGGCTTGGATGAGGCAGCAGGACTTAACTTCGATGGGCTTGGCGTATGAAGTCCTTACCCAAAGGCTTTCGTGGCGCAGCTATTGCAGCTGGGCTGAAGTCAACCGGTGCGCTGGATCTGACACTTATTGAGAACACAGGTCCTCTCTTTGATGCAGCAGCTGTTTACACATCAAACAAAGTTGTCGCAGCACCTGTTATCTGGTCACGTGAAGTCACTAAAGGAAAGCTAGTACGTGCTGCCGTGCTCAACTCAGGTGGGGCGAATGCTTGTACAGGTCCACAAGGTTTTGCCGATACTCATCACACAGCCGAAAAAGTTGGCGAGCTTCTAGGAATTTCATCTGGTGAAGTCGTGGTCTGCTCCACTGGGCTTATCGGTGAGCTTCTGCCGATGCCAAAGATCTTTGCAGGTCTAGAAACTATCTCAGCAGCTATGAAAACGGATTCATTAGATGATGTTTCGCGAGCAATCATGACCACCGATAGCGTTCCCAAGGTTGCAACAGCAAATATCAAAGGCGCTGAATTTGCAGCAATCGCAAAGGGTGCAGGAATGCTTGCACCAGCCTTAGCCACAATGCTCTCTGTGGTGATGACGGATGCGGTTCTACCGAAGAACGCTCAAGAAATTTTCACTCGCGTGACAGATAGAACCTACAACCGTATTGATTCTGATGGATGCACCTCAACTAATGACACAGTGCTGCTGATGGGAAGTGGTGCATCAGGTGTTGTACTCTCAGAGTCAGAACTTGAAGCTGCCCTGATGGATGTGTGTGGATCACTAGCTGCGCAGTTGATTGCCGATGCAGAAGGATCAACAAAGACGGTCGCAATTACAGTGACAGGGGCGGCCTCTGAGAGTGACGCCGTTGAAGTTGCTCGTGCATGTGCTCGCAACAATTTGTTGAAGTGCGCAATCTTTGGGGCGGATCCCAACTGGGGTCGCGTCTTAGCTGCAGTTGGTACCGCCGATGCTCAGATGGATCCTCTCAATATTGATGTCATTCTTAACGGTGTTCATGTGGCGAAGGAATCTGCACCCTTTGAAGATAAGAACCTTGTCTCTTTTGCAGAACGTTTGGTCAGCCTCGAGGTCAACCTCAACGCGGGTAGCGCTTTTGCGACTGTCATGACCAATGATTTGTCGCATGACTACGTTGAAGAGAATTCGGCCTACTCGACATGATCGTGATCAAATTCGGGGGACATGCGATGACTGATGAGCATGGGTCATTTGCCAAAGCGATCGCTGACGCTATTTCCACAGGAGTAACTCCAGTCATCGTGCATGGTGGTGGACCCCAGATTGGTAAAGCGCTGGAAGCTGCTGGAATTGAATCTGAATTCGTTGGTGGTTTTAGAGTGACAACACCGCAAATCTTTGATGTTGTCGAACAAGTGTTGGCCGATGAAGTAGGACCAGCAGTTGCGCAATCATTGGTTTCTCACGGCGTTGCGGCAGTAGCAATCTCAGGCAGAACTTCTGGAACTCTGATTGCGAAGCCTTTGACATCACTGGTCGATGGAACTGCTGCAGATCTCGGATTGGTAGGAGTTGTCACAGATGTGAACACTTCGTCCATTGAGAAACTCGTGAGTGCAGGAAAAGTTCCCGTGATTTCTCCAATTGCTGCAGATAGCCAAGGATCTATTGGCTATAACGTGAATGCAGATCTTGCCGCCGCAGCCGTTGCAGGAGCACTCGATGCCGAGTGGCTGATTGTTATGACTGATGTTGAAGGCATTTACAAGAATTGGCCAGATAAGAGTTCACTGATTACATCTATCTCAGCTAAGGAGCTGGAGTCACTTAAGGCAACGTTTGCGCAAGGTATGGCTCCTAAGGTGCAGGCATGTCTTGATGCAATAGCAGCCGGCGCGAAAGCAGTACGAATTATTGATGGAACAAATCCATCAGCACTTAAGAGAGCACTCATGGGCGAGGGCGGAACGTTGGTGGTTGCATGAAACGGTGGCAGAGAGCGCTCCAAGATAACTATGGAACACCGACTATTGAGCTGGTTTCCGGTAAAGGTTCCGTGGTTAAGGATTCCAACGGCAATACCTACCTTGATTTCTTGGCAGGCATCGCAACCAATGTATTAGGCCACGGGCATCCTGCTGTAGTGAAAGCTGTGACAAAGCAGATCGCCACCTTGGGCCATGTGAGTAATTTCTATGCCCATCCGAACGTTCTTGAACTTGCTGAAAAGCTACAGAAGATGACAGGAGATAAGAGCGCACGAGTCTTCTTCTGTAATTCTGGAGCAGAGGCTAATGAAGCAGCGCTGAAGCTCTCTCGCAAGACAGGCAAATACAAGATTGTTGCAACGAATGAGTCATTTCATGGGCGCACGATGGGAGCACTTTCTCTGACTGGCCAGCCTTCAAAGCGAAATCCATTTAAGCCATTACTTAAAGGAATCAAGCATGTGCCATTTGGTGATTTATTAGCGATGAAGAGAGCAATTACAAAGAAGACTGCAATGGTCATTGTTGAGCCGATCATGGGAGAAGCTGGCGTCATTGTTCCGCCCAGTGACTATCTAAAGAATTTACGTAAATACTGTGATGATAACGGTGCATTGTTGGTAATTGATTGCGTGCAGACCGGCATGGGTCGCACAGGAGATTGGTTTGGGTATGAATACTCTGGAATCAAACCTGATGTGATTACTTTGGCAAAGGGACTCGGCGGGGGATTACCACTAGGGGCAATGATTGCCTTGGGTTCTGCGTCCACACTTTTTTCAGCCGGAGATCACGGATCCACCTTTGGTGGAAATCCTGTGGCTACTGCAGCTGGCCTTGCTGTGATTGCATCGATTGAGAAAGAAAAGATTCTTAAGCATGTTGATGAAGTCGGTGCCTTCCTTCTTGCTGAATTAGCACTGATTCCAGGAGTTACTGAGGTTCGCGGTGCTGGCCTTCTTATCGGATTGACCCTGGAAAAGCCTGTGGCAAAAGCGGTCACCAAGAAGTGCCAAGAGTTAGGTGCGCTCATTAACGCACCAGGTGAATCAACTATTCGTCTAGCGCCTGCACTGAATGTTTCCATGAAGCAGGCACAGAAATTTGTCGCAATATTTTCACAAGCGCTCAAGGGGGTCACTCATGTCTAGTGTCACAGCTCGTAGAGCAAAGGCAATTGCGCTGATCAAGGCTGGCCTCATTCACTCACAATCAGATTTGGTCAAGCAATTGAAGAAGGCTGGTTTTGTAGTTACTCAAGCGACTGCTAGTCGCGACTTGGAGGAGATCGGCGCTGTCAGAGGGCGCTCTACATCAGGTGAATCGGTCTATAAAATCTCCGATAGCGATGATGAATCGATTTCGCGCACAATGCCTGTCCCATCAGATCTGATCATCTCTGTCGAGGCCAGTGGAAATCTCGCTGTGGTGCGCACTCCTCCTGGAGGAGCCCAGCTATTGGCTAGTTCTTTAGACCATTCAGGGATTTCTGACATTATCGGAACCATCGCAGGTGACGACACGGTCTTGGTTGTATCGAGAAAAGCCAGCGGTGGAGCCCAACTCGCGAAAGAATTGCTCGCTTACGGTGGAATCAAGAAAAGAGGAAGTAAATAATGGCGCTCTGGGGCGGACGTTTCTCACAGTCACCAGCTGATGCTGTCTTCGCACTTTCTCGTAGCGTGCACTTCGATTGGAGACTTGCTCCATACGATCTTCGCTCATCCCTGGCTCATTTAGATGTTTTGCAATCCAGTGGCCTACTCGAAGACATTGTAGCCAAACGCATTCGTGGAGCTTTGAAGGAATTGATCGCAGAAGTTGCCTCCGGAAAGTTCGTAGCCAATGCCACTGATGAAGATGTCCATAGCGCCTTAGAGCGCGGATTAACGGAAAAGCTTGGTGGTATTGGTGGATCACTTCGCGCTGGTCGCTCCCGTAATGATCAGGTCGCAACTGATCTTCGTCTCTACGCAATCGATCACATGTTGGAAGTTGCCCAGCAGTTACTGGCGCTCCAAAACGCATTGATAGCCAAGGCATCTGAATATGGCGATGCGCCAGCTCCAGGCTTTACCCACCTACAGCATGCTCAACCTGTTCTCTTTGGACATGAAATTGCAAAGCATGTTCACGGATTCTCGCGAGATCTTGATCGCATTCATGACTGGCTCGATCGCGCACTAGTGAGCCCACTGGGTTCTGGAGCACTGGCTGGTTCGTCACTTCCTTTATCACCTGAGGTCACTGCCAAAAACCTAGGATTTACATCCAGTGCTGCAAACTCAATTGATGCAGTATCTGATCGTGACTTTGTTGCAGAAGCTCTCTTTATTCTCTCGATGGTGGGCATTCATCTCTCACGTATTGGTGAAGAGTGGTGCATATGGGCAACAACTGAATTTGGTTGGGCAAAGGTTGCAGATGCATACTCAACAGGATCATCGATTATGCCTCAGAAGAAGAATCCAGATATGGCAGAACTTGCCCGCGGTAAAGCAGGGCGTCTGGTTGGAAATCTCACGGGAGTTCTCACAATGCTGAAAGGTTTGCCTTTTGCATATAACCGCGATCTTCAAGAGGATAAAGAACCACTCTTTGATTCGATCGACACTGTTCTTCTTGTTCTGCCGGCCGTGACCGGAATGGTTGCGACAACAGATTTCGATCGCGAGAAGATGGCACTAGCTGCACCTCTTGGATTCTCACTTGCAACTGAGATCGCCGATTACTTGGTGCGCGCCAAGGTTCCCTTTGCTCATGCACATGAGGCAGCCGGCAAATGTGTTGCACTCTGTGAGTCATCAGGTCGTCAGTTGCATCAACTCACCGATGCAGAATTTTCATCGATTCATCCATCGCTTAAGGGCGATGTGCGCGATGTGCTCACCGTTCACGGAGCGCTCGAATCACGCACAACAGTGGGCGGCACTTCACCTTGGTCCTTCAAGGCGCAGATCAAGGAAGCTACCGCTACTACTTCTGCGTATGCAAAAGAATTCACCGACAAGGCCAAAGCTTTTTCAGAGATGATGGGTGCGTGAAGAACGATATGACTGACCTAATTGATGACCTGAAATGGCGCGGACTGATCTCACAAACCACTGATGAGAAAGAGCTACGTGAAGCTCTCAAAAAGCCCATCACTCTCTACTTAGGAACTGACCCAACAGCCCCCAGCATCCACGTGGGAAATCTCGTTGTTCTCCTCGTCCTACGCCGCTTTCAACTAGCAGGCCACCACACCCTTCCTTTGATTGGGGGAGCGACCGGTCTGGTGGGAGATCCCAGCGGTAAGAATGATGAAAGAACCTTGAATACAACTGAGGTTGTTGAGCAATGGGTAAATCGCATGACGAAACAACTCTCGAAGTTTATGGACTTTGAAACAAAACAGAACCCAGCAAAGATGGTCAATAACCTTGACTGGACTGCGCCTATGTCTGCAATCGAATTCTTACGCGATATTGGAAAGCACTTTAGCGTTAATCAAATGCTTAATAAGGATTCAGTTTCAACTCGTCTTGAAAAAGATGGAATCTCGTACACCGAGTTTTCTTATCAAGTCCTGCAATCAATGGATTTCCTCGAGCTCTACCGTAGCTACAACTGCACACTTCAAATTGGTGGTTCAGATCAATGGGGAAATATCACTGCCGGTCTTGACCTCATTCGTCGCGCAGAGGGGGGAAGCGCACACGCTCTTACCGTTCCTCTTCTCACAAAAGCAGATGGTTCTAAATTTGGTAAGACTGCAGGGGGAGCGGTCTGGATTGATCCTGAAATGACATCACCATATGCCTTCTTCCAGTACTGGCTTAACTCTGATGATAAAGATGTCATCAAGTTCATCAAGGTATTTTCATTTAAATCACGTGCAGAGATTGAAGCGCTGGAAAAAACTCATAACGAAAACCCTGGAGCTCGTGAGGCACATCGCGAACTTGCTCGTGAGTTAACCGCACTTGTGCATTCACCAGAGATTGCGGTCCGTGTTGAAGCTGCAGCACGTGCACTCTTTGGTCAAGGGGATATCAACGAACTTGATGAAGCAACACTTGCATCAGCACTTGCAGAACTTCCACGTACTCAAGTAAAAAGGGGTGAAGAGATTCCTACCTGGGTAGATCTCTTGGCTGCCACTGGTGTCGTGGACTCGAAATCGGCTGCCCGACGCATCGTTAAAGAAGGTGGCGCATATCTCAATAATGAGAAGATCGAAGGCGAAGATTTCCGCCTCGAAAAATCGCACTTTTTATGCGGTAAATATGCAGTTTTGAGAAAAGGCAAGAGGGACCTGGCTGCCGTAGAGCTGATCTAGCTATCTGTCTTTTCCCGAAAACCCCCACTTTTTACGCATAAAAGTGGGGTTTTTTCTCATTTAGCCCTATTTGATGGCCTAGGTGGGGGCTCTAAATAGTCCGATTTGACCTGTATGGGGCGGGCACCTATAGTTACGCTCCTTGCTGTGGAACGCACACTTTGGTGGTCGTACAGCATTACCTCCTAAATTAAGGCCATTACCGCCGTTTTGACGTGCGCGTAGCCATGGACTAGATTTGGTGGTTCAGCCCTGAAAAGCCGGAGAAATTCAGCGAAGCAGTGCGCATCCGTACCTTGAGAACTCAACAGCGTGCCATAAGTCAATGCCAGAGAATGGTGTTAATTCGCCATTCTCTAAATAAATACTTCAATGAAGTATGTACCAGACACTATTTATATCGTCTGGAAATATTCGTTGATTTCCTTTGGTAAAGACAAAATAAACGACAGTTTGTTTGTCTCGTAAGCCATGAAGAAAACTTTCTATGGAGAGTTTGATCCTGGCTCAGGACGAACGCTGGCGGCGTGCTTAACACATGCAAGTCGAGCGATGAAACACCTTCGGGTGTGAATTAGCGGCGAACGGGTGAGGAACACGTGAAGAATCTGCCTTCAACTCTGGGATAACTCCGGGAAACCGGGGCTAATACCGGATATGAGCCTTGATCGCATGATCGGGGCTGGAAAGTTTTTCGGTTGAAGATGACTTCGCGGCCTATCAGCTTGTTGGTGAGGTAATGGCTCACCAAGGCGACGACGGGTAGCCGGCCTGAGAGGGCGACCGGCCACACTGGGACTGAGACACGGCCCAGACTCCTACGGGAGGCAGCAGTGGGGAATATTGGGCAATGGAGGAAACTCTGACCCAGCGACGCCGCGTGAGGGATGAAGGCCTTCGGGTTGTAAACCTCTTTCAGTAGGGAAGAAGCGAAAGTGACGGTACCTACAGAAGAAGCACCGGCTAACTATGTGCCAGCAGCCGCGGTAATACATAGGGTGCAAGCGTTGTCCGGAATTATTGGGCGTAAAGAGCTCGTAGGTGGTTCGATACGTCGGATGTGAAAATCAGGGGCTCAACCCCTGACCTGCATCCGATACGGTCGAGCTGGAGTTTGGTAGGGGAGACTGGAATTCCTGGTGTAGCGGTGGAATGCGCAGATATCAGGAGGAACACCGATGGCGAAGGCAGGTCTCTGGGCCAATACTGACACTGAGGAGCGAAAGCGTGGGGAGCGAACAGGATTAGATACCCTGGTAGTCCACGCCGTAAACGGTGGGCGCTAGTTGTGCGAACCTTCCACGGTTTGTGCGACGCAGCTAACGCATTAAGCGCCCCGCCTGGGGAGTACGATCGCAAGATTAAAACTCAAAGGAATTGACGGGGCCCCGCACAAGCAGCGGAGCATGCGGCTTAATTCGACGCAACGCGAAGAACCTTACCAAGGCTTGACATATACAGGAATATGGCAGAGATGTCATAGCCGCAAGGTCTGTATACAGGTGGTGCATGGTTGTCGTCAGCTCGTGTCGTGAGATGTTGGGTTAAGTCCCGCAACGAGCGCAACCCTCGTTCTGTGTTGCCAGCATTAAGTTGGGGACTCACAGGAGACTGCCGGGGTTAACTCGGAGGAAGGTGGGGATGACGTCAAATCATCATGCCCCTTATGTCTTGGGCTGCACGCATGCTACAATGGCTGGTACAAACGGCTGCGATACCGCAAGGTGGAGCGAATCCGATAAAGCCAGTCTCAGTTCGGATTGGGGTCTGCAACTCGACCCCATGAAGTCGGAGTTGCTAGTAATCGTAGATCAGCAACGCTACGGTGAATACGTTCCCGGGGCTTGTACACACCGCCCGTCACATCACGAAAGTCGGTAACACCCAAAGTCAGTGGCCCAACCGTAAGGAGGGAGCTGCCAAAGGTGGGATCGGTGATTGGGATGAAGTCGTAACAAGGTAGCCGTACCGGAAGGTGCGGCTGGATCACCTCCTTTCTAAGGAGCATCGAGTAGAGAAGCTAATAGTTAGCTTCATTCAACTACTCGGCTCGTAAGTGGAGCATTGACTTAGGTTTATTTAAGATTTCGCAATTAGTACAACCTTCGGGAGTGGAAAATTAGCGTTTATCGAATTTCAACTAGGCACGTTGTTGGGTCCTGAGGGGACGGCTAGCGCCAAACCTCTGGACTTAATAAGAAGAGATACTGCGAATTTATTCGTAAGTCTCAACTCTTATTGAGTACCGCCCGTATTTTGAGAACTACACAGTGGACGCGAGCATCTTTGTGGAAAAATTATTAAGCGCACATGGCGGATGCCTTGGCATCAGAAGCCGATGAAGGACGTAGTAGGCTGCGATAAGCCTCGGGGAGTTGTCAAACGAACTTTGATCCGAGGATTTCCGAATGGGGAAACCCAGCTGGAGTAATGTCCAGTTATTTCCATCTGAATATATAGGGTGGATAAAGGGAACGTGGGGAAGTGAAACATCTCAGTACCCACAGGAAGAGAAAACAACCGTGATTCCGTTAGTAGTGGCGAGCGAAAACGGAAGAGGCCAAACCGATACTGTGCCAAGCCGGCAGGCGTTGCAGTATCGGTGTTGTGGGACCAGTTAGATCAGACTGCCGTTTGATCAAAGAGTCAGAAACTAGTTAGGTAGATGAATGGCGTGGGAAAGCCAGTCATAGAGGGTGAGAACCCCGTAGTCGAAACCTAATTAACTCTTTATTGGTATCCCAAGTAATACCGAACTCGAGGAATTCGGTATGAATCTGGCGGGACCACCCGCTAAGCCTAAATACTCTCTGATGACCGATAGCGGACTAGTACCGTGAGGGAAAGGTGAAAAGAACCCCGTAAGGGGAGTGAAATAGAATCTGAAACCGTGTGCGTACAAGCCGTTGGAGCGACGAAAGTTGTGACAGCGTGCCTTTTGAAGAATGAGTCTACGAGTTAGTGTCGTGTTGCAAGGTTAACCCGTCGAGGGGAAGCCGTAGCGAAAGCGAGTCTGAATAGGGCGTTTCAGTAGCACGATCTAGACCCGAAGCGAGGTGATCTACGCATGGCCAGGTTGAAGCGCGGGTAAGACCGCGTGGAGGACCGAACCCACTAATGTTGAAAAATTAGGGGATGAGCTGTGTGTAGGGGTGAAAGGCCAATCAAACTTCGTGATAGCTGGTTCTCTCCGAAATGCATTTAGGTGCAGCGTTGCGTGTTTCTTACCGGAGGTAGAGCTACTGGATGGTCGAGGGGTCCTACAAGATTACCAACATCAGCCAAACTCCGAATGCCGGTAAGTGAGAGCGCAGCAGTGAGACTGTGGGGGATAAGCTTCATGGTCGAGAGGGAAACAACCCAGAATAGCAACTAAGGTCCCAAAGCCTGTGCTAAGTGGAAAAGGATGTGAAGTCGCATAGACAACCAGGAGGTTGGCTTAGAAGCAGCCACCCTTAAAAGAGTGCGTAATAGCTCACTGGTCAAGTGATTTCGCGCCGACAATGTAACGGGGCTCAAGCACAGCACCGAAGTTCTATCATTCAAGCACTACCCCGATCGCAAGATCCAGGGGCTTGGATGGGTAGGAGAGCGTTGTGTGGCTGGTGAAGCGGCAGAGGAATCTAGCCGTGGAAGCCACACAAGTGAGAATGTAGACATGAGTAGCGAGAGAGGGGTGAGAAACCCCTCCGCCGAAAGACCAAGGGTTCCTGGGCCAGGCTAATCCGCCCAGGGTAAGTCGGGACCTAAGGCGAGGCCGTCAGGCGTAGTCGATGGACAACTGGTTGATATTCCAGTACTCGCTTATTTTCGCCCAGGACGAATCAACTAATGCTAAGGCCGTGAAGTTGATCTGGCTTTTGTCAGATTGATGGAACCGCTGACCCGGTGTTGTAGTAGTTCAGCAATGGTGTGACACAGGAAGGCAGTCCAGCCCGGGCGATGGTTGTCCCGGGGTAAGGTCGTAGGGCGTTACGTAGGCAAATCCGCGTAACACATGCCTGAGAGCTGATGCCGAGCCGTAAGGCGAAGTGGATGATCCTATGCTGTCAAGAAAAGCATCTAGCGAGAAGATAAGTGACCCGTACCCGAAACCGACACAGGTGGTCAGGTAGAGAATACCAAGGCGATCGAGATAATTATGGATAAGGAACTCGGCAAAATGCCCCCGTAACTTCGGGAGAAGGGGGGCCCTTTGACGTGTAGGAGTTTTCCTCCGAAGCGTTGGAAGGCCGCAGAGACCAGGCTCAAGCGACTGTTTACCAAAAACACAGGTCCGTGCGAAGTAGCAATACGATGTATACGGACTGACGCCTGCCCGGTGCTGGAAGGTTAAGGGGACTGGTTAGCCGCAAGGCGAAGCTGAGAACTTAAGCCCCAGTAAACGGCGGTGGTAACTATAACCATCCTAAGGTAGCGAAATTCCTTGTCGGGTAAGTTCCGACCTGCACGAATGGCGTAACGACTTGAGCGCTGTCTCATCCGTAAACTCGGCGAAATTGCATTACGAGTAAAGATGCTCGTTACGCGCAGAAAGACGGAAAGACCCCGGGACCTTTACTATATCTTGATATTGGTGTTCGGAACGGTTTGTGTAGCATAGGTGGGAGACTTTGAAGCGGGCACGCCAGTGTTTGTGGAGTCATCGTTGAAATACCACTCTGATCGTTTTGAACTTCTAACCTCGGTCCGTAATCCGGATCAGGGACAGTGTCTGGTGGGTAGTTTGACTGGGGCGGTCGCCTCCTAAAAAGTAACGGAGGCGCTCAAAGGTTCCCTCAACCTGGTTGGTAATCAGGTGTCGAGTGTAAGTGCACAAGGGAGCTTAACTGTGAGACAGACATGTCGAGCAGGTGCGAAAGCAGGAACTAGTGATCCGGCGGTGGCTTGTGGAAGCGCCGTCGCTCAACGGATAAAAGGTACCCCGGGGATAACAGGCTGATCTTGCCCAAGAGTCCATATCGACGGCAAGGTTTGGCACCTCGATGTCGGCTCGTCTCATCCTGGGGCTGGAGTAGGTCCCAAGGGTTGGGCTGTTCGCCCATTAAAGAGGCACGCGAGCTGGGTTCAGAACGTCGTGAGACAGTTCGGTCCCTATCTTCTGTGCGCGTAAGAAACTTGAGAAGGGCTGACCCTAGTACGAGAGGACCGGGTCGGACGAACCTCTGGTGTGTCGGTTGTTCCGCCAGGAGCACCGCCGATTAGCTACGTTCGGAAGGGATAACCGCTGAAAGCATCTAAGCGGGAAGCTCGCTTCAAGATTAGGTTTCTCATTGGTTTACCAAGTAAGGCCCCCAGGAGACTACTGGGTTGATAGGGTGGAAGTGGAAGAGCCGTAAGGCTTGGAGCTGACCACTACTAATAGGCCGAGGATTTAACTACAAAGTTGCTACGCGTCCACTGTGTGGTTCTCGAGATACGGTCGAGAACCACGAATAAGTAGATCAAATTAATTTTTGATCAGACTTACTTTTCGTAGGTTCATGCCAAAAACTCAATAGCGTTTCGGCGACCATAGCGAGAGGGAAACACCCGGTCCCATTCCGAACCCGGAAGTTAAGCCTCTCAGCGTCGATGGTACTGCACGGGTGACCTTGTGGGAGAGTAGAACGTCGCCGGACTTCTTTTATAAAAAGGGGCGCTTATTTATAGGCGCCCCTTTTTTATTTCTCAACCAATTCTTTTCGGTTCTTTGAGAAAAATAGAAGTTAAACTTAACAAGTAAATATTGGAGATAGCAATGGAAGAGCGTCCACGTAATAGTGATCGACCAGCGCGCCCATCGAGCGGCCGTCCTTCATCGCGTCCGTCTTCATCTTCATCAGGGCGTCCGTCATCGGGCAGGCCCTCATCACGTCCAAGCTCTGAGCGTCCATCATCTGCTCGTCCACAATCTCGTGAAGAACGTCCTGCTCGCGGAGGTCGCTCAGACCGTGCCGGTGCAACCCGTCAAGTCTCCCAAGGTCGTGAAGTCAGTGATCCACGCGGGTTTCGCCCCGCCCCACAAGAGCGCGATCAATCACGTATACGTCCACGTATCTTTGAGCCAGATATTCCTGAAGATGTCACAGGTGAAGAGCTGGAAAAGAGTGTTCGCGCAGAGCTATTAAGTTTGTCTGCTGAAAATGCAAAGGTAGTTGCGCGCCATATGGTCTGCGTCAATCTCTATATGGATGTTGATCCTGAGCTCTCTCATAAGCATGCAGTTGCAGCAGCTCACCATGCAGGTCGTCTTGCAGTAGTACGAGAAACAGCAGGCTATGCCGCTTATCGCGCAGGCCATTATGAAATCGCACTGAAAGAACTGCGCGCATCAAATCGAATTTCGGGTGATGTGTCGATGTGGCCGGTGATGGCAGATTGCGAACGCGGTCTCGGTAACCCCCTAAAAGCCCTGAATTTGGCTGGTTCTGATGAGGTCAAGCGACTTGCAAAGCCTGAAGAGATTGAGATGCGCATCGTTGCATCGGGTGCTCGTCGCGACCTCGGTGAATTCGATGCAGCAGTTGTGACGTTGCAATGCAGAGAACTCAAGAATGAGAATGAAGAGTGGGCTCTTCGTCTTCGCTATGCCTATGCAGATGCCCTCGATGCTGCAGGGCGCAAGGATGAGGCGCGCGAGTGGTTTGGTAAGTGCGCAGACCTTGATCCCGATGAACTCACTGATGCTCTTGAGCGCTCACAGAGCTAAAGAGATATCCACACACTTCTCGTTTTAGTATCACTGTCCAGCTTTTCTACATCATGATCGTCCCTTCCTAAATAGAGGGGTTGATGCATGGCTGTTACAAAGAAAGTTGCAAAGGGCAAGCTTGAGTTAGAGGAAGAGATTGATTACTCACTCAATGATTTATTGCTTAGGGGCAGAGTTTCAGCCCCGGCAACAACGAAGGAGTTACCCAGCGGAGATAAAGTTGTTGAATTTCGTTTGATCGTCACACGAACTGAGCGAGAAGGAGTGGACACTCTCGATATCGCTGCCTGGAGCGCGAAGATGAGAAAGATTGCCTTGAGTCTTGAAGGCGATGAATGGGTGGAGATTTCAGGCTCAATTCATCGACGTTTCTGGCAGAGCCCTGGGGGAGTTGCAAGCAGGTGGCAGATTGAGGCTGCTGAGATTCTCCGCCTCTAGTCACACGGAGTCGATACTCTAGCCTCATGGCAAAGTCACCCGTCACCGAGATCTTCTCCACTTTGAAGACCTATGCGCAGAAACTCTCAGACGGTGAGCGCACTCCAGCCGAGATTGCATCAGCGCTCAATGATTGGGCACATGAGAGCGCGGACTCGGTGCGAGCAAAGATTCACGAAGAAGTTGAAGCAGCTGTTCTGAAGATGGGATTTGTAAAGCGCGAAGAGTTTGACGCCCTTGCAAAGCAAGTTGCAGCGCTGAAGAAGAATCCGGCGAAGAAATCGGCTAAGAAAGCACCGACAAAGAAGATTGCTAAGAAAGCACCGACAAAGAAGGCAGGCAAGTGATGAGTGAAGAGCAAGAAGTAGACCTTGTCCAAGAAGTTCGCAATGAGTTGGAGGAGATTGATGCAAGTGATCTCTCCGAGCACTCAGCACGCTTTGAAGCGCTCCATGAGAAGCTACAAGAATCACTCAAGTCAATCGATAATCTCTAGAAGATAGCTATGAAGACACGTCTGGATGCTGAACTCGTACGCCGTGAACTCGCGCGTTCGCGTGAGCATGCAGCAGATCTGATTGAGTCTCGTTCTGTTCTTGTCAGTGGAATCCCTGCAACAAAGCCAGCGACGCAGGTTGATGCAGAAACGTCGATCACCATTCAAGGAGATCGCGATGACTTCGTCTCTCGAGGAGGACATAAGTTAGCGGGAGCCCTCGATGCCTTCGTAGGCGTTGCAGTAGAGGCAAAGACATGTCTTGATGCAGGTGCATCTACTGGAGGATTTACCGATGTTTTATTGCGCCGCGGTGCATCACTGGTTGTTGCAGTCGATGTGGGTTATGGCCAATTGGCTTGGGAGCTTCGGCAAGATCCCCGCGTGAAGATTCTCGATCGCACCAATATTCGCCACCTGACAGGTGAACAAGTGGGTGAAGATATCGATCTTGTCGTTGCAGATCTCTCATTTATCTCACTCTCACTTGTTCTTCCAGCACTTGCTGCGGTCTCAAAGCCCGATGCTGATTTTGTCTTGATGGTCAAACCGCAATTTGAAGTGGGACGTGAGAAGTTAGGCGCTGGGGGAGTTGTTCGCGATCCAGCACTTCGTCGCGCAGCAGTTCTCGATGTTGCAGAGTCAGCTTATGACGTGGGTCTTGGCACGATGGGTATTGCTGCAAGCCCACTACCGGGGCCTGCAGGAAATGTTGAATACTTCTTATGGCTTCGACGTGGAGCACCTGCTATTAATGAAAGTGAACTCGATACTGCGATTGCGATGGGACCTGCATAATGACTATTCGTAGCGCAGCACTTGTTATCAGTCCATCACGAGCAGAAGCGATTGCGGCTGCAAAAGAGCTTGCACCACTTCTCTACTCAGCAGGTTTCTCCCTCTACACAATCTCAGATGTTTCGATCGAAGGCATCAAGAAGGTTGCGCCAGCTGATTTACCGGACATTGAAATCGCAGTTGTTCTAGGTGGCGATGGCACGATCTTGCGAGCTGCTGAGATTACGTTAAAGCGCAATGTCCCACTTCTTGGAATCAATATGGGCCATGTGGGATTTATGGCAGAGGTCAATCGCCCAACTATTGCGGCCATTGCTGAGAGCATCATTGCAAAGAGTTACGTCTCGGAAGATCGCATGATTCTGCGCTTTGCAGTTGAGCGCGCAGGAGAAGAGATTGGTACTGGTTGGGCGCTCAATGAAGTCACCGTTGAACGCGATGGCACAACGATGGTTGAGCTCTTCGTTGAAATTGATAACAGACCACTCTCTCACTGGGGCTGTGACGGCCTTATCTGTTCAACTCCCACAGGTTCTACCGCCTATGCATTCAGCGCAGGAGGCCCAGTTCTTTGGCCTGAAGTAGATGCTCTCGTTCTCCTTCCCATCTCAGCCCATGCACTCTTTTCCCGTCCTATGGTGGTCTCTCCTAAATCCGAAATCGTTGTCACGATTGAATCATCGGATGCTCTCTTATCAGCTGATGCTCTGCGAAAGATTCCACTGCATGCAGGTGATCGTGTATTTATCACTCGCGATGATCAGACAATCAAACTCTCGCATGTCTCAAAGACTCTCTTCACAGATAGATTGGTAGCAAAGTTCAAACTTCCCGTTGAAGGTTGGCGCGGTGAGTGAACGTTCTTATCTAGAAGAGATCTCCATACGAAATCTCGGAATCATTGAGCAATCAGAGCTTGAGTTGGGCCGTGGCCTTAATGTCTTGACCGGTGAAACCGGTGCTGGAAAGACGATGATTCTTACAGCATTAAGCCTTGTCCTTGGTGGCAAGAGCGATAGTTCACTTGTTAGACATGGCTCTGAACGTCTTGTTGCAACTGCACAATTTTCAGTGACTTCTGATTCCAAAGAACAATTGGATGAGATCGGTGCAGAAGTTGATGGTTCATCGCTCATCGTCACTCGCACAGTCAATAGCGATGGAAAGAGCAAAGCATCATGCGGGGGAGTCACAGTTCCTGCTGGAACACTCGCTGATGTCACAGAACCGCTGATTGAAATTCATGGTCAGTCTGCGAACTCACAAATTGTGAAACCTGCTCGCCAGCGAGAATTGCTCGATCGCTTTGGTGGTTCCTCCATTTCAACAACATTGAAGTCATATCAAGATATCTATGGTCAATACTTAGAACTCAAAGATCGCATCAAAGCGATGAAGGCATCTGCCAATAAGCGAGATGGCGAGATTGCAGAGTTGGAAGAGTTTCTCGCAGCTTGGGCAAAGCTCAAGGCTGTTCGCAATGAGGCATCGACCGTTGAAGATGACATAAAGCGACTTTCCAGCGTTGAAGATCTTCGTATTGCATCCAGTGGAGCACTCGGTGCACTTGATTCGGAGGAATCAGGTGCGCTCACACTTCTTCACTCGGCCCGTCGCTTCTTAGATGCTGCAAAGGGTAAGGATTCACGCCTTGAGGAGATTGCAGAGCGTGTGGCCGAATCTCTCTTTATTCTCGATGATGCATCCTCTGATTTAGCATCCTATGCAACAGGGTTAGAGGCAGATCCTGAAAAGCTCGATCATCTGCAAAGTCGCAAGGCTGAACTTGTTCTCTTCATTAAGCGATGGGGTGGTGCTGGCTCTGCCGATGATGAATTGGTATCACTTGCCGCAAAAGCTAAGAGTGGAAAAGAATCAATCGCCGATCTTAGAGGTGGCGATGAACGTATTGCAGAGCTTGAAAAAGAACTAGCTCAGGTGAAGATGTTATTGCTTGGTGCGGCGCAGAGTTTGAGCGCTGCGCGTTTCAGTGCTGCTACATCACTTTCCACATCTGTGACTACAGAGATTCAAGCACTTGCTATGCCACACACGAAGTTCTTCGTTGAAGTAACTTCGCCAGATTACGCATCTGCGCTTAAAGAGAGTGACTTCACCCAGCTAGGTTGTGATGAGATAGCGATGCAGATTCAAGGGCAGATGGATGGACCAAAGATTGGACTTGGTAAGGGTGCAAGCGGTGGCGAGATGTCGCGCATCATGTTGGGCCTTGAAGTAGTGATCGCAAAATCACATCCTGTTGGAACATATATCTTTGATGAAGTCGATGCTGGTGTGGGCGGCAAGGCTGCTATTGAAGTGGGCAAGCGTCTGCATGCTCTGGCACAAAACGCACAGGTCATTGTCGTGACCCACCTGCCTCAAGTTGCTGCGTGGGCGGATACGCATTTTGTTGTGAAGAAGAGCAGTGATGGTTCGGTTGTGCAGTCGGGAGTTGCCAAACTTGGACAATCTGAGCGCGTGGAAGAGATTGCTCGCATGCTTGCAGGGCTTGAGGAGTCATCGAGTGCGCGAGAACACGCGGCCGAGCTTCTAGCGATGCGAGGCTAAGGCCTAAGAAGCGATAGGATGGTCTTCCATGAGCCAAGCGCATGTGACCAAACATATTTTTGTAACTGGCGGAGTCGCCTCAAGTCTTGGAAAAGGCCTCACAGCATCATCCTTAGGTCGCCTCCTTGTGGCACGCGGTATCCGCGTCACGATGCAAAAGCTTGATCCCTATCTCAATGTAGATCCCGGCACCATGAATCCATTCCAGCATGGTGAAGTGTTTGTTACCGATGATGGCGCTGAGACTGATCTCGATATTGGTCACTACGAACGCTTCCTCGATCGCAATCTTTCAGGATCTGCCAACGTCACCACAGGTCAGGTCTATTCACGTGTTATTGCACGTGAGCGTCGCGGTGAGTACTTAGGTGAGACTGTTCAGGTCATTCCTCACATCACTAATGAGATTAAAGAGCGCATGCTTGCCAATGATTCAGCAGATGTGGATGTTGTCATCACTGAAATCGGTGGAACAGTCGGAGATATTGAATCCCAACCTTTCCTTGAAGCAGCTCGCCAACTTCGCCAAGAGGTAGGTCGCGATAATGTCTTCTACCTTCACATTTCTTTGGTTCCTTATATCGGTCCATCGGGGGAGCTCAAGACAAAGCCCACACAGCACTCCATTGCAGCCCTTCGCAGTATTGGTATTGCACCAGATGCTGTTGTTCTTCGCTGCGATCGCCCGATTCCTGAAGGAATCAAGAAGAAGGTTTCTTTGATGTGTGACGTTGACGTTGATGCAGTCGTTGCAGCAGTTGATGCTCCATCCATCTATGACATCCCCAAAGTACTTTTCACTGAAGGACTTGATTCCTACATCGTCCGTCGCCTTTCATTGGGTGGCCATGAAGTGCAGTGGGGCGAGTGGGATGACCTGCTTAAGAAGGTGCATTCACCTAAGCATCATGTGAAGATCGCACTCGTTGGTAAATACATTGATCTTCCAGATGCATATCTCTCAGTTTGTGAAGCGTTGCGCGCTGGTGGTTTTGCCAATGAAGCAAAGGTTCAGATTGTGTGGGTTCCGAGTGATGAGTGCGATACACCAGAAGGTGCCAAGAAAGCTTTAGGGGGTATCGATGCGATCTGCGTTCCCGGCGGTTTTGGTATTCGCGGCATTGAAGGAAAGCTCGGAGCGTTGAAATTTGCTCGCGAGAACAAGATTCCAACATTGGGTCTTTGTTTAGGGTTGCAGTGCATGGTCATTGAAGCAGCGCGTAATCTTGCAGGTATCAAGGATGCGAACTCTGCTGAATTCCTTCCTGACAGTGGAACACATGTGATCGCAACGATGGATGATCAGAAAGAGATTGTTGCAGGCGGGGGCGATATGGGTGGATCGATGCGCCTTGGTCTTTATAGGGCAACACTGACTCCAGGTTCGATTGTTGCTGGTGTTTATGGAGCCAATGAAATATCAGAACGTCACCGCCATCGCTATGAAGTCAATAATCAATACCGTGAACAGATAGCTGCAGCTGGCCTTGTCTTTTCTGGAATGTTCAAAGATCGCGATCTCGTTGAATTTGTCGAACTTCCTCGCGAAGTTCATCCATATTATGTGGGAACACAAGCTCACCCTGAGCTTCGTTCTCGCCCAACGCGTCCACATCCACTCTTTGTGGGACTTATTACGGCAGCTCTTGCGCGCAAGGGTGCACACTAAATTACAGTTGTGCAATGAAGTTCGAGGCGGCGCGTAGTTCATACCTTGATCAATTGCGGATTGAACGCGGCCTTTCTAGTAACTCCATATCTGCCTATGCGAGAGACCTCGGTAAGTTTGAAGAGTTTCTAGGTAATACTCGCAAGGACTTCGCAAAGCTCATTCCTCAAGATCTCACCGACTTTGAAGTCTCGCTGAAATCGCGTGGCTTGGCACTTTCCAGTAGCAATAGAACCCTGTCGGCGGTCAAAGGTTTCTATAAGTATGCAAGCCTTGAATTCGATGTAGTAAATCCAACGCTTGAGATCGTCAGCGCAAAGATTGCTCGCAAACTTCCTAAGGCGTTATCAGTTGATGAGGTAACGAGATTGATTGAATCTGCAAAACGAGAGGGAGATCCGATCTCGCTGCGCGATTTTGCCATTCTGGAACTTCTTTACTCATCCGGTGCTCGAGTGAGTGAGATTGTTGGTGTGAACGCCAGTGATATTTCGATATCAAAAACTCCAGATGGTGATGTCACTGTGTTAAAGCTTCGAGGCAAGGGATCGAAGGAGAGGCTCGTTCCACTGGGTAAATTTGCTGTTTCTGCCCTAGAGGATTACTTCACGCGTACTCGTCCCGCACTTGCTTCCAAGAATTCGAAGTCAGAAGGTGCGCTCTTTTTGAACTCTCGAGGCAAGCGACTCTCCAGGCAGAGCGCTTGGCAGATTGTTCTCGATGCAGCGGTTGCCACAGGACTAGAGGGCAGAGTTTCACCTCACGTATTTAGGCACTCCTATGCCACTCACCTTCTTGATGGGGGAGCAGATATACGCGTTGTGCAGGAGTTATTGGGCCACTCTTCAGTGACAACAACGCAGATTTATACTCTGATTACCATCGATAAGGTGCGCGAGAGCTATAGCACCGCGCACCCACGTGCGAAGTAGTTTTAGATACCGCGAAGACGACGAGCAAGGATGCTTTGATCACCCTTTGCTTCAAGGTCAGCAATAATCACAGCGATAGATTCGCGCACGATGCGACCGCGATCGACAGCAAGTCCTAAATCTCCACGAAGCATCAAACGCGCTTGATCGAGATCAAAGAGTTCATCCGAAGATAAGTAGACAGTGATTTTTTCTTCATGAAGTTCGCGACCTGAAGGAGATTTCTCAGCCGCAGTTACTCGGCGACGAGAGATGGTGCGAACACCCTTCTTTGTCTTTGGTGTTGCACTCTGTGTTACAGCAGAGACTGGTGCTGAAGTTTGAATTGGTTCTGCCACCTGGCGAACAGCGCTGAGGGCTGGTGTGTTAGCGCGGAAGAGTTCATCCGCTCCTGGCAGGCTAGCTCTACGTGTCATCGTGCGCCTCCTCGGGCAATTAGTTCGCGTGCTAGGCGACGGTAGGACTGTGCACCTCCAGATGAAGATGCATAAGCTGTAATTGGTTCTCCTGCAACAGTTGTTTCAGCAAAACGGATTGTTTTTGCAATGATGGTTTCAAAGACATCCTCAGGATACTTCTCCAAGATCGCAGTCAGCACTTCACGATTATGAAGTGTCTTGCGCTCATACATGGTGGCAAGAATGCCAACCAATTTAAGTTCTGGATTGAGGAAGCTTCGCACCTTATCGATATTGCCTTTTAGCTCGATAAAGCCGTGGAGAGCGAAGTACTCACATTGCAACGGAACGATTACTTCATCGGATGCAACCAGTGCGTTGATAGTCAATTGACCCATAGTTGGCTGGCAATCAATCAAGATCACATCGTATTCAGAGCGCAGGCGAACGAGCGCACGCTTGAGGTATTGCTGCCCACCAATTTCAGAGCCAAGAGTCGTCTCAGCAGTTCCAAGGTCGCGGTTAGCGGGAAGGAAATCAAGATTTGCAACGGATGATTTCAAAACTATCTCATCAATATTTGCAGTAGGTGTCATGAGTGCGTAGTAGACGGTGTTCTCAAGGGGGAGTGCGTGTGCATTCACACCAAGGCCAAGAGATAGGCCACCTTGCGGATCGAAGTCAACGAGTAGAACGCGACGTCCAAGTTCTGCGAGCGCAGCACCTAAATTAATAGTCGAAGTGGTCTTACCTACTCCACCCTTTTGGTTGAAGATAGAGATGACTTTTGCATCGCCATGCTCTGTAATAGGAGCTGGGATGGGAAAATTCTTGGGAGTCTTACCAAGGAGGTTGGCGGTAGTTGCCACATCATCGTCAAATGTCGATTTAGCGTTCAAGCGAGAAACCTCTTTTCAGTTGTCGCGACTCTACGCGTAAAGCGCGACGAACTGCAAGTAAGACAAGTAAGGTTCGCTCGTGGAAAGTGTCGTCGCGCCTGAGGAAATTACCTCCGAGCAAGCAGAGTCAATCGCTCCTGAGAGCGCCTTTAGCGTCCACCTTGATAACTTTGATGGCCCCTTTGACCTGCTCTTACAGCTCATCTCACGGCATAAAATGGATATCACTGAGGTCTCACTCAGTATGGTCACCGATGAGTTCATCTCCTTTATCCGCGCCCTTGAGGCAAGCGGTGAAGGTTGGCGCCTAGATCAAGCAACAGAGTTCCTCGTTATCGCAGCTACCTTGCTCGACCTCAAAGCCGCCCGTCTGCTACCCAGTGGAGAGATCGAGGATGAAGAGGATCTCGCTCTGCTTGAAGCCAGGGATATCCTCTTTGCCCGACTGCTCCAGTATCGAGCCTTTAAGGAGATCGCAGCCTCATTCCAGGATTCGATTGCCCTTGCCGATAAGTCCTTTGCACGCGTGGTTGCCCTGGATCCAGCTCTTGCCGCACTTTTGCCTGAAGTCTTAATTGGCGTTGGTCCTGCGCGCTTTGCCGCTATCGCAGAGCGCGTTCTCACGCCTAAAGCACTGCCTTTGGTTGCCCTCGAGCACCTGCATAGCGCCCTTGTGAGCGTGGCTGAGGAGTCCAAGCTGGTCGTTGAGGCCCTTCGTAAGGGTCGCACCCTGTCTTTCCGTAACCTGATTCAGGGGGCAGATTCAACTCTGGTTGTTGTGGCGCGATTCCTGGCTCTCCTGGATCTCTATCGCCAAGGCGCCTTGCGATTTGAGCAAGTCATGGCCCTGGGCGAGCTCCAAATCAGCTGGGTGGGCTCGGATGAGGGGGAGATTTCAGCAACCGATGAGTTTGATATCCCGCCTGTCCTAGAAGATGAAGAGCCAGTAGCTGCCATTGCTGCCGAAAATGAGACAGAAGAGGAAGAAAATGTCTAATCCAGAGGTCGAGACTCCAGCCCTAGAGGTTGTTGAAGATAGCCAGCTATCCCATGTATTTGACCCAGCAACTCTTGCTCGCTCCATTGAAGCAATTCTCATGGTTGTCGATGAGCCGGTCACCGAGCTCACGCTAGCTTCAGTCCTGCAGGTAACGGTCGATCAGGTTGTCGATGCCCTTGAGGCGCTCGTTCCTAGCTATGAAGACCGTGGATTTAGCCTGAAGGCGATCAATGGAGGATGGCGCTTTTATAGCCACCCAGATTGCAGCGCAGTGGTTGAGAAGTTTGTCCTTGATGGTCAGCAGAATCGCCTGACTCAGGCAGCCCTTGAGACCTTGGCAGTTATCGCCTATCGCCAGCCCGTATCTCGTGCTCGAGTCTCAGCTATTCGTGGGGTCAATGTTGAAGCTGTCATGAAGACCTTGATTACCCGAGGCCTCGTTGAGGAGTATGGCGTTGAGAATGAGACCGGTGCGATCCTCTATAAGACCACCAGCTACTTCCTGGAGCGCCTTGGCTTGAACTCCCTGACCGACCTTCCACCTCTTGCTCCACATCTTCCAGATATCGATGGCCTGGATGAGATCCTCGATTCGCTTACTGACTAAGTAACGCCCTACACTTCTCGCCTAAGCCCTCCGCACTAGTTGGGGGAGTTGACTGTCGAGAATGGATAGCCACATGGCCGAAATGCGCCTTAATAAAATCATCGCCGACGCTGGAATCACCTCACGCCGAGGGGCGGATGAGCTCATCATGGATGGTCGCGTCACCATTGATGGACATCAGGTTCGCGAGCTCGGAGCCAAATATGACCCTGAAAAGGTTAAAGTCGCGGTAGATGGCGAGACAATTGTGCGTTCTTTGTCTAAGACTTATTTAGTACTTCATAAGCCAAAAGGTGTTTTGTCAACGATGTTCGACCCAGAAGGTCGCCCTTCACTGGCTGACTTTATTGACCTGCGAACTGAGCGACTCTTCCATGTGGGGCGCCTTGATAAGGATTCTGAAGGACTCATTCTGCTCACCAATGATGGCGATCTCACCTTTAGAGCTACCCACCCTTCCTTTGGTCTAGAGAAGACCTACATCATCGAATTCGACGGAAAGCTGCCCACCGGGGTAGATAAGGTCCTTTTGAAGGGGATCGAACTTGAGGATGGAATGGGACGAGTTTTGAACTTCAAACACCTCTCACCGCAGTGGATTGAGGTCACCATCCATGAAGGCAGATATCACATCATCCGCCGACTCATGGAGGCCGTGGGGGTCGATGTTCTTCGCCTGATCCGAACCAACTTTGGGCCTATCTCTTTGGGGGAGACACCCGAGGGAAGATGGCGCGATCTCAATAGCTCTGAATTGATAAGCCTGCAAAAGGCTTTAGATATAAAAGTATAAATCGCTATTGAATAGATATGTAGTTTTATCTATAAATCTATACATTCAATATGAGATTGGTAATTAGAGGTTTATCGACATTATTGAGCATGAATTTGGTCAGAAATTACCGCTTTATCGATAATCTATGGAACGACTAGATCATCGGTTGAAGAACTGATTCATATTGGAGGTAGGGCAGAAGCAAGAAGCAGTCTTAGAGATATGTCGTCAAAACGCTAAATATATAGAACCGAGATTTGAAGCAGAAGGGTACGATTACACAATGTCAGTACGAGCCATACGCGGGGCTACCCAGGTTGAGGCCAATACAGCCGAGGCGATTACTGCTGCCACCCAGGAGCTCATCCTTGAGATCTTGAGCGTGAACTCCCTGACCCCAGATGATGTCATCTCAGTCCTTTTCACCTCTAGCCCAGATTTGAATGCGACCTTCCCGGCAGGGGCAGCTCGCTCCTTAGGCTTTGAAAATACCCCACTTATCTGCTCGGTTGAAATTGATGTTCCAGGAGCGTTGCCTCGCACAGTGCGCGTGATGGCTCACGTTGAAACAGATCTCTCCAAGAGCGAGATAGCCCATATCTATCTTCATGGAGCTAAGGCCCTTCGTCGAGATATCGCTCAGTAGGCCCATCTCATGACACTTTCCCACGTAAAAATTGTTGGATCAGGCTTAATCGGCACCTCGATCGGACTCGGTTTAGCCCTCAAAGGCGTAGGCGTCACCATGAGTGATTCAGATTCTCGCGCTGCAGGGCTGGCTCAAGATCTGATTAAGAGCCCAACTTCTGCCCCCATCGACCTGGTTATCTTTGCAACCCCGATAGGAGCCCTCAACTCTGTCCTTGATTCAGAATTCCTAGCCAATCCAAAGGCTGGATTTATAGATATTGGTTCTGTTAAGTCTAAAGTTAAGGTTGAGGTATCAACATCGAAGCTTGATTCGAAGCGTTTCCTACCAACCCATCCAATGGCAGGACGTGAAGTCGGGGGAGCTGAGTCCGCTCGAGCCGACCTATTCCAGGGCCGTCCATGGATTATCGATGCCCAAGGCGTTGACGCAGATGTGGTAGCAGCTGGGGTTGAACTCATTGAGCTCTTAGGAGCCCATCAGATAGATCTCGATTCAGCCTCTCACGACAAGGCGGTCGCTCTGGTTTCACATCTGCCGCAGCTGGTGGCATCTCTTCTAGCCAAGCAACTCGGTGGGGCAGAGGAGGGATGGCTGGATTTAGCGGGAGCCGGTCTTCGAGATACGACCCGTATTGCAGGATCTGACTCCAAGCTTTGGAGAGAAATCATCACCGCTAATAGCAAGGCTTTGAGCCCACTATTGAAATCTCTTCAGGGGGATCTCACTGCACTCATTGCTTCTCTAGAAGATGAAGAAGTGGTGAGCGATTTTATTGAAGCTGGGCAAAAGGGGCGCGCACGTATTCCCGGTAAGCACGGTGGCAAAGCACGTGAATACACCTACCTTCCTATCGTTATTGAAGATAAGCCAGGTCAATTAGCAGCTCTCTTTGATGAGTGTGCTGATGCATCTGTCAACGTTGAAGATCTCACGATTGAACATAGCCCTGGACAATTCACTGGACTAATCACCTTGGCGTTATCAAAGGCAGATGCTGTGACGCTTGCAGAACACCTAAGGAGCAATGGTTGGAGCGTTCATTCACCACGCTCGTAGGTAATCACAGCAGTGATTACGCAATAGAATTAACCAACTAAAGATGGGCTGTGAAAATGATTGTTGTCGCGCTAGATGGCCCCAGTGGCTCTGGCAAATCCAGCACATCTAAAGCAATAGCTATCCGCGCAGGATGGAATTATTTAGATACAGGTGCGCTCTATCGCGCAATCACTTTTCTTGCTTTATCGATAAAGAGTGAAAATCCGAAAGATATTATTGCGGCAGTCATTGACTCACCGATCACATTTGTTTCTGACCCGCGAGATCCCAAAGTATTCCTAGACGGCAAAGATATTTCAAAAGAGATTCGCTCTCATGAAGTAACTGAGAAGGTTTCAGTCATCAGCGCGCTTCCTGAGGTAAGAGCAGAACTCTTAACGCTGCAACGCTCGATCATCAAGAAGGCAGATCGCGGCATTGTTGTTGAAGGACGAGATATTGGAACAGTTGTCTGCGCTGATGCCGCGCTGAAGATCTATCTCACAGCTGATATTTCAGCACGTGCTAACCGCCGAGATGCAGAGCTTGCCGACCAATCACATGGCGCAGAGGCTGTGGCGCAATCACTTGCTGCCCGCGATGAGATTGATTCAACGCGCACCATTTCACCTCTTGCAATGGCACAGGATGCCGTCCACATCGATTCAACAGAACTTAACCTTGAAGAGACAGCAGATCGCATCTGGGAACTTCTCTCGCAACGTTCCCTACTCGGTCTTCCTATCGTTGCAATCTTGGGTCGACCAAACGTAGGTAAATCAACTTTGATTAATCGCTTTATTGGTCGTCGTGAAGCAATCGTTGAAGACACTCCAGGTGTTACGCGTGATCGTGTTCAGTATGAATGTGAATGGGGCGGACGACGCTTCATGATTATGGATACTGGCGGTTGGGAATCAAAGCCTGATGGAATTTCTGTGCAGGTGAGTGCAGGTGCTGAGCTTGCGATGGAGGAAGCAGATGTTCTCTGTTTCGTAGTTGATGCACAGGTAGGCGCTCTCGATGAAGATGACGTTTTGGTGCAAGAGCTTCGTAAGGCGAAGAAGCCAACAATTCTTGTGGCTAATAAAGTCGATGGTGATAACGATGAATCAGATGCTCATGCTCTTTGGAATATCGGATTGGGTCAGCCGCACTTTGTTTCTGCCCTGCACGGACGTGGCAGCGGTGATTTACTGGATGCAATCGTCAAAGTGATGCCTGAGGTCGGGGCTGCTCAGGTGCAAGACGGTTATCGTCGTATTGCACTCATTGGCCGTCCTAACGTTGGTAAATCAAGTTTGTTCAACGCACTCGCTGGTGAGAGCCGCTCCATCGTCGATGAAGTTGCGGGCACAACCCGCGATCCCATCGATGAACTCATTGAATTTGGTGGAAGTATCTGGCGATTCGTTGATACTGCGGGGCTTAAAAAGCGAGCCAATCAGGCAAGTGGCACTGACTACTACGCAACTCTTCGAACACAGACGGCACTTGAACGCTGCGAATGTGCAGTGGTTGTTTTGGATGCCTCCGTTCCTATCTCCGAGCAGGATTTGCGCATCATCACTATGGTGGAAGAAGCTGGTAAAGCCATGGTGATTGTGATGAATAAGTGGGATCTGGTGGATGAAGATCGCCGCACACAATTGGATAAAGAGGTTGAGCGACATCTAGATCAGGTGGAATGGGCGCAGATTGTTAATGTCGCTGCCAAGACTGGTTGGCACCGTGATCGTTTAGCGCCAGCGCTGCGAACATCGATAGATTCGTGGGAACGTCGTGTTCCGACCTCCAAACTCAACTCATTCTTGGGCGCACTCATTGGTGCGACTCCGCCACCTGTTCGTGGAGGCAAGCAGCCTCGCGTCTACTACGCAACACAAGCTGGAATTGCGCCACCGAAATTCGTCGTCTTCTCATCCGGCTGGATTGAAGCCTCATATCGTAGATTTATCGAACGTCGCCTGCGTGAAGAGTTCAAATTCCCTGGAACTCCTGTTCAAGTGGCCATCCGCGTGAAGGAACGAGATAAGGAGCAGTAAGTGCTAACGATTCCTAACGCACTGACCTTTCTCCGTTTTCTGGGCATCCCGCTCTTTATCTATCTGGCGTTAAGCAAGCAGGCCGATGGTTGGGCAATCCTTGTCTTAGCTATTGGGGGAGCCACCGATTACTTCGATGGCAAGTTAGCTCGCGCCCTCAACCAAGAATCAAAGTTTGGCGAGATCGCAGATCCGACCATTGATCGCCTCTATATCGCAGCCGTCCTCGTCGTCCTCTACATCAGAGATGCAATCCCACTCTGGTTGATTGCCATCCTGGTCGCACGTGATGTGGTCATGGCAGGGGTTGCCCTCGTTCTTCAACTCAAAGGATTTGCTCCTCTTAAAGTTACCTATCTTGGAAAAGCTGCCACCTTCAATCTTCTTTATGCATTCCCTTTCCTACTCCTTGCCTTAAGTGATACTTGGTATGGAACGGGTGCATTCATTTTCGGATGGGCCTTTGCCATCTGGGGAGTTACGCTCTATGTGGGCACGGCGGTTGGATATTTCCGAACCGCGGTAAAGACCATTACAGTTCGACCACACATTACCGAGGGCTAGTAGGAGCGCAATGTCGAATATCCCAGCAGATCTTCACTACACAAAAGAGCACGAGTGGGTAGCTCCTACCTCAACGCCACTTCGTATTCGCATGGGAATTACTGATTACGCACAAGGCGCACTGGGCGACATCGTCTATGTGCAGATGCCAAAGATGGGTGAAACAGTCGTTGCAGATAAAGTCTGTGGCGAAGTTGAATCCACAAAGAGCGTCTCAGAAATCTTTGCACCTGTTACTGGAACTGTGGTGGGAATCAATGATGCGTTGGTCAACGCACCAGAGTTGATCAACTCAGATCCCTATGGCGCAGGTTGGCTTGTTGAGATTGAGGTCCCATCTGAACCGACTGGATTGCTCTCAGCTGCGGAATATGGCGCAATTACAGCCTAAATCCCGGCTTGATTTATCTTTTCTAACTCTCTAGTGTCACCCTTAAGTTGACGTCCAAAGTCGAGGGCAGTTCTAAGTGTGAAGGAGAGTCTCATGGCAGCAGTTGATGCAGATCGCGAACTCACCAGCACCCTCCACCTCGGCCTTCGATCAGTAGTCGGCAATTCCCCAGCCGATCTCGTGGATGAACTCATCTCCCAAGCCTCATCTGAAGAGCGCAACGTTATTGAAGGCGTGCTCGCAGGTGATGGCAACTCTGCAATGGTGATCATCCATCGCGGAGCTCAAAAGGGAGCGCGTTTTCTCGTCTCATCTGATGGCGTTGCCATCGGGCGCGCAACGGATAGTTCGATCTTTCTCGATGATGTCACTGTTTCTCGCAAACATGCATCGATTGAAAAGGTGGGAAAGCGTTTTACTTTCAAAGATTTAGGCAGTTTGAATGGTTCTTACGTCAACAATGCATCCGTTACTGAGAAGGTTCTGATCTCAGGGGATGCAATACAAATTGGAAAATTCCATCTGCTCTTTATAGGCAGCACACTCACGGGGGAGAATTAAGTTGAGCGTTCCAGCACGGGCATATTTAAGTATCGGAGAAGTTCTGACCAAATTGCGTGGAGACTTCGCAGATATCACGATCTCTAAAATTCGCTTCCTTGAATCAGAAGGACTTATCGAACCTCAGCGCACACCTTCGGGATATCGCAAATTCACAACAACAGATTTAGATCGACTTCGCTATGTGCTCCTTGCTCAGCGCGATCAGTACTTGCCACTGAAGGTCATTAAGGAGAACCTTGATGCACTCGATCGTGGACTGCAGCCTGCAGCTCAAGGGGGAGTGCCATCACCTCGTCCCACACTGGGTCTTGCAACTATCGATGGAGAGTTCGCTCCTGCCGCCTTTGCCGAGCAGTCAGAGATGCGTCTATCTCGTGAAGAGCTATTGAAGGCTTCAAACCTTGAAGATGGGCAACTTGTTGAACTTGAGTCTTATGGACTTATTACTATTCGCGGTCGCCACTATGACGGTGATGCACTCGCTGTTGCTAAGGCAGTTGCGGAGATGGCAGGTTTTGGAATTGAACCTCGCCACTTGCGTTCCTTTAAGTCTGCTGCCGATCGTGAGATCGGTTTGATTGAACAAGTGATTACGCCGTTTACGCGACAGAAGAGCAGTGAAGCAAAGGCTCGCGCCGAGGAAGTGCAGAAAGAGATTGCCTCCCTTTCTGTGCGCCTTCATGCAGCTCTTGTTCGCGGCGGATTACACCGTCCTCGTTAACTGAATCCCTAGGTATTTATCCGTGTTGGTCCAAGTAGAGGTAGTCGGCGTTCGCATTGAGATGCCCTCCAACCAACCGATTGTTCTTCTCAAAGAAATTGAAGGCACGCGCTTTCTTCCCATCTGGGTCGGAGCAGTGGAGGCGACATCGATTGCCTTTGCTCAACAGGGTCTAGAAGCCCAACGCCCTCTGACCCATGATCTGATTCGCGATCTCTTGGAGCGAGTAGACATAACTTTGACGAGTGTCCACATCACCTCCATCAAAGATGGGGTCTTCTACGCAGACCTTCTTCTTCGAAATGGAGAGGGAGCTATTGAGCCGCTCTCAGTGCGGCCATCAGATGCGATCGCTGTTGCCCTTCGCACTAAGAGCAACATCATGGTCAGCAGTGAACTCCTTGATGAGGTCGGTATCGATATCCCAGAGCAGATTGCCAACGATGTTTCGGCTGCGGGGGACCAGGAGTTAGAGGCCTTTCGCGAGTTTCTCGATGGGATCAACCCAGAGGATTTTGCTGGATAGAGCGTAAAAGTCTGAACCTCAAGTAGAGGTTAGGTTCGTGTCGCTCTCTCATTTCTAACCTTTCTGGGCGTAGCCTTTACCCAACCCCACTACGTGAAAGCGAGCCCCCTCTCGTGACAGATCAAGAATTTGAAATTGGATATCGCGGCGCTACTGCATGCTCCGCGGCCGGAATTTCTTATCGTCAATTAGATTATTGGGCACGTACTGGTTTAGTTGAGCCTTCGATTCGCACAGCAACAGGTTCAGGAAGTGCGCGCCTCTACGGTTTCCGCGACATTCTGGTTCTCAAGATTGTTAAGCGCCTTCTCGATGCTGGTGTTTCACTTCAAAATATTCGCACAGCTGTTAATCATCTTCGTAGTCGCGGTGTGACTGAACTCGAGCGCATCACTTTGATGAGCGATGGCGCATCTATCTATGAGTGCGCAAGCCCTGATGAAATCATCGACCTTCTCGCAGGTGGCCAAGGAGTCTTCGGCATTGCAGTCGGTAAGGTCTGGCATGAAGTTGAGGGCTCACTTGCCACGTTGCAAGGTGAAGTTAACGGTGAGGCTGTCGGTGGGGAAAATAACGATGAACTCTCTCTACGTCGAAAGGCGAAAGGCGCTTAACCCTTCTATATTTCTCTCCTAGCGTGCGCTCAATGCGCAATGGGCAGGGGAGTAGTTCGTTGAGTAACTATCAAGACTTCGAAGATCGCCATATAGGTCCATCGGCATCCGATGAAGCGCAGATGCTCGGCGTCTTGGGTTACTCCGATATCAAGAAGTTTATTGCAGATGTAGTTCCTGAAAATATCCATATTGCAAAGCAACTCAAAGATGTACTCGATGGCCCGAAGAGTGAAGTAGATGTGATTGCTGAACTTCGCCAGATTGCATCCCAGAATCAAGTATTTACATCTTTGATCGGTAATGGCTACTACGGAACAATTACGCCTCCGGTTATCAAGCGCAATGTTTTAGAAAATCCTGCCTGGTATACCGCATACACACCATATCAACCTGAAATTTCACAAGGTCGCCTTGAAGCGCTTTTTGCATTCCAAACAGTGATCTGCGATATGACCGCACTCGCTCTCTCTAACGCATCAATGCTTGATGAAGGGACTGCGGCAGCGGAAGCAATGACACTTGCGCGTCGCAGCTCAAAGGTTGCAGATGATGCAGTCTTCCTGATTGATAAGGGTGTTCACGCACAAACCAAGGCAGTCGTTGCTACGCGTGCAAAGCCGCTTGGAATCACTGTTCTAGAAGTTGATTCACTATCGATTCCATCAGGCACTTCCTACTTCGGTCTGCTAGTTCAATACCCTGACACAACGGGTGCGATTGTTGACTATTCAAAAGTTGCAGAGGCAGCACATGATGCTGGCGCACTCGTAATCGCTGCTACTGATCTTCTTGCGCTGACACTTCTCAAAGCACCAGGGGAGTGGGGCGCAGACATTGCTGTGGGATCAGCGCAACGCTTCGGTGTTCCCATGGGATTTGGTGGACCACACGCTGGCTTCATGGCAGTGCGTACAGGGCTTGAGCGCTCTCTTCCGGGTCGTCTTGTTGGACAGAGCGTTGATGCTCATGGGAATCCAGCATTTCGTTTAGCACTACAAACTCGTGAGCAACATATTCGACGCGATAAGGCGACAAGCAACATCTGCACAGCGCAAGTTCTCCTTGCCAATATGAGTGCCTTCTATGCGATGTGGCACGGGCCAGCAGGACTTACTCGAATCGCAGAGCGAATTCATAACTATGCTGCGCAGTTGGCGTCCGTTGTCGACACCGAGAATAAGAGCTACTTCGACACCCTCACCATCAAGGTTGCAGATGCTTCAGCAATTCACGCAAAGGCGAAGACTCTCAAGATTAATTTGGGTGTTGTGGATGCGAATCATGTTCGAATCTCCTTCGATGAAACAATTACCGATTCGATCTTTGCTTCAATTACTTCGATCTTTGGCGTCAAGGTTTCACCTGCGCAGGGGAGTGGCATCGCAACAGCTATCAAGCGCACCTCGTCATTCTTGCAACACCCAGTCTTTAATACCTACTTCTCAGAAACCTCTATGTTGCGATACCTGCGCACATTGGCAGATCGCGATCTCGCACTCGATCGCACAATGATTCCTCTCGGCTCCTGCACCATGAAACTCAATGCAACCACTGAGATGGAAGCTGTGACATGGCCAGAGTTTGCATCCCTTCACCCCTTTGCACCTGCCGAGCAGACGCAGGGTTCACGCCTTCTCATCGATCAACTCTCCAAGTGGCTCGTTGAAATCACTGGTTATGACGCAGTCTCACTACAACCTAATGCCGGAAGCCAAGGCGAATTCGCAGGGCTTCTTGCAATCAGGAATTATCACGATTCGCGCGGTGATGCATCGCGCAATATCTGTCTTATTCCATCGAGTGCTCACGGCACCAATGCAGCAAGTGCTGTGATGGCTGGAATGAAGGTTGTTGTCATCGAATGTGATGAAGCTGGAAACGTAAGCCTTGATGATCTCAAAGCAAAGATTGCAGATCACGGCAACACTCTTGCCGCCTTGATGGTCACTTACCCATCAACTCACGGCGTATTTGAATCAGCGATTTCCGAGATTTGTGCACTTGTCCATGATGCAGGTGGCCAGGTCTATGTTGATGGTGCAAATCTCAACGCTCTTGTTGGCACAGCTCAACCTGGAAAATTTGGCGCAGATGTTTCGCACCTCAATTTGCATAAGACATTCTGCATTCCTCACGGTGGTGGGGGACCGGGTGTTGGTCCGGTGATCGCAAAGGCGCACTTGGCACCATTCCTGCCGAACCATCCACTCGATGCTCTCGCAGGACCTGCAACTGGACCTGGTCCAATATCAGCAGCCCCATTTGGTTCAGCAAGTATCTTGCCGATTTCATGGGCATATATTCGCTTGATGGGGGGAGAGGGCCTCACTCACGCAACAGAGGTTGCAATTCTCAATGCTAATTACATGGCCTACCGCCTTAAGGATTCCTACCCAATTCTTTATACAGGTAATAAGGGTCTTGTTGCTCACGAATGTATCCTCGATGTTCGTGAGATCACCAAGGAATCTGGTGTCACAGTTGATGACATTGCAAAGAGATTGATGGACTTTGGATTCCACGCACCAACAATGTCTTTCCCGGTTGCTGGAACTTTGATGATTGAACCTACTGAGTCTGAAGATATTCTTGAGATGAATCGCTTCATCGATGCGATGATTGCAATTCGCTACGAGATCTCCGAAATCACCGATGGCAAGATTGCGGTTGAGGATTCAGCTCTTCGCCATGCACCTCACACCATTGGCACGATCGCATCGAGCACATGGGAGAGAAGTTACCCACGTGAGCGCGCAGCCTTCCCAGCGACCCTCACAGGCCTTATTCCAGGTGAATTAATCGGTATGAAGGGTAAGTATTGGCCGACTACAGGGCGTATTGATGGCGCATACGGGGATAGGAACCTCGTCTGTTCTTGTCCACCGGTGGAGGCCTTCGCATAGATTGATTGTAGTTACTTTACATAATGTAACTTATCGGCGTTAGGCCGTAAGCGTCGACCAAATCCCCACAGGGTCGTCTGCCACAGCGCCTCAATAACAATTGCTCTGCTCATCTTTGAAACTCCATTAATGCGCTCGACAAAGGTGATCGGAACTTCCACCATTGTGGCACCAGCAAGCTCTGATGCCATTGCCATTTCAATTTGAAAACAATAACCGGTCGCAGTCATCTGACTGAGATTTAGTTTTTCCAGTAATTGGGAGCTATAAACCCTAAATCCACCAGTTAAGTCATTGAGTGGAATTCCGAGTGCAATGCGTGCATATTTGGTGCCAGATTTGGATAGTAATTGTCTACTTTTTGGCCAATTCACTACCGATCCACCAGGCATCCAGCGAGTTCCTAGTGTTATTGAGACAGGTGCATCTGTTGCATCCAGCATGAAAGGAAGATCTGCAACGCGATGGGAACCATCTGCATCCATCGTGACGACCTTTGAATACTTCTTCATAGGCAGAACATGGGCAAAACCTGCACGATATGCGGCGCCAAGACCTGCTTTTGCGGGACGACGCAAGACGCTGACCCAAGTCAGATTCATGGAGTCGACAATATCTGCAGTTTTATCGGGTGAATTATCATCAAGGACTACAACATCAAAATCTCGTGAGTTATGTAAAGTCGATAATGAGTTCAACAATTCAACAATAGCAACCGATTCGTTATAGGTAGGGATAAGAATTACTGGTTTCATCACAATCCCCTCCTACCAACCTAACGCTGATATTAATCTATCAACGCTTGCCCCTAGGCCATATTCATCCTTCATCTGGTATATATGCGATAAGTCATCGGGCTTCTTTGGCATGGCAATATCCATCTGCGGGATCGCGACATCATTGGCGCACTGCACCAGAGTGGGTGCAATCTTGAGATAGTCCGCTCCATCGATGATTTTCTTAGCAAGGGATTTCGTGAGAGCTTCGTGCTCGCTCTTAGCTCCAGCTAAAGCTTCATCCACCGTAGCGAAATGATTAGCGATTAAAGCAGCCCCCTTCTCACCAATTCCCCGCACTCCTGGCAGTCCATCGGATGGATCACCGCGGAACATGGCAAAGAGGGCATACCTATCCCCCGGGATTCCATACTTTTCAGAGACCCATTTGATATCAACTAAATCATGTTGGGAAACTCCGCGAGCAAGATAAACGACCTTCACATCGCGCTTATCATCAACAAGTTGGAAGAGGTCCCTATCCCCCGTCACAACGCGGATTGGCCCCTTCTCCTTCACTGCAAAAGTTGCCATCACATCATCGGCTTCATAGTCATCAACACCGAGCATAGGAATACCAAATGCATCGAGGAGATCAAGCAGAACGGGGATCTGCGGAGTCAGAGTCTCTGGCTCTTCCTCTTCATCGCTCTCATCTTCAAGACGATTAGCTTTGTAAGCCGGGAAGATATCCACACGCCAACTTGGGCGCCAATCACCTTCGATGCAAGCAACAATTCTGTTGGGTGAATACATTCCAATAAGGCGCGCTGTCATATCGAGATATCCGCGTATTGCATTCACCGGCATCCCTGTAGGTGAGAGAAGCGTGTCAGGCATACCGTAGTAAGCGCGATACCAGAGAGATGCGCTATCTAAAAGCATCAGTGTCATAGATCGCCCAACATATATGAGATTACGCCTCTATCCAAGCGTTTTATCCCATCGCGACAAGCAGGTCGTAGCTCTTCAGCTGCTCCACCTATTTGAGTGAGCAAGTCTATGAGTTGCTTAATGCTTCGTACGAAATCTCCCACAGTCATATCAGTTCCTTTAAGAACGCTACTTAAGGAGTGACCGTTTGCCCATCGATATGCTGCGTAACAGAATCCGAAATCTGGTTCGCGTTGTGTCTTTACATCAAATTGATTCTCAATAGCTTCCAATTCAATCCAGATCTTTGAGACAGCAACGAGTGCGTTTGCCACATTGTCATTCGGCATCTTGGGTGCATAAGCTTCAGTACTTCGACCCTGATAAATCATTGCTGAGGCCACCGATAAGAGCTCTGGTGGTGTTAGTGAGTCGAAGACTCCGCGTCGAATAGATTCTGTGAGCAAGAGATCGGATTCTGCGAAAATCTTGGCAAGGATTTTGCCCTGTTCAAGTGGCTTCTCCCCCTCGATATATCCAAGGTGTGTGAGAACGTCACAGATGCGGTCAAAAGTCTTGGCAATAACGTGAGTGCGGTTCTCAACCCGATCACGTAAACCATCAGATTCACGATTGAGTCGATCGGCCTTCTCAGCAAAACGGGCGTGAGTTTCACGATCATTACATGCATGGCATGAATGTTGGCGAAGAGCTCGGCGCATTCCATCGAGTTCGTTCTCAAGTTTGACTCTTTGACGTTGGTCTATCCCGCGTCGACCATCTCGCTTACTGAGTAATCTCTCCATCTCCTTAATATCTCTTCGCATGCGCGAGTAATCGCTGAAATCTCCCAGGTGACATTGCGCCGAATCCGTAAGTTCTGCGGCAGCTGAATTGTTCTTCTTTATCTGCCTTACTAGGCCGACAACTGCCCTATCTGCTTGGAATTGAGCGAAGGAAGATTCAAGGCTTCCGTGTGCTCTCTCTCGCCCAAAACGAGCAATGAGATTGATTGACATGTTGTACGTCGGAGTAAATGAGGAACGAAGTGGATAGGTTCGAGTCGATGCAAGGCCAGCTGCAGTTGCTGAATCCACTGTGGGCGACCATTGCACGACAGCATTGCCTTCAATATCGATGCCGCGACGGCCAGCACGGCCAGTGAGTTGTGTGTACTCCCCCGGAGTGATTGAGACGTGAGCCTCACCATTCCATTTGGTAAGTTTTTCAAGAACTACTGTGCGCGCTGGCATATTGATTCCAAGTGCCAACGTTTCTGTGGCAAAGACGGCCTTCACAAGTCCCCGTTTGAAAAGATCTTCGACTGCGCCTTTAAAGCTAGGTAATAGACCTGCATGGTGAGCGGCCACTCCCCGTTCGAGAGCAATGAGCCAGTCACGATAACCAAGAACTTCTAGATCCTCTTCGGCAAGATTCTGTGTGTATTTTGCAGCAGTTGCCGCAATCTCAACTCGCTCTTCGGTTGTCGTGAGCTTTAGCCCTGCAGCCAAGCACTGCTTCACAGCTGCATCGCATCCAGCGCGAGAGAAGATAAAGGTGATCGCAGGAAGGAGATTCTCCCGTTGCAACTTCTCAATAATGTCCGGCCGTGTCAGCCTGTTATCGCTCTCACCGAATCTTTCACGTCGATGTCGTGGGGTACGAACTTGTCGAAGCGCTTCGCGCTCAAGTCCCAAGATTTCAGGGTTGATGCGCCCTTGCTCGCGGAAGAGGTCAACAAGTCGATCACCGATGAGAACATGCTGATATAACGGAATAGGTCGCACTTCAGAAACAATTACTTCTGTCGAGCCTCTGACTTCTCCTAGCCAATCTCCGAATTCTTCAGCATTGGAAACGGTGGCTGAAAGTGAGATGACTTGAACACTCTCCATGAGGTGGATTAGAACTTCTTCCCACACCGCACCTCGCGACTTATCAGCAAGGTAATGGACCTCATCCATGACTACAGAACCTAAGTTCTTCAGTGTGCTGGAGTTCGCATACAACATATTGCGAAGAACCTCGGTAGTCATGACCAAGATATCTGCTTCTGAGTTGATATTGGTATCGCCCGTTAAGAGCCCCACCCGATCTTCGCCAAAACGCTCTACAAACTCTTGGAACTTCTGATTTGATAACGCCTTAATTGGAGTTGTATAGAAACACTTCTTGCCTTGGGCGAGTGCGCTAAAGGCCGCGAATTCGCCAACGACAGTCTTTCCTGCACCCGTAGGAGCTGCGACAAGGACCCCTTTGCCATCTTCAACGGCTTGGCAGGCAATAATCTGGAATTCATCAAAACCGAAATCAAATTGCTCTATGAATTCGATCGTGAGTGGATGTTGGCCGCGCACCTTGGCGGCAGCAAATCGTTCTGCAGGAGTTGTCATAGCGCCCACGTAAGCCCGGCGTCGCGAACACACTCAGCAGATATCGGGGCAGGACCAATGCGTTCACCATCGGCATAGGCAATTGCATTGGCAACCAGAGTTAAACGCTTGGTGCGCAAGATCTTGACCTGAGGATGTGTGATGTGAGAGCCCGAATAGACCTTGGGAAATACTTTTAGGAATTCAATCTTTGAGACAGGTTCAAGAATCATCACATCGAATAGACCGTCATGCATTTGAGCCTGAGGACATACATACATCCCTCCCCCATAGGAACGGCCATTGCCAACTGCTATGAGCATCGCCTTTGTTGTGAATGAGTGCGTGTCGACGGTAATTTCATATTCAAGCGGCTTGAATTTAGGAAGTTCCATAGCAATAGCGACGTTATATCGTTGAGGACCTTTTGGCCACGATAACGAATTCGCTCTCTCATTGACCACAGAATCAAAGCCAGTGGATAAGATGGCAGCGAACCATTCGGAATCAACGTTTCCAAGATCTATGGGTGCAGCAGCAGTCGTCGTCACGCGATCAAGATGGCTTTCAATGTCATCAAGGGACCAACCTAATGTGCGGACAATGTCATTGCCTGTGCCTGCGGGCATTGCCGCAAATGGAATATGTCGGGGAACAGCCACTTGCAAAATCAAATGAGCTAATCCATCGCCGCCAACGCTTATGATTCCTTCGCATGGTCCTGAATCAAGAAATTGCTCCAGGGAAGTTCTTAGCTCATGGGCGCTATGACCAGAGAAGACCTGATAATTGAGATTGCGCGCTGCGAAGAATGAAACAACCTTCTCCCCAACTGCAATACCTCTTCCGTGACCGGCGGTCGGATTGATTGCTATCGCCCACATGGGACGACCCTATCGGCTATTCGGTAATTGGGCCTGGTGCAGCAATCTTGGTACTACCAGTTTCTGTGCTTTCAATTTTTCTATCGCGCTTTCTATCTACGAGCAGAGCGATTCCGCCTGCCATAAAGTAGAAGAGGATTAATGGCGCAGACAGAAGAGCCATACTCAATGGATCCCCAGTTGGTGATAGAGCTGCGACTGCAAAAAAGATGGAGAATACCCACGCACGCCATGGCTTGAGGATGGTGCGCCCTCTCAGGAATCCAATCAAATTAAAGGTGAGAAGAAATATAGGAAGTTCAAAGGCGAGTCCTACGAACAGAATTATTCGAAGAACGAAATCTAGGTAATCATCGATGCGCACCAAGTTGCTCACCGCATTTGGAGTGAAGCCAAAGAGAGCATCTATAGCAATGGGAAGAATCAGGTAACCGAGGGTTGCTCCCATAACAAAGAACGGAGTCGCAGCTGCAACGAAGAGAATGCTGTTGCGTTTCTCCTTTCTATGAAGTGCAGGAGCGATGAAGGCCCAAAGTTGGTAGAGCCAAAATGGTGCCGAGACAATGACTGCAGTCATCAGAGCAACCTTGATTTGTAGATCTAGTGGACCCAAAACACCGCTGATATAGAGAGCGCCACAACTGGCAGCTCCTGAAGCTTGAGCTGCACGAAGGTCACATACTGGTTTGGCTAGAGTGACGAGGATCGAATTGTAAAAAAACCAACCTCCACAACCAGCCACGACAATTGCAATCGCTGAACTCAGAACTCGTTTCCGAAGTTCCCGCAGGTGGTCGATGAGCGGCATCTGCCCTTGTGGTGTAGATGCCATCAGATTACTTCTCTTTTTTGCCGTCTTCTTCAATAACAGAATCGTCAGCCTTCATCTCTTTCATCTCACTCTTGAAGATTCGCATTGAACGACCGAGAGAACGAGCAGAATCAGGAAGACGCTTTGCGCCGAAAAGGACCAGAACAACAATAAGCAGAATGACGATTTCTCTTGGACCTAGATTCATACTGTGAACTCCTTAACGTAAGATTTGACCTTAGATTACACCAGGTATCTTTGATTGGGTAGGCGAGGTAATTACCCCTCATAACGATTGAGTATCAATTCGGCTCTTTTGGCGAGTTCACTACGAATCTCCTCTGGAGACAGTAATTCGACAGCCCCTCCAGATGCCAAGACAGATCGTGCAATCCAATGCTGTGAAAATGACGAACCTTTGAAAACAGTTCCAGCTTCCAGGTTGGATTCCTCAAAGCGTTCAGCAACATCCCTAGTAGGCCTCACCACCTTTACCGAAAAACCAATTTTCTCTGGATTTACCGGCAATGCTGTCGAAGGCTTTTCTACCTCCACTGAATGTGCTGATTGAATTCTATCTATCCGAAAATGTCTGAAATCAAGCGCTGTGAAGCAGTACGCGTGCAGATACAAATATCCCTGACTATCAAGAATCTCAAGTGGGAGTATAACTCGTGAGGAGATTACATCCTTATAGAGTGAGTGATACGAGATCTGCAGACCACTTCGATGAGCTATCGCATCCTTCACTGAAGTTGTTACTTCTTGGCTGATGTTGCTGGATGCGGATAGCGCTAACGGAAGATTAACTAGGCGAGCGATACGTTGTGAAAGTGAAGCAATTGCTTCAATTAGATCAAGTCTTTCGCTCGAGATTCCAGATCGCAGGACATCCAAACCGAGAACGAGCGCTACGCCCTCTTCGTGTGTGATGGATCGAGGCCTTGCAAGGGTAGGCGCATTTCTTATCGTGACATAGCCAGATTCAAAATCTAAATCCATGAGTTCTAGGGGTGTGTAGCCAGGGAGACCGCACATCCATAGTGTTGTTAAATCGCTGATCATTTGGTCGGTGGAAACCTCGAATACTTCAGCCAATTCAACGAGAGAGATACCCTGATGCGTATTGATATACGGAACGAGATCTAGCAATCGAGAAGTGCGCTCTAAAGGGCTCACAGCATTCTTTGACTCGTTCTTAGCCATGTGCCTTCACTATCTCTTTGAGGCTTGAAACGATGCTCTCCCGAAGCTCCACTGGTGAATGAACATAGACATCGTCTCCGTGCCAGAGGATCAAGGCAGAGAGACTCTTCACATCTAGGATTGGAATCTGCAACTGATCCCACTCACCGATCGACTTCGTCGATGATGCGAGAGCGCGCAGTGAGGTGCCTTTTCCGCGACGAACATCAACTACTGCGTAAAAACTCTCCACTCTTTCGAATAGATTTTGAGAATCAAAGTTTTCAGGAGTTTCGAAATTCTTAGGTCCTTTCTTCACAGTGAAGCTTCCGATTACCCGATCAAAACGGAAGGTACGAACCTCCTCGATGCTCTGATCTACTCCGGTCAAATACCAGTAGCCTGAGCGAGTTGATAGTCCTATCGGGACCACGCGTCTATTTTCCTCCGACAAGTCATAGTTTCGGTAGATGAATTCAAGAATCTGGTGCTCTGCAATAGCGTGCGTGATCTTTGGAAGATCTAAACCGCCATCGGAGAGGAAGGGTATAGAGACCGGCAAGTTTGTTTCATCCACTGCAATTCCAAGTGAATTCAACTTAACTAGAGCGCGCTGCGCTGCATCATCTAGTGAAGCTCCTTGCCATGCCTGAGCAGCTAAGGAGAGAAGAGAAATTTCAAGGGTAGTTATATCGCCAAGATCTAGTTGGTATCTCTCCTGCTTAATGCGATAACCGGCCTCATCATTAAAGAGAGGGTCGAAGGAACCAACTTCAATCTCTATGCCAAGAGTGCGTAAATCATCTTTATCTCGTTCGAACATTCTCTCTTTAGATTCAGAACTTCCTTCGTACCCTTCAATAGTCTTGAAGATTTCAGATTTAGTGATAAATCTCTTCGTTGCCAAGAGCGCAATCGTGAGATTAATGAGTCTCTCACTCTTCCGGGACACCATATGCACCTTTAGCTGGTCTACGTCTTCGGGCTAGGACCTCTACTCCAGGTGCCATGCGCCTACTTTGGATAAGAAATCCTGTGTGCCCAATCATCCGTTGCTGAGGACGCACAGCAAGACCTTCATGATGCCAACCGCGAACGATTGTCTCTGAACTCTCTGGCTCTGTGAAATGACCATCCTCTTTTAACGCTTCAGCTGTTGCAGAAAGTTGTGTCGTGGTTGCAACATAGGCCAGGAATACTCCACCTGGACGAAGAACTTTCGCTGCCATTTCTACACATTCCCATGGCGCCAACATGTCGAGGATGACGCGATCGAAGGTGGTCGTGAACTCTTGTTCCTGCACAGAACCTACATTCAGGCTCCAGTTTGTAGGCATAGCTCCAAAGTAACTTGTGATGTTGGCTGTTGCATTATCAGCAAAGTCTTGACGTCGCTCAACGGAATGAACTGAACCTTCTGAACCCACTGCGCGAAGGAGAGAGAGTGTGAGTGCGCCACTTCCAACACCTGCTTCAAGTACTCGCGCACCCGGATAGATATCGGCAACGCCGACAATCATCGCCGCATCTTTTGGATAGACAATGGTTGCACCACGCGGCATAGACAAGACGAAATCTGCAAGAAGTGGAATAAATGCCGTGAATTTCAAACCTGCAGTAGTGCTCACAACCGAACCTTCAGGAAGACCAATCAAATCATCATGAGTGATCCAGCCCTTATGGGTATGCCACTCTTTTCCAGGAGTTATCGTGAAGCTATAGAGCTTTCCTTTGGGATCGGTGAGTTGAATACGATCGCCGGCTTTGAAATACCCTGGATTAGACACATGCGCATCTTAGGTGAAAGTCGTCCATGTGTCGGTACTGCGCTGTATCGTCTGCGTGATGGAACCGTTACGCCTCTCCCCTAGTCGTATGAACGATTTCACCAATTGCCCACAACTCTATAAATATCGAGCTATCGACCAACTCCCTGAACCTCCCAGTATCGATGCTGAGCGAGGTAAGTTGATTCACGCAGTACTTGAAGATCTCTTCGAGCTACCTGCCGAATCACGAACTTTTGAATCAGCTATCGAGCTCCTGCCGAAGAAGTGGAGTGCGCAGTTAGAAGGCACCCCGGAGCTCGCTGCTCTGGTTCTTGATGAAAAGGAATGGTTTGATCGCGCTCAATCACTTCTTACCAATTACTTTTCGCTTGAAAAGCCATCGACATTTGAGTCAACATATCGCGAACTCCATCTTGAGCGAGATATCTCAGATGAGATATATCTCCACGGCTATGTCGACCGTCTTGATATCGCACCCACAGGTGAAGTTCGCATCGTTGATTACAAGACTGGAAAATCACCCAAGCCGGGTTGGGAGGAGAAGGCGCTCTTCCAGCTTCGCGTCTATGCACTGCTCTATTGGCAGAACGAAGGAGTACTCCCCCGCCTTCTTCAATTGATTTACTTGGGTGATTCCAAAATAGTAAAGAGTGAGCCGAATGAAGCCCAGCTGAAGTCTACAGAGAAGATACTTAAGAATATTGGTGCTGAAATTCTCACAGCTATCGAACAGAATGATTTTCCAACAAAGAAATCACGGCTCTGTGATTGGTGTTTCTTTAAGGCGATCTGCCCAGCTCATAACTAAGACGAGGATTTAGTTGGCGTTGAAGTACTTGGCTTCTGGGTGGTGCACGATGATTGCAGATGTCGATTGCTCAGGATGGAGCTGGAACTCCTCAGAGAGTTCAACACCGATACGTCCGGGCTCTAGGAGCTCACAGAGCTGAGTCTGTTGTTCGATATCAGGACATGCTGGATATCCAAATGAGTAGCGGGAACCGCGATAACCCTGATCCAAGATTCCTTGCAGATCCGGTGAATCATCACCACGAACAGCCATCTCTTCACGAATACGCGCATGCCAATGTTCTGCCAGAGCCTCTGTTAACTGAACAGATAGACCATGAAGTTCTAGGTAATCACGGTAGGCATCGGCTGCAAAGAGTTCATTAGCTGCTTTACTGACCGTATTACCCATAGTGACAACATGGAAGGCGACAACATCAGTCTTTCCTGAATCCTTGGATGCAAAGAAGTCTGCAAGACATAATCTGCGATCACGTGATTGACGAGGGAATGAGAAACGAGTTCTCTCTTTTCCAGCATCTGGTCCTTCATGATGCAAGATAACCAAATCGTTTCCATCTGAGACACATGGGAAATACCCATAGACAACAGCAGCTTCCAACCAACCATTGGATTGAACTTCGTTAAGAAGTTTGCGAAGGCGTGGACGACCTTCAGTCTCAGCCATTGCTTCGAATTCACCGCGAGCACCCTTGAGACCCCACTGGCCCATAAAGAGTGCGCGTTCATCAAGCATTCCTACGTAATCAGCGAGCGGAATTCCCTTAACAATGCGAGAACCAAAGAACGGTGCTTTTGGAATTCCAACGTCGAGGGCCACATCACTGCGCACCGTATCTAGTGGACGTATCTCATCCTTGCGCGATACGGCTTTGACTTTGCGCTCTCGAAGAGCGGGAAGTTCTGCGCCTTCATCGCCACGTTTAACTGCCATGATCGCATCCATCAAGCGCAAGCCTTCAAATGCATCGCGTGCATAGCGAACTTCACCAGGGAAGATTGCAGCGAGATCTTGTTCAACATAGGCACGCGTGAGCGCTGCTCCACCTAGAACGACTGGCCATTTATTAGATAACCCACGAGATGCGATCTCTTCCAAGTTCTCTTTCATGATGACAGTTGATTTCACCAAGAGTCCGGACATTCCAATTGCATCCACCTCATTTTCAAGGGCTGCATCAATAATCTGATTAATGGTCTGTTTAATTCCGATATTAACTACTTGGTAACCATTATTTGAGAGAATGATGTCAACGAGGTTCTTGCCAATATCGTGAACATCGCCCTTTACGGTTGCTAGCAACATGCGACCGCGGCCAGCATCACCAGTCTTTTCCATATGTGGTTCAAGGTATGCAACAGCTGATTTCATTACTTCAGCGCTCTGGAGTACGAATGGGAGCTGCATCTCGCCCTTACCGAAGAGCTCACCAACTACCTTCATGCCTTCTAGAAGATGCTCATTAATGATTGCAAGAGGTGCGATTCCCTCGGTCATTGCGGTGTCGAGATCATCGGTGAGACCGACCTTCTCGCCATCGATGATGCGGCGCTCAAGTCGCTGGCGTAGTGGAAGTGCTGCAAGTTCTGAGGCGCGGATATTGCGTGATGCGGCAAGCTCAACACCTTCGAAGAGTTGAAGGAACTCTTGAAGTGGATCGTAGGTGCAATTCTCTCCTTCGTATGTGCGACAGTCATAGATGAGATCGAGGGCTACTTCTTTATGTCGAGCTTCAATTCTTGCAAGCGGCATGATCTTTGATGGGTGAACGATTGCGGAATCAAGACCTGCTGCAACACATTCATGCAGAAAGACTGAATTGAGCACTACGCGAGATGCTGGATTAAGACCAAATGAAACGTTGCTCACTCCAAGAGTTGTCTGCACGCCGGGGAATTCTGTCTTCAGTGTTCTTATGGCGCTAATGGTCTCTAGCCCGTCGCGACGGGTCTCTTCTTGCCCTGTTGCGATGGGAAATGTCAGAGTATCGATCAAGATATCTCCAACGTTCATATTCCAGTTCTCGGTTAAGTCCTTAATCAAGCGACGAGCAACTCGAAGCTTCCACTCTGCTGTTCGGGCCTGACCTTCTTCATCGATAGTCAGCGCAACAACAGATGCACCATGTTCTTGAACCAAAGGCATGATGCGAGCGAAGCGAGATGTGGGGCCATCGCCATCTTCATAGTTGACTGAGTTAATAACGCAGCGGCCACCTAGGGCTTCAAGTCCTGCCTTTATCACTCCAGGCTCCGTTGAGTCGAGCATGATGGGAAGAGTTGAGGCAGTTGCAAAGCGAGAAGCAATTTCAAACATATCGCGTGCTCCATCGCGGCCGACATAATCGACAGAGAGATCGAGCATATGAGCCCCATCGCGGATTTGATCGCGAGCTATCTCAACACATGTTGCCCAATCCTCAACGATGAGCGCATCACGAAAGGCGCGTGAACCATTTGCATTGGTGCGCTCACCTATTGCAAGGTAAGTCTTATCCTGTCTAAAAGGAACATATTGATAGAGAGATGAGGCACCCGGGTCTATCTCAGGGATGCGGTTCTTGACCGCATGTCGATCAAGGCGATTGACCACTGCTGCAAGATGCTCAGGTGTAGTGCCACAGCATCCACCGATAAGTCCGATTCCATAATCGTTGACGAATGTTTCAAGTGCGGTTGCTAACTCTTCAGGACCAAGTGGATATTCGGCGCCTTTTGCGCCCAAGATGGGAAGTCCAGCATTGGGCATCACTGAGATTGCGCACGTTGCGTTCTTAGAAAGATAACGTAGGTGCTCAGACATTTCAGCAGGACCTGTTGCACAGTTGAGTCCAATGAGGTCAATGTTCAAAGGTTCTAGCGCATTCAACGCTGCGCCAATTTCAGAACCAAGCAACATGGTTCCAGTCGTTTCAACAGTGACCTGGGCTATGAGCATTACGTCGCGGTTTGATTCGGCTACCGCTTGACGCGCACCATTGACTGCAGCTTTTGCCTGAAGTAGATCCTGAGTAGTTTCAATCAGAAGAGCATCCGCTCCCGAATCCACAAGACCCTTGCATGCAATGTAGTAATTTTCCTTCAAATGTGAATAGGTCGCGTGACCAAGGCTCGGTAGCTTTGTGCCTGGCCCTAGTGAACCTAAGACAAATCGTGGTTTTTCAGGCGTGCTGAAAGCATCGGCTGCTTCTCTGGCAATCTTTCCACCGGCAAATGCCAGCTCGTAGATGCGATCTTCAATTCCATATTCAGCCAAATTTGCCCAGTTAGCACCGAAGGTATTTGTCTCGATGGCATCGACTCCAACAGCGAGATAAGCATCGTGAACAGAGCGCACGAGATCTGGGCGGGTGATGTTGAGAATCTCATTACAGCCCTCATGGTTCTGGAAATCTTCAAGAGATGGGTCAGCTGCCTGCAACATTGTTCCCATTGCTCCATCGGCAATGACTGTGCGCGTTTGAAGGGCGTGACGAAGCAAGCCTTCGTTGAGGTCTTGAGGTCCTCTTCCGCTCGTCACGGCGCTGAGGTTACCGTAAGGTGTCGATGTGGAGATTCATCAAATACCTAGTCTTCGTTCACCTGTGATGGTTATCGCGTTTTCAGGCTGGAATGATGCAGGTGAAGCAGCAACAGGGGCTGCATCGCATCTTCTTGCATCATGGACTGATTCATCTACAGATGTGGTCCCAGAATTGATCGCTGATGTGGATCCCGAAGACTTCTATGATTTTCAAGTAAATCGCCCCACTGTCTATGTCGATGATTCACACATTAGAAGTCTGACATGGCCTGGAACGCAAGTGTTTGGATTGCGCACTCCTGAGATTGATCATGACTTCGTCATTGTTCGCGGTGTTGAACCATCGATGAAGTGGAAGACCTTTGCGGCAGATATTCTCGATCTCGCTGATGATTTAGAAGTCGACATGGTCATCACACTTGGATCAATGTTGGCAGATACTCCGCACACACGGCCTATCACCGTCAGCGGCAGTGGAGCACATCCTGAGATTGCTCGACGTCTTGGCGTTGAGATTAGTAAGTATGAGGGACCTACGGGAATTCTTGGAGTTATTCAGGATGCATGTGTTCGTCGCGGAATAGATGCAATCTCACTATGGGCCGCGATTCCACATTATGCATCTAACTCTCCTTCTCCTAAAGCGACCCTTGCTCTCGTTAACGCGCTGGAAGATTTTCTAGAAGTATCACTTCCGCAAGGAGATCTTCATGACGAATCTACTGCGTGGGAAGAAGAGGTCACAGAGTTGGCCAAAGAAGATTCTGATGTTGCGGAGTATGTGAAAGCTCTCGAAGAAAGTAAGGATTCATCAGATCTACCTGAAGCAACCGGTGAATCAATAGCCCGTGAACTGGAGAGATTTCTTCGCAGGCAGAGCGAGAGTTAAAGAGTAAGCCCAAGCAAGGTATCGAGGGCGCGGCCAAGTTCTCCTGCGACTCCCCCAGTTTTCCCTGATTCAGTCTCCTGCATCCACCGAGTGATCGCTTTGAGAGCGCGAGGTGTATCGATATTTGATGAGAGTGCCTCAATAATTTCTCGAATTACTAGATCAGTGGGTGCAACTTCCATGCGTGCAAGATTAAGTTGTAATCTCTCAATCTCAATAGATGCAGCTTCCAAGAGATGATCTGTCCACATAAGATCATCGGCGAAAGGATGTTGCATCAGCGCCCAACGAATAGCTGCAGGACTCACACCTGATGCAATCAGGCTCGAGACAAAGACAAGATTTCCCAGTGACTTACTCATCTTCTCGCCGTTAAGACCAATCATTCCTGTATGAACATAGGTTCGAGCAAACCTCTGATTAGTCATGCTGCGACTTTGAGCGGCAGACATTTCATGGTGAGGAAAAATCAAATCACTTCCACCGCCTTGGATATCGATAGCAAAGTCATCGTCTAGGTCTGGTTGCAAGTAATGCAGAGCAATCGCACAACATTCAATATGCCATCCGGGGCGACCTGGACCGAAAGGACTTGACCACCCAGGTTCTCCATCTCTTTGTGATAACCAAACAAGAGCATCAAGGGGTTCCTCTTTACCTACTTTGTCGGGATCTCCCCCGCGCTCTGCAAAGATTGTGAGCATCTTCTCTTGTGAGTAGTGAGAACGTTGACCGAACTCTGCGTCTGAATGAACGCGATAATAGATATCTGAACCAACTTCATACGTTGTGCCAGCACTGCGCAATTTCTCAACCGCATCGACCACTAGCTGCATCGCCTCAACAACACCAATGTAATCCTTGGGCGGAATGACATGCAGGTCTGTCATATCTCCTTTAAAGAGGTCAATCTGTGAACGGGCGAGATCCTTCCAATCAATATTGTCTCGTTTTGCTCGCTCCAGAAGCGGATCATCAATATCGGTAATGTTTTGAACAAAATCAACAGTTGCGCCAGTTGCCCGTAAGTATCTGTTGATGAGGTCGAAGGTTAGATAAGTCGCCGCGTGACCTAGATGCGTTGCATCATATGGAGTAATACCGCACACATACATGCGATATCGCTTCTTCTCAGGAAGCGTCTCAACCTTCTGAGATGCCGTATTGAAGAGTGATAGCGATGGCACTGCAAAGCGTGATGGCAATTGCGGTAGATAGATATCGGGCCATGCGTGCATAGATGAACTCTAACTTAGAACGGAGGCCATGGAACGGCCGGCCATTCATCACTCGGAGACGGAAAAGTTCCCTCATGTATAAGTATGTTGATTCGCGCTAGAAGCGCCTTCAGCTCATTTTCGGTAATGAGTGCGAGTAATTCTTCAGTCGAGTTCTTGATAGCGCTCTCAAGTTCAGTAAGTTGCTCTATTTCTGAATCTGATAACGGTTTATCGGCCCATTGCCAAAGTACTGTGCGCAACTTATCTTCTTCATGAAAAGTAACACCATGATCGCAACCAAGAACCCGATCGGCGCTAATCGGAAGTAGATGTCCAATCTTGCGGTCTGTGTTATTGATTACCGCATCAAAGAGCGCCATCTTTCTCAATTCTGAACTATCAGTTCGATAGAACTCTGCCAGATCTACTGATTCATCAATATCTATCCACTGTTGAACCATCCCGATACCGAACGGACCTTCACGAAGGACCGTAGGGGGTACGACATGGAATTTTCCCATCTCACTAATGACATATGCCGCGTATTCTCGCTGAGCAAGGTTTCCATCCGGAAAATCCCACAGTGGGCGCTCTCCCGCTACAGGTTTATAAATAACTGCCATCAAATTTTCATCAAGGGAACACTGTCCATACAGAGTTGCATTTGAAGCATCAACCAGTCGACCTGTGACCTCAAGTTCGCCTTGGGCAAGATGTTCTAGGACAGATTTCATCGACGATAGCCGTTTGCTCGCGGACATAAATGACCACGCATATCGATAGGTCCACCACAGAACGGACAAGGCAAGCGACCAGCACTCACAACAGAGATTGCACGCTTGGCGAATTGATCGGCCATCGAAGGTGAGATGAGGACACGCATAATGTCTTGATCTCCAGTGAGATCATCCACATCAATAAAATCAGGTTCTTCCTCATCCCCTTCGGAGACAGCTTGCAGATCAATCTGAATCAATTCACGGGATGCATCAAATGCGATACCAATAACACCGATGCGAAACTCTTCTTCAATAGGTGTCTCAAGCGGTGCGTCATCGCGAGTCAACCGTTGAATCACAATGGTGGGATCACTCTGCTTAATCTCTCGGATCATGTAGGTAAGGCGCTCGGAAAGCGCTTGGACTTGAGTCTTCTCGAGTGAGACCGAGATGAGCCTAGCCCCGGTACGCGCTTGGATGAAGAATGTTCGCTCTCCAGGTTGGCCAACAGTGCCGGCGACAAACCTTTCCACCGGATCAAAGAGAAGGATGCGCGAAGTCATCTCTTTGTTGCCCGTGACTTGCGAGCACCACCACCGAGGAGCATCTTCGTAGACTTCTCCATCTTGGTCATGGGCGCGATAGAGCTATGAGTGTCGTTAAAAGCTAACAGACGAGATTTACTCCCATCGAAGTCAATTATTGTCACTGAAGCTGGATCGATAACCAGGGATTGGAAATCATCGAGCTTGATTTTAAGAAGTGATGCCACAACCGCTTTGAGAACATCACCATGGGAGACGAATAGATGTGTTCCATTCTTCTTATCGTCCACAGCTTGCATGATGCTGCCAAGAGCTCGCTTTTGCATTGCCTTGATGCGTTCACCTTCGGGAAATTGCACGGTGCTCGGCTTATCTTGAATTATCTTCCACATCTTCTCGCGGGAAAGACTTGAGAGTTTTCGCCCGCTCCATGTTCCATAATCAACTTCAATCAATGACTCATCAATTTCGTAAGCTTTAAGACCTCGCGAATACCCAGATTTAAGCCATGGCGCAATCGTTTCTTCACAGCGTTGCATGGGACTGACTCGGATACTGTCGAATTCACTGGAGCCTAATCGTTCAACAAGTAGCTCGGCCTGCTTCCGTCCTTCTTTACTCAAAGAGATTCCAGGTAATTGCCCACTTAAGATCCCAGCATCATTGGCTGTTGAATGTGCATGTCGAATAAATACTAAGCGGGCCACAACACGAAGATTACCGTGCTATTTCTAATAACGAATTTTCAACCCTTCTATTGCTAGGGTCTGGCTCATGGAGATGAGAAGAGCAGGCAAGAGTGGCCTCTCACTCTCCCGATTAGGTCTTGGGACGATGACATGGGGTCGAGATACTGATACCCATGAAGCAGCGGATCAATGTCGCGCATTCATTGAAGCTGGCGGTAATTTCATTGACACCTCATCCACGTATGGCGATGGCGATAGCGAACGCGTTATTGGCGGTCTGATAGGCACTCTCTTTAAACGCGATGATGTTGCCATTGCCACCAAGGCTGGAGTCACATTTCCTGAAGGATTGCGCACCGTGAATAACTCGCGCCAGACTCTTATTGCAGAACTCGATAAATCCCTTGCTCGCCTTGAGACCGATTATGTAGATATCTGGCAGATCCATTCATGGGATCCTCACAATCCACTGGAAGACACACTCTCGGCTCTCGATTACGCATATACCTCCGGTAAAGCGCGGTATGTGGGAATCTCCAATTTCTCAGGATGGCAAAGTGCGAGGGCGATAACTATTCAAGAGACAAATTCAGCTAAGGCGCCCATCGTTACGCATCAAGTCGAGTACTCACTTCTTAATCGAAATATCGAATTAGAGGTACTCCCCTGTGCTGATGAAACTGGAATTGGAATTTTGGCCTGGGCACCACTAGGACGAGGAGTGCTCACCGGTAAATACCGGAAGGGAATTCCAAGTGATTCACGCGCTGCAGCTCCGCACTTTGTGAAGCATGTTGAACCATACCTGCGCGAGAAACCTCAACGTATTGTGGAGGCAGTTGCAGTTGCTGCAGAGGGTCTAGGTTTTGCACCCCTTGAAGTTGCACTTGCTTGGGTGAGAGATACGCCAGGCATCACCAGCGCCATCGTTGGCGCACGAACGGGTGCTCAACTACGAGGAATCCTTACTTCAGAGGAAATCACATTGCCAGATATCGTGCGTGATGCACTCAATGAAATATCTGCGCCTTAACAGTTTTCTAGGAAGTCAGCTAAAACATTGACTCCAAATTCAAGACCAGAAATCGGTACCCGCTCATCTACTCCGTGAAAGAGCGCCATAAAATCAAGATCTGCTGGAAGTTTTAGAGGACTAAATCCATAGCCAATGATTCCCAACTCTGAGAGTGCTTTATTATCTGTTCCACCGCTCATCAAATATGGCACAGGAACTCCTTCAGGATCATGACGCGTAATGGCAGCGCACATTGATTCAACTAGATCGCCTTCAAACTCAACCTCAAGTGCGATATCTCTCGAGATAGTTTCGATAGTGATGTCAGGCCCAATAATGGATCGGATCGTTTCATTGAGTTCTTCTTCGTAGCCGGGCAAGAAACGGCCATCAATGACTGCAGTCGCACTTCCAGGAATGACATTGGCCTTATAGCCGGCCTCCAACATTGTTGGGTTGGCCGTATTTTGCAACGTCGCACCGATCATGCGGGCGGTGGGGCCAATCTCCTTCAGCAACGGTCTTAAATCAGCTTCGTTATAGGGCTTACCAGTTGCGTGAGCGATTCTTTCAAAAAGAACTTTGACAGTCTTTGTGTAGCGCTGTGGCCAATCAAATCTGCCGATTTTTGCTACTGCCTCTGAAATCGCAGTAAGAGCATTCTCATCATTCATCATGGAGCCGTGGCCTGCGCGGCCAGCCGCAGTAAGTCGCATCCAGTGGATTCCCTTCTGCGCAGCTTCGACGAAATAGAGGCGTTTTCCATCTCCGACGGTCACAGAGAATCCACCTACCTCAGAAATCGCCTCAGTGCACCCTGCAAATACCTCTGGATGATTCGCAGCCATCCATCGAGAGCCATACGTCATGCCCGCTTCTTCATCGGCGAAGAATGCTAGAACAATGTTTCGTGGTGGTTTATACCCAGAACGCGCCCATTTACGAATGATGGCAAGAATCATTGCATCAGTGTTTTTCATATCGACAGCGCCGCGACCCCAAATCATTCCATCACGGATTTCTGCAGCAAATGGATCCACAGACCAATCAGCAGCATTTGCTGGCACAACATCGATATGCCCGTGAACAACAAGTCCTGGTCTCGATGGGTCAGAGCCTTCGATATTGGCTATGACATTGCAACGGTTCGGAGCAGATTCATAAATCTTTGCAGGGATTCCAACTTCAGCAAGGGATGCAACGACATACTCTGCTACTGCCTTCTCATCGCCTTTTCCTTCACCAAAATTGACAGAGGGAATGCGGATGAGATCCTGACAAATCTTTACAACTTCTTCTTCGAGAGTCATATACGTATTCTGCCTCGTTTATCGCCCTATAGGTTCCATGGCTCGGCTCACTTTTGCGCGAGAAGGCACGGCTAGATATAGTTACCCAGTTATTTCGGCCTGAACGCTTAGACTTCGAATCTAAAGCGAGCGGGTTACTCGTCCGGGTGGCGGAATTGGCAGACGCGCTAGCTTGAGGTGCTAGTTCTCGCAAGGGATTCGGGGTTCAAGTCCCCGTTCGGACACAGTTACGGTGGTTGGATATCAAAATGGATGTGAACAGCGCACTCTCTCTCATTCGCGCCATCCCTGATTATCCAAAGCCAGGCATTCTCTTTCAAGATATTACTCCCATGCTCTCCAATGGGGCAGCCCTGGATGCAGTCATCACAGAGCTTGCAACCTTTGATCAAGAATCAGAGATCGTTATCGGCATCGAAGCCCGAGGTTTCATTCTCGCAAGTGCTTTAGCTGTGAAGAGAAATATTGGCTTTGTTCCGATTCGTAAAAAAGGAAAGCTTCCCGGAGATACTTTTGCCCGATCTTATGGCCTGGAATATGGCATCGATGAGATTGAGATTCATCGTGATGCATTTCTACCTGGCACTAAAGTCACTCTGATTGATGATGTTCTTGCCACGGGTGGCACTCTTGAAGCCGCGATCTCTCTTGTTGCCGATGCTGGTGGAACCATCACAAGCATCATCGTTCTCTTGGAAATTCCGGCACTTCAAGGTCGCCAACGTATAGAAAAGGCCGCTCCAGGCGCGCCTCTGCATGCATTGGTGATCACGTAATGCGTATTCCGCAAATTCAGGCTTTACGAGCCTTCGCAGCTGTTCTCGTAGTTATCTATCACGCCAAGATTACAAGTGGTGGGTATATCGGAGTGGATATCTTTTACGTCATCTCTGGTTATCTCATCACCGGGCTGCTCCTACGAGAGCTGGAGAATTCAGGAACTCTCAATCTTAGAGCTTTCTATCTACGACGAGTAAAGCGACTTCTACCCACATCGTTCTTCGTACTAGCGATAACTGCCATTACAGCTTGGTATCTCTACCCAGCCACAATGAGAGCAGATCTCGGACGCGATATCGCGGCGGCAGGAATCTATGTTTCAAACTACCTCTTTGCTTTTTGGCAGATGGATTATCAGAATCTCAGCGCTATCCCACCAGTAGTCATTCATTATTGGTCACTAGCGGTAGAAGAACAGTTCTATATCTTCTGGCCGTTCATCATATTTGCTCTCTTTAAGCGCGGTGGTCGCGCAACCGTTGGCAAGGGCGTTGCACTCATTACTGTTGCATCATTTCTCTTTAGTCTCTATCAAACATCGAGTGCGCCTATCTGGGCTTTCTACTCTCTTCCAACCAGAGCGTGGGAGCTCGGAGTTGGCGCTCTTCTTCTCTTTATCCCCACACGAATCAAGTTTTCGCAGAATTATCTCTGGATAGCTCTCGCTTTATTTGTCTATGGAACGTTGCAATTTCGCGACAGCACTCCTTTTCCGGGGACGGCAGCTCTTGTTCCTGTAGCTGCAACGGCGATTTCAATTGCAGCAGTGCATTCCTGGCCAAAGGTTCTCAACCTCATCGGTAACCATCGGATCGTTCAATGGTTGGGTGCGATCTCCTATCCGCTCTACTTATGGCATTGGCCTCTCTTGGTAATGCCTGTTGTGTATCTCGGTCGAGGACTCAGTATTTATGAACGATTCCTCTGTGTGCTTGCCACACTTCTCTTCGCAGATCTCACTCATCGATTCATAGAAGAGCCTCTGCGCCATTCGCAGCCGAAGTCCACAACGATTATTCGTAGTGGTGCAATCGCAACTGCCTTATCCCTTGCCATTAGTCTCGGTATCTACACATCGCATTCTGATTTGATCAAGTTGCCTAATGGAACTATCTACTCGCTTACTGAGGTGATGCAAAAGCCGATTGTGTATGAAGACGATTGCCATGTTAATAATGGTGAGATAACTTCTCCAGAATGTCGATATGGCTCCATCGGTTCCAAGCGCAAGATCGTTCTCTTCGGTGATTCACACGCGGCTCAATGGATGCCCACACTTGAAAAACTAGGACTGGAGAAGGATTTTGAATTGATCTCCCTCACCAAGTCAGCATGCCCAGGTCCTGCCGTTCGCAAGGTAGACACCGGGGAATACAAGAACGCTGACTGCTCCGCCTGGCGCGATTACGCATTTAAGAGAATTAAGGCAATTAATCCCGAAGCTGTCATTGTTGCTGGCATGCAATATTTCGACATTCCTTCTGGATATACAGACCGAACTTCATGGTGGCGTGAAGGATTGAGAAAGACTCTGTCCTCACTTCGTGGATCTTCTCCTCACATCATCTCGATCGCTGACACTCCTCACCCAAATAGAGATATTCCAAGCTGTATTGCAGCTGGCAAGTTCGACCGATGTAATGGCTCTGAACGTTCAACGCCAATTTTCATATCTGGTTACCAGCAGATAGATCCAAACCCGTGGCTGTGTACTCCCTCATGTCCAGGAATAATCGGTTCCACCGTTGTCTATCGTGACTCCTCTCACCTGAGTGTTGCAATGGCTCGCAAACTATCTCCCCAGTTTGAAAAGGCGCTGACTCGTCTTGGAGTATTCGCAACCTCCTAAATGAGCATCCCCATCAAAAAAGTGGCAAGATGCCGCCGTGGCTGAATTAATCTATTACTGCGGAACTATGGATAGTGGAAAGTCGACTCTTGCCTTGCAGACCGCCCATAACCACAAGAGCCGTGGTCGCACTGGATTGATCTTTACCAATAAAGATCGCGCTGGAACTGGCGTCATAAGTTCGCGTTTAGGTCTGCAATCTGAAGCGATCGAAGTTGAGCCAGAACTCGATATTCATAGATTTGTTGTTGAGCATCTATCTATGGGTGATCGTATTGATTACATCATCTGTGATGAAGCCCAGTTCTACCAACCTGAACAGATAGATGGCCTCGCAAAGATCGTTGATGGTCTTGGGATAGATGTGTATGCATTCGGAATCCTCGCAGACTTTAGAACAAAACTTTTTCCTGGGTCTGCAAGGCTGGTTGAGCTGGCAGATCGCGTGAATACGCTCCAGGTGGAAGCTCTTTGCTGGTGTGGCTCGCGTGCAACACATAATGCCCGAACTGTGAATGGCGTTATGGTCACAGAAGGTGAACAGGTGGTTGTCGGTGATGTGGGTAAGAGTGATGAGATCGCCTATGAAGTTCTCTGTCGCCGCCACCATATGCGCCAAGTAACAGCTCGCGCCTCACGCGCAGGACATATCAGCAGTGACCCACTCCCCTTTACCGAATAGCTCACACCTCCAACATAGATAGGCAGATAATGAATACACGCGCATATGCAGTTATGGAAGCCCGTAAGCCATTGGTTCCTTATGAGTTCGATCGGCGCGAAGTTGGAGCGCACGATGTTGCTCTCGACATTGCTTATTCAGGTATCTGCCATAGCGACATTCACCAGGCACGCGAAGAGTGGGGTCCTGCCATATTTCCCATGGTTCCAGGTCATGAAATCGCAGGCACTGTCACCTCTGTTGGAGCATCCGTAACAAAGTTCAAAGTCGGGGACAAAATTGGAGTTGGCGTATTCGTTGACTCTTGTCGCACATGCGAGAACTGTGTCGCTGGTTTGCAACAGTATTGCTTAGAGGGAATGACTGGTACCTATAACCAATTAGAACGTGATGGAAAGACGCCGGCTATGGGTGGATATTCCAATCGATTTGTCATAAATGAAGATTATGCAGTTCACATCCCAGCCAATCTTCCACTCGAAGGCGTGGCTCCCCTGCTCTGTGCGGGAATCACTTTGTACTCACCGATCAAGCACTGGAAGGTTGGTCCTGGAAAGAAAGTTGCTGTGATGGGACTCGGTGGTTTGGGACATATGGGTGTGAAGTTTGCAGTTGCTATGGGAGCAGAAGTCACAGTCCTTTCACACTCTCCCAAGAAGAAAGATGATGCCTTGTCTATGGGTGCACACCACTTCGTAGCAACCAACGATGAATCAGTATTCAAGACTCATTCGAAATCATTCGACGTGATTCTCAATACCGTCAGCGCTGAGATTGATATCGATAAGTACATCTCACTTCTAAAGCTCAATGGAACTCTCGTTGTTATCGGTCTTCCTGGTAAGCCCTATGCGGTCAATGTGGGAACACTTCTGAATGGTCGACGTGGAATTGCCGGGTCAATGATTGGTGGCATTCCAGAGCTTCAAGAGATGCTCAATTTCTGTGGTGAGAAGAATATTGTCAGTGATGTTGAGGTTATCAAGGCTGACTACATCAATGAAGCATACGAGCGCACAGTTGCTAGCGATGTGAAGTATCGCTTTGTGATTGACGCTTCAACTATTTAATGAGGTGTAACACGGTGGCGAGAGCGGGTGCGATAACAAGTGCCGGCAATAAGTTCGCCACTGGAATCCTCTTGATATCCAGGAGTCTGAGTGAGATTCCAACGAGCATCAATCCCCCACAGATTGTCATCGCATCAATTTGATATTGCGACAGGACTGATCCCGCAGCAAGACCGATGATCGTCCAAAATCCCTGATAGATAGCAACAGGAATTGCAGATGCTGCAACGCCCCAACCCAGGGTTGATGCAAATGCCATTGCCGCGAAAAAGTCGAGTGATGATTTGAGAATGAGTTGATCTATCCCCTGAGACATCCCATCGCTCACGCTTCCTAGAATGGCTAGAGGGCCGATGACAAAGAGAAGTGATGCGGTGACAAACCCTTCAACAAATGGACTCTCTTGCGAAGCCTTAAATCTCGTGCGCAAGTTCTCGCCGAAAGCATCAAGCCGCGTTTCCAGTGAGAGCGCTGAACCAATGAGTCCACCGATCAGCATCGATGCCAAGATGACAAGGAGCGCTGAGCTTTTAGGAAGAGCTGCTTCAAAAGTTGGCGACCACAAGGGAGAGAGTGCGGAGGCAGCACCGAGTGCAGTAATTAAACCGAGGACATCAGTGATTAGGCTCTGCGATTTCTTGGTGATACGTGCACCAGCCAGGATTCCAATGGATGAACCAATGAGAATTGCAACAACATTAATCAACGTACCGACGCCTGCAAACATTGTTTAACTATAGACTCTCCAAATGCATTTCAGTGATGTCATAGCCTTCTTCAAGCCTCATAAGACGGTTCCCATCACCCCGTGGCGTGCCGACCATCGTTGGCAGTTATCCCTTTCTCGAGTTGCCATCCTCTTCTTTGGTCTTGCAATCTTCGGTCTCGGAGATTCTTTGCTAGTGCAAGGTGATGTGGGAAATGCTCCCTGGACTGTCTTTTCTCAAGGTCTTACCTATAAGACCGGCTTAAGTATTGGTTGGGCCACAGCAATCATCAGCATCTTTGTTCTCTTGATCTGGATTCCACTTAATGAGAAGCCGGGGTTTGGAACACTTTCCAATATTGTTTTGATTGCAGCGTTCATTGAAATCGGAACTCATATATTTCCGAAACAGACCAGCACCTTGGCTGGAGTTGTATTCGCTCTCGTGGGTATTGCGATGGTGGGTCTAGGTTCTGCCCTCTACATCACCTGTGGTCTAGGCCCTGGTCCACGAGATGGCGCTATGACCGGTATCCACTTCAAGACCGGCATTCGCGTCGGTCGCGTTCGCATGGGTATTGAGCTTGTCGTTTTGACTATTGGCTGGCTCATGGGTGGGCGCGTAGGCATAGGAACCGCCCTCTTTGCCCTGCTTATTGGTCAATCTGTGGCGATATTCCTCGGCATTGTTGCGCGCCTGACCCGCAAGTAACTATCTGCTGAACTAACCTCATCTCATCTTCCCTCGGTCTGTGAGCCGTCACTTCACACGGGGTCGCAAACACCCCCGTTACCAAAATCAGGAAGGTTCGTCATGCTTGATACTTTCTTCAAAATATCAGAACGTGGCTCAACCGTCGGACGTGAAGTTCGCGGTGGTCTCGTTACATTCTTCACGATGGCATATATCGTCGCCCTCAATCCACTCATCATCGGTCTTGCAAAAGATGCTGATGGCAAGTTCATCGGTGGCGGAGATGCTCCTAACCTAGCTCTCGTTGCGGCGATGACAGCTCTCATGGCTGGTGTCCTTACGATCCTCATGGGTCTTGTCGGTAATTACCCGATGGCTCTTGCAACAGGTCTAGGACTCAATACATTCGTAGCCGTTGGCATTGCAT